>MNXW01000284.1 GCA_001871515.1 Comamonadaceae bacterium CG2_30_57_122
ATTCATGCCCTAAGGGATGCAGAAATTACAAATATCCCTTTTTTGGCGGCACTGACGGGCGCATTGCGTCGTTTCAATCCACTTGTTTAGCAGAGCTAAACGGCGCGTCTTGCGCCTAGCACTGCATCCCGTCAGCACTCGCCATAAACGGTACATTTGCAATTTCCGCATCCCTGATGGATGGTTTGTGTTGAAATATTTGACACTTCATCGTGTTAAATTTCAAAAGACCATAGGCTGAAATCGTTTCACAATCGGTTTGCTTACAAAACCAAGAGGTGATGAATGAATTCATATGGGTTGACCGACCGCAGCTATCCGTCAAAACCGACCGATGTCTATCTCTTTTCGACTTGTCTTATTGATCAATTCACGCCGCAAGCGGGGCTTGATACCGTCAAGCTGCTAGAGCGTGAGGGCATCCGGGTTCATTACCCTGAGCAGCAGACCTGTTGTGGACAACCCGCCCACAGCAGCGGCTACCCAGACGAAGCCCGCGCAGTGGCTTTGGCGCAACTCAATTTGTTTACAGAACCCTGGCCGGTGGTGGTGCCGTCGGGTTCGTGTGGCGGCATGATGCGCACCCATTATCCGCATCTGTTTGCCGATGATCCAGAATTGCATGCCAAGGCTCAGGCACTGGCAGATCGGGTTTATGAGTTGAGCGAGTTTTTGGTGCATGTGGTCAATTTCAACCACGCAGACAAGGGAGAGGCTTGCACCATCGCACTGCACACCTCGTGTCACGCCCGTCGCCAGATGGGGGTGCATGAAACCAGCGCTGCATTGCTGGACAGTCTGGACAAGGTACAAGTTAAAGAACAAGCCCGAATTGAAGAGTGTTGCGGATTTGGAGGCACGTTTGCGCTGCTGTACCCAGACATTTCCGAAGCCATTGCCACCGACAAAGTGGCCAGCATCAAGCATACCGGCGCATCCTGCGTGGTCAGTGCAGATTGCGGATGTTTGCTCAACATCACCGGGCGTGCCGCCAAACAGGACGAATTGGCCGGGTGTAAACAACCCAGCTTGCCTGGTGAGCATCTGGCCAGTTTCTTGTGGCGGCGGACCAATGGGGGTGAGGCATGAGCGCACGTGAACAAATTTTGAGCCGCTTGCGCCAGCCCCTGGTGGCAGCGCAACACGTGAGCCCCGATGTCGCCGGGTGGTTTGGAGCCCATCGCCGCTCGGAAGATGTCGCTCAACGCACTGCACGTTTGCGCGCTGCTTTGGAGGCGGTGCATACAGAGCTTCATGATGTCACGCATGACAATTGGTCGTCGGTCTTGTTGCAGGTGGCTGCAGTCAAAGGTTTGCGTCAAATACTGATTGGCACGAATACGCCGCATGGCGCACAACTGCAGGCCTGCCAAACGGATGACATAAAGCTTATACCTTACGACCGACCCATTGACAGCTGGCAAGATTTGTTGTTTGACGGTGTAGATGCGTCATTGACACTGGCGCGCGGTGCGGTGGCTGAAACGGGTAGCTTGATTCTGTGGCCCACGCCGAGTGAACCCCGCTTGATGTCGCTGGTGCCATCCATCCATTTTGTGCTGCTGGATGTGGACACCATTCACGAAGATTTTTACGCCGCCATGACGGCTGAATCTTGGTCGGCCGGTATGCCCACCAATGCGCTGCTGGTATGTGGCCCCTCCAAGACGGCAGACATTCAACAAACACTCGCCTACGGCGCACACGGCCCCAAGGAGCTGGTGGTGCTGTTGCGTAACACAGAAGGGAGCCAAGCATGAGCAAAGTCATTCACCTTCATCCCACAGAAGATTTCAAGGCCCGTAGCAAAGCCGTGCTGGACAACCCGGGGCAACGTAAAAACTTTCGCGGTGCCATGGACTTTTTACAGGCCAAGCGGCGTGCGCAGTTCCCGGATCAAGACGAGCTGCAAGGTCTGCGTGAGCTGGGTGCATCGATTCGGCGCTACAGCCTGGCCAATTTGCCCCGCTTGCTGGAGCAGTTGGAAGCCAAGCTTACTGCCAACGGTGTGCATGTGCATTGGGCTCAGAACGGCCCCGAGGCGAATGCCATTGCGTTGAAAATTGCCCAGCAGGTGCATGCCAAGCGCATCATCAAAGGCAAGTCGATGGTGAGCGAAGAGGTGGGTTTTAACCACTTCATGGAAGCCGCTGGCATCGAGGCTTTTGAGTCGGATATGGGGGAATACATTGTGCAACTGGCAGGCGAAGCGCCGTCGCACATCATCATGCCCGCCATTCACAAAACCAAGCAGGAAATTGCCCAACTGTTTGCCGATGAGGTGCCCGGTGTGACTTATACAGAGGATGTTGACGCACTGATTCAGATTGGTCGGCGTGTGTTGCGGCGCAAGTTTGCCGAGGCGGATATTGGCCTGTCTGGCGTCAATTTTGCCGTGGCCGAAACCGGTACTTTATGCCTGGTGGAAAACGAGGGCAATGGCCGCATGTGCACCACCGTGCCCAAAGTGCATATTGCCATCACCGGCATTGAAAAAGTAGTTGAAAAACTCGAACATGTGCCGCCCCTGTTGAGCCTGCTAACGCGATCTGCCACAGGGCAATCGGTCACCACCTACGTCAACATGATCAGCGGCCCACGCAAGCCTGATGAAAAAGACGGCCCCCAGGAAGTGCACTTGATTTTGCTGGACAACGGGCGCACGCAGGCCTACGCCGACGCGGAACTGCGTGCCACATTGCAGTGCATTCGCTGTGGTGCCTGCATGAACCATTGCCCGGTGTACGCCCGTATTGGCGGACACGCCTATGGCACGACTTACCCGGGGCCCATTGGGGCCATCATTTCGCCGCACATGCTGGGTCTGGACAAGACCTATCCGTTGGCTTTTGCATCCACCCTGTGTGGTGCTTGCAACGAGGTGTGCCCCGTCAAAATTCCGATCACCGACATTCTGGTGCGTCTGCGCAATGAAGCGCAGGCTAGGCCTGAGACAGAAGAGGCCACCTTGCGCGGCAGTGGCGCAGCACGCACCCTGGCTGCCTCCACCGTTTGGGGCATGTGGTCACAGGTATACAGCAAGTCTGGCTTGTACAAACTGGCCTCCTGGTTCATGAGCCGGGGTCGTGCCCTTTCGCCGTCTGAACAAGGAGCCTGGACGCGCAGCCGAACGCCTCTGATTCCTGCTCCCAAACGTTTGCGGGATTTGATGAAAGACCATCAACCTTGATGGTTTGGATTTGTAGAGGGCTGATTGGCACTGGCAAAATGGACAACCATGTGCTCTTCAACACCCCTAAAAACTTTGCCAGTAGCCATAGATAAACCGCAACCCGAGTCGCGCAGTGCGTACCGGGTTTTCAGAGCCATCAGCACGCGCTGGATGGACAACGATGTCTATGGCCATGTGAACAACGTCATCTATTACAGTTGGTTCGACACCGCCGTGAACGCCCATTTGATTGAACAGGGTGTGCTCGACACAGAACATGGCTCCCACATAGGTCTGGTGATAGAAACCCAGTGCAATTACTTTGCGCCGCTGGCTTTTCCGCAAACCATTGAAGCCGGTGTTCGGGTGGCGCGCTTGGGTAATTCCAGTGTGCGCTATGAAGTGGGCTTGTTCGCCCAAGGGCAGGTATTGACCGCGGCCAAAGGGCATTTTGTACACGTCTATGTGGATCGACAAACCCGCCGCCCCACGCCATTGCCCGATGCATTCAAACGCGTTTTGGAGAAACTTTTATGAAACAACTGACAGACCCAGATGAGGCGCTTGTGGCTGCCATGGACGCAGCCATTACCTCTCGCATGTCTGCGCGCTCCTTTACCTCGCAAGCGGTGTCACGTGCAACGCTTCATGACATTTTGCAGGTGGCCAGCCGGGCACCCTCGGGCACCAACACCCAACCCTGGAAAGTCTATGTGTTGCAAGGCCAAAGCAGACAAACGCTGGTGGACAAAGTATGCGCAACGCATGATGCCTTGCGTGCAGACCCTGCACTGGCCGACAAGTACCGTGAAGCCTATGACTATTACCCGGAAAAATGGATCAGCCCCTACATTGACCGCCGCCGAGAAAATGGTTGGGGTCTCTATGGCCTGCTTGGCATTGGCAAGGGTGACAAGGATGCGATGCACGAACAGCATCAACGCAACTTCCATTTTTTTGATGCGCCCGTGGGGCTGATGTTCACCATCGACCGTGTTCTGGGGCGTGGCTCCTTGCTGGATTACGGCATGTTTTTGCAGAATGTCATGGTGGCTGCCCGAGCCAGGGGTTTGCATACTTGTCCACAGGCGGCGTGGAACGGATTTGCCAGCATCATCTTGCCGCATATTGGTGCGGGGGGGGATGAAATGCTGGTGTGCGGCATGTCGTTAGGCTATGCCGATGAGCAAGCACGGGTTAACACGTTTCACACCCCACGAGAACCCGTTGATGCGTTTACACATTGGTTGGACTGACTGATCAGTCCGATTCATGAGCAGTCTGGGCGTTTATTTGAGGTCGTCTGCCAGCACCTTGGCAATGCGTTGTGCGTCAGCTGCTGGAGCCGTTGAGCCGTCGGCATTTTGTACCGAGACGGTGCTGGTGTTGCCCTGACTCGCCACGGTGATTCTGAATTTTTGTGGTGCGTTGTCTTTCTTGGTAGCACCAAAAAGACTGCTAAAGAAACCGGGTTCTGACTTGTCTGCATTGGGGGCAACATAACGCACAAAATAAATGCCTTTGCTGCGGTCACGGTCTTCCACCGTGAAGCTGGTGCGATCCAGTGACAAGCCAACCCGACGCCAAGCGCGGTCAAAGCCGTCATTGATTTGAACCACAGGCTGACCATTGACATTGCTGACCTGTGCGCCAGTCGGCGCTGCACCGGCAGCGACCAAGGCTTTGGATTGTTCCTGGGTGATACCCAGCTTGACCATCAGGCGGCGTAAAAATTCAGCCTCCAGCTCAGGGTCTGCGGCACGGGGTTGCCACACGGTTTGGTCTTTTTTGTCAGAGTTGTAAACCTCAACCATGCCTCGATGGCTGATGAATACGTCTGTGCCGCCGTTGGCGTTGCGTTCCAGGCGAGTACGAAATTTATCGCGCTCACCGGTAGAGTAGAGGGAGTCAAACACCTTGCCCAAGGTGCTGCGAATCACGTCTTGCGGCAACTTTGCGCGGTTTTCAGCCCAATCCGTTTCCATGATGCCAAGCTCCGCTTGGTCAAGCGTGAGCACAAAACCGCTTTCTTGCCAAAAATCTTTCACGGGTGCCCAAAGTTTGTCGGCTGGACGATCGACCACTAACCAACGTTGGTTGCCGGCGCGATCTACGCGAACATCTCCAAGCGCTGCAGTAGCGGTTGTGGTGTCAGAGCGATTCACGGGTTGTCCCAACTGAAATCCTGATGCAGTCACAGAGGCACCAGGAAGGTTGTATTTGGTTTCTCGCGAGAGCTGGGTCAAATCGGGTGGAACTTCAAGTGCAACTGATGATGCCTTGTTAACGCTCTTGTAATTGACTTTGTCACCCTGCAAAACCGTGCAGGCACTAAGAGTCAATGCCAGGCTAAAAAGTGCGAGTCTGGAAAAATGGTTCACAAAAGTTCCTTCAGATGAAAAATCATATTTTCAATCAATAATTTGGTTCAGAGAATGCCACTGGAGCGCATGGCAGATTCAACAATTGGCATATTAGCGGATGTCAATTTTGTCAAAGGCAGACGTAAAGTGCCACCGCAAAGGTTCATGCGGGCTGCAGCCCATTTGACTGGAATAGGGTTGGCTTCCACAAACAGATTTTTATGCAGAGGCATCAGTTTGAATTGAATCTCCATGGCGCGCTGCACGTTACCCGCCATGGCTGAGAGACACAATTCGTGCATCAATCGAGGTGCAACATTAGCGGTGACACTGATGTTACCTTGACCGCCACACAACATTAGCGCCACCGCGGTTGGATCATCGCCCGAATAAATGGCGAATCCCTTGGGTGCTTCACGTATCAACCATTGGGCGCGTCCGATGTCACCGGTGGCTTCCTTGATGCCAACAATGCCAGGCACTTGTGCCAGTCGCAACACAGTGTCTACCGCCATGTCTGCCACCGAGCGACCTGGTACGTTGTACAAAATCAAGGGTAAATCAACTGCTTCAGCGATTGCTTTGAAGTGTTGGAACTGACCTTCTTGGGTCGGTTTGTTGTAGTAAGGCACCACTTGCAATTGGCAGTCAGCCCCGACCTTTTTTGCAAACTTGGCGAGTTCAATGGCCTCAGCAGTACAGTTAGAACCGCAACCTGCCATGATAGGTATGCGACCAGCAGCTTGCTCGACTGCGACGCGGATAATTTCACAGTGCTCAGCAACGCTGACTGTAGGGGATTCTCCAGTAGTGCCGACCACTCCCACACAGTCAGTACCCTCGGCAATGTGCCAATCGATCAGTTTACGCAGTGCCGAATAATCTACGCTCGCGTTTTCAAGCATAGGGGTAATCAATGCAACGATGCTGCCATTAACGGGGAGCTGTGGTTGTGTCATCTTGTAAGGCTGTGCTATGGTAAACCTCGCATTCTAGCGAGTGAAGATTCAGCATAGTCCAATCTGGCAGCGATTCAAAATGAATTTTGAATAATGCACTTTACTTGACAGTGACGAGTTTTCCGAATCTTTTCACGCAGTCATCTGATCTTGCTCAGAGGGTGTGTCATGGGGGGTGGGTCATGGCGGCGATATTTAGCCATGATTTTCGTGAGTTCAGGGGTCAAAGCGGGAACCGCTAAAAATCCCGGCAGGGTTGAGCGCAGTGCATGAGTGACGATCAGCCCAGAAGGTAGCATGTGCTGATGGAGACCTTTGTTGAGTTCGAGCGGCACCGGGGCACTTGTTACAAGGCCGCCAACTGGGTTAACCTGGGATAACCGCCAGGCGGGGGAAGAAGTCTTTGAGCCATCAACAACTCATCTCCGTCAAAGATATCTGGCTATACGCAAGTTGAAGTTGCCTGCAGCTCCGCACCACGCGGGGTTTTTTGTTTTGACTCACGACGGTCACACGCACCTAGCCGCCTGTCGGACTTTCGGTACATCGGCTGCAATTCGACCGCAGCAGTCCATTTTTCACCGCCTTTTTGCCCTATAGCTACGGCTATGAGGCTGCAAATTCGGCAAAAACTGTCCTCGCTGGGGCCGAATTTGGCTACGCCGCTCGTCGAGAACGCTTCGATGCCGAAAATCCGACAGACGTGCGCCGGTAGAAACCGGCAAGGAGTAGACGGGTGAAAGTCCCAAACAATAAAGAAGTAGCGATTCATATTGTCCCCGAGTCATGCGTGACGTACTGCGAGGTACGGCGCGAAGCGTTGACAGGGGTACACATAGGCCAGCCATTGAGCCGCGAAATGGACATACCCCGAGTGCCGACACCGTGTCTGTGGTGCAAGGCAACACGACTGTGCGCGATAAACGCGAGTGCACAGCCGACTCGGCGTGGTCATAGAACCTGGCATGTGTGCACGCTCCTTGCACGGGAACCGGGAGATCTCGGGTTTGACCAGTCGTTATTGGCTGGCCCGCATCGGGAAGGCGAGGAGCCGTAGCCGATGATGATTGAGCCCGAGAAGTCAGACTCGGCCATAGTAGCTGTGAAGCTGGCGAACAAAACTGCTGTTGCGATGGCGGTAGCGGAGTTGGTTGAGCCAAGGGCCGGGACCAAGGGGAACACGGAACAGTCACACACGCGACGGACACAGTGCCGCGGTAGCGTGTCACA
>MNXW01000262.1 GCA_001871515.1 Comamonadaceae bacterium CG2_30_57_122
CCGCGCTGAGAAACTTGGCGACCAGTGTTTCCTGATCGGGCGTATGTGTGAAATTGTGGTACGAAAGCACCAGCTTGATGCCGTTGGCTTTGGCCGCGTCACACACTTGGGCGATTTGGGTCGCACCGTTGGCCAGTTCGTAGTCGATCAGGTCAATGGTTTTGCTGGCGCACACCGCAGCGTACAGGGCAATCACCTGCGCTTCGTTGATGGCAATCTTCTCGCCGCCCTCAATGATGGAGCGACGGGTGAACAGCAGCGGCATGTTGCACGCTGCTTTTTTGATAGCTGCTGCCGCAGCAATGACCTGGTCTGCATCGTGAATATGCTCAAAGAAATCAACGCGCCATTCAAGCACGTCGGGCTTCTTGGGCAGTACCACCGCCAGCTCGACCATGATTTTGTCCAGCGTTCGCCCGACCAGCGGCGTGCAGATCAGCGGAAACTTATCCGCCGCAATGGGTTGACCGTTCAGTTCAATCGGTTTGTAGTTTTGCATGGGAATATTGTCAAAAAAGCCTGTCAGCATTCATCAGATGCAGGCGCGCACTTTACGTCATGTCGGCCCATGGCAGTGTCAATTCATGGTCTGAAGCCCGCGGCGGCGGCCCATTCAGTTGGTAACCCATTGGTAACCCCACCCCCTGGTCATGGTGCCAAACCCGGTTACCATTGTGCATGTAATTTAGTTACCAAAAAGGTATGAACGTCATGACCCTCAATGCCACCGTCGCCGCCGTGACCCAGCGCATCACGCAGCGCAGCCAAGCCAGTCGCAGCGCCTATTTGTCGCAAGTCAATGCCGCCTTGCAGCGCCCACCGGGCGCCCAGCGCCTGGGCTGTGCCAACGTGGCGCATGCGTTTGCGGCCTTGCCCGGCAATGACAAGCTGCGCGTGGTGGCCGAGAAGGCGTCCAACATTGGCATCGTCACCGCCTATAACGACATGCTTTCAGCGCACGCGCCGTTGCAGCATTACCCGGATCTGATCAAAGCCGAGGCGCGCAAGCTGGGTGCCACGGTGCAGGTGGCCGGTGGTGTGCCCGCCATGTGCGATGGCGTGACGCAAGGCACGCCGGGCATGGAACTTAGCCTTTTTTCGCGCGATGTGATCGCCATGGCCACCGCAGTCGCCTTGAGCCACGATGTGTTTGCAGGTGCGCTGATGCTGGGCGTGTGCGACAAGATCGTGCCGGGTCTGTTGATTGGCGCGCTACAGTTTGGCCATTTACCCACCGTGTTTGTGCCTGCTGGCCCCATGACTTCTGGCCTGTCCAACGGTGAAAAGTCAAAGGTGCGTGAACAAGCCGCGCAAGGTCTGGTGGGTCGCCCCGAGCTGCTGGCGGCTGAATCGGCGGCCTACCACAGTGCGGGCACCTGCACCTTCTATGGCACGGCCAACAGCAACCAGATGTTGTTGGAGGCCATGGGGCTGCATGTGCCAGGCACGGCCTTCATCAACCCCGGTGCAGCGGTGCGCGATGAGTTGACACGCGAAGCGCTGCGCACCGTGTTGGGCAAGCAAACACCCAACGCTGCCGCCCCAGCCTTGGGCGCAGTGGCATCCTGCCCGCCGATTGGCCGTTTGGTGGACGAGCGCTGCATTGTCAACGCCATGGTGGCACTGCTGGCCACGGGTGGCTCCACCAACCATTTGATCCACTGGGTGGCCGTAGCGCGTGCAGCGGGTATCGTGATCGATTGGAATGACTTTTCAGAACTGTCTAATGTCGTGCCGCTCTTGAGTCGTGTGTATCCCAACGGCAGCGCCGACGTGAACCAGTTTCAGGCCGCTGGCGGCCCCGGCTTTGTGATCCGCGAGTTGCTCGATGCAGGCTTCATGCATGCCGACGTGCTGACGGTACGCGCCGGGGGTTTGCGCGAGTACACCGCGATGCCCACCGTGGCCACCGATGCTGCCCAGGATCATGTATCAAATACGGCTCCATCCCTTGTATGGCAAGCGGTAGGCGCTAGCAAAGATGAAGCAGTGGTGCGACCTGCCAGCGCACCGTTCAGCGCCAGCGGCGGTTTAAAACTGCTGACCGGTAACCTGGGCCGCAGCGTGATCAAAATCTCGGCCGTGCCCGATGACCGCCATGTGATTGAAGCGCCCTGCCGGGTGTTTGATTCTCAAGAGGCCTTGCACCAAGCCTTTGCCGCCAACGAGCTCAACCGCGACCTGATTTGCGTGGTGCGCTGGCAGGGGCCGCAAGCCAATGGCATGCCCGAGCTGCACAAGCTGACCCCGCCGCTGGCGGTGTTGCAAGGCAAAGGATTCAGAGTGGCGCTGGTCACGGACGGCCGCATGAGCGGCGCGTCGGGCAAAGTGCCTGCCGCCATCCACGTGTCGCCCGAAGCTGCAGCCGGTGGTGCCTTGGCGAAAGTGCGCGACGGCGATGTGATTCGTCTGGATGCGAATACGGGTACGCTGCAGGTGCTGGTGCCAGAATTTGAATGGGCCATCCGCGAGGCCTTGCCGATGCCAGAGCCACTGCGCCAGGCCAATGGGCTTGGCATGGGACGCGCGCTGTTTGCCAACCTGCGGCGCAACGCCACTACGGCCGAAGAAGGTGCGTGCAGCTGGCTGTAGCGCGCACTGAAAGTTGCCCAGCGGCGTTGCGTTGCCATGATGTACCTTTTGTTTTGCCAGCCGCTGCGCTTAGCTGGGACAATTTTGCACAGACCTTTTGTTGAAGTTTTTGAAAGTCTTTATGAATGCACCAACCTCTTTGACCGCCCTGCAAGTGATGCAGGATGCACCAGTGATTCCGGTGATTGTGCTGAACGACGTGGCGCACGCTGTGCCGATGGCGCGCGCCTTGTTGGCCGGCGGCATTCGCATGCTTGAAGTGACGCTGCGCACACCGCAGGCGCTGGCCTGCATTGAGGCGATCGCGCGTGAGCTGCCTGAGGCTGTGGTGGGTGCGGGTACGGTGCGCAGCAAAGCGGATGCGCAAGCCGCTGCCAACGCAGGCGCGCGCTTTGCCGTCAGTCCTGGCTACACCAGCGCCGTGGGGCAGGCATGCCGCGATGTGGGTCTGGCGTTGCTACCGGGCGTGGCCACCGGCGGCGAGATCATGGCGGCTTGCGAAGATGGGTTGACTGAGCTGAAGTTCTTTCCGGCAGTGCAGGCCGGCGGCGTGGCCATGCTCAAGGCCTGGTCAGGCCCGTTTTTTGACGTCAAGTTTTGCCCCACTGGCGGCATCACCTTGCAAAATGCGCCTGACTTTTTGGCGCTGAGCAACGTGGTCTGTGTCGGTGGTTCCTGGCTGGTGCCGGCGCACACCGCTGAAGAAGGCGACTGGGGTCGTGTCACCCGGCTTGCCAGTGAGACTAAAAATTTAAGAAATTTAGGCCTCTAGCCCTTTCAGAATAAGCGCAAGCAGCTACATAAATAGTAGCAATTATATGAATTTGTAGCTGGCTTCTCTCAAACCGATTCGGGTCGCTGGATCAGTTCAATCTTGTAGCCGTCCGGGTCGGTCACAAAAGCAATGACGGTGCTGCCCCCTTTGACTGGCCCCGCCTCGCGCGTGACGTTGCCACCGGCTGCCTTGATTTTTTCGCAAGCTGCATAAGCATCAGGCACGCCCAAGGCAATGTGGCCATAAGCGTTGCCTAATTCGTAGTGATCCACCCCATAGTTGTAGGTGAGTTCAATTTCGGCCTGCCCCGGATTGCCACCTTCATAGCCCAGAAATGCAAGCGTGTATTGGTTCGACGGGTTGTCAGACTGGCGCAGCAGTGTCATGCCGAGCACCTGGGTATAAAAGTCAATCGAGCGCTGCAAGTTGCCAACGCGAAGCATGGTGTGAAGAAATCGCATGGTCAAGCCATCTTTCAGGAATAATCAAAAACATCATTTTCACCGGAGTTGCCATGCCCTCAATCACCAAAGTTGTTTTGTTCACCGATACGGATGGTCGCGCCTGGTTTCGTGAAGAAACTGTGCCGCTGGATCAGGGCAAACCCGAGGCCGCCTTGTCAGCCTTGATGCCTTCGGGCGGCTTTCAGTTGCGCCAAAGTCCGGTGGGCTTTCGCAGCACGTTTCACTGCACCACCGATCCGCAGTGGGTGTTCATTCTGCAGGGGCAGATGGAGATCAGTTTGCAGGATGGCAGCGCCCGCATCTTCAAAGCGGGCGAGCACTTTTACTCGGCTGATGTGTTGCCGCCAGGCCAAAGTTTTGATGCAAAAGTGCACGGTCACTGGAGCCGACAAGTGGGGCCAGATCCGCTGGTGACCCTGTTTGTTCGCGGATAACCGTCGACACGCGAAGTGGGCTTCAAAACAGAACCTAAAAAAGCACAATGCGCTATTTTTTAAATAGCGCATTGTGCTTTTTATTAACGTGAAACAACGCCCACAGCTGACAAGAATGGCGTGTCGTAGGGCCGACTTCAGTCGGCCATGGCGGGTTGAAACCCTTCCCTACGCAGGACACGCGTGTTGCATGCTTTGGGGTGTCCTTGTTGAACATGAACGTTAGAGGGCTAGGAGGCTGTCAGCCACCTAGCCCTCTATTGTTTTAGTTAGCGCGGCCCACCGGAACCACCTGGGCGACCGCGTCCACCGCCGCTGCGGTTTCCGCCACCGGGGCGGCCTGAGCCACCGACAAAGCCGCCACCACCGCCCGCGTTGCGGTTGCCACCGCCAAAACCACCACCACCGCCCCGGCGTGAGCCGCGGTCGGTCATCATGTCGACACTGGTGCGCATCGGGTCGGGTTGGCCGCCCGCACGCGCTGGGGCGGTGGGTGCGCCACCATAACCACCGCCGTTGCCGCCGCCGTAGCCGCGTGCCGGGCGTTGGCCGGGGCCACGTACCGCTTGTTCTGCGGCTGACAAATGGCTGCGTGGCTCAAACTCGCGGCCACCACCAGCGTTGTCATACTGGTTGGCGTTGCGGCCTTCGCCGCCAAAACCATCGCCACCTGCGCTGCTGCGGCCACGGCCACCCCCATTGCCGCCACCGTTGCCACCGCGGCCACCGCCAGCGGGGCCACGGCCACCAGCGGATGCTCTGCCGCCGCCATTGCCACCGCCATTACTGCCGCCATTGCCGCTGCGGGCAGCGCCAGGGCCTTTGCTTTCACGTACCCGTGTCAGCATTTCAGTGCGCGCGGCTTTGGCTGCGGCCATCATCACGTCGCGGCTCGGCGGTTTGCCCGCGCCGCCCCAAATGGTTTGGCGACCCATGGCAATGGGCTCGGCCTTTTCGCCGGGTTCGGGCATGAACTCACTGATGATTTCGACCGGAATGTCTTGCTTGGTGAAGCGTTCAATGGCTTGCATAAAGCCTTCTTCATCCAGGCTCACCAGGTTCACGGCCTGGCCGTCGGCACCGGCGCGGCCGGTGCGGCCAATGCGGTGCACATAATCTTCACACACGTTGGGAATGTCGTAATTGACCACGTGTGGCAGGTCGTCAATGTCAATGCCACGGGCTGCAATGTCGGTGGCCACCAGGGCGCGCATCTCGCCGCTCTTGAAGCCTGCCAGGGCTTGCGTGCGGGCCGACTGGCTTTTGTTGCCGTGCAAAGCCATGGCGTTGATGCCGTTTTTGCACAAAAACTCAGCCACGTTGTTGGCGCCAAATTTGGTACGGGTGAACACCAGCACCTGGCTCCAGTTGTGCTGGTTGATGATGTGCACCAGCAGGGCTTTTTTCTTGCCACGGCCAACCGGGTGGATCAGCTGGGTGATGCGTTGCACGGTGGTGTTGCGCGGCGTGACTTGCACGCTTAGCGGGTCTTTCAGCAGGGTCGCGGCCAGTTCGCGAATTTCATCGCTGAAGGTGGCTGAGAACAGCAAGCTTTGCTTGGCTTTGGGCACCACGGCCAGGACTTTTTTCACGTCATGGATAAAGCCCATGTCGAGCATGCGGTCGGCCTCATCAAGCACCAGCATTTGCACCTGGCTCAGGTCCATCATGCCTTGCTGCATCAAATCAAGCAGGCGACCGGGGGTGGCCACCAGGATGTCCACGCCTTTTTTCATGCGGCTGATTTGTGGGTTCATGCCAACACCACCAAAAATGGCAGCAGAGCTCAGCTCCAGGTATTTGCCGTAGGTTTGCACGGATTCTTCAACCTGTGCGGCCAGCTCACGCGTCGGGGTGAGCACCAGGGCGCGGATGGCTACGCCACCAAATTTGCTGCGTGGGGCTTCCTCGGTGCTCAGTTTTTGCAGCATGGGCAGCACGAAGGCTGCGGTTTTACCGGTGCCGGTTTGGGCTCCGCCCAGCAGGTCATGCCCGGCCAGTACCACGGGAATGGCCTGTGCCTGAATCGGTGTGGGAGTCTCGTAACCTTGCTCGCGCACAGCTTTGAGAATGGCCTCGGCCAAATTAAGTTCTTCAAATTTCATTTAGAGGTGCACCCCATCCAGGGCGCCAGGGCATCGGCCTTGTTTGGCGCTGTTGGCGTCAATTCAGTCAAAGGCAGATGGGATCAAAAACGGAACCGCCGTGTGCTACGTTGGTTCCCAGCAAGGTGCTGGCGTTGCAGGCAACTGAAGCCCCACAAACATGTGTATTGTCGCATAGACTGAGCGCCCGCCTGTTAACGTGAAACAACGCCCACAGCCGACAAGAATGGCGTGTCGTAGGATCGACTTCAGTCGGCCATGGCGGGTTGAAACCCGCTCTACGCAGGGCACGCATGTTTCATGCTTTGGGGTGTCCTGGTTGAACATGAACATTAGCTTTGCTAAACAAACGTTTTGCAACGACGCAATGCGCCCGTTAGTGCCGCCAAAAACGGGATATTTGTGATTTCCGCATCCCTAAGTGCGCCTTGCCGGGCGCACAAAAAAGCCCGCCAGCTTTTCAAGCTGCGGGCTTCATGTGGCAAGGCTGAAGATCAGCGGTCGTTTTTGGCAAAGCGTTTTTGTGCGTCACGCGGCACAAACACTTTGCCACCACCGGCTGGTTTGGAAAATGCAGGTTTGCCAAAGGCTGGCTTGCCAAACGCAGGTTTACGGTCAGCAAAATCGCCACGCGGTGCAAAGTCGCCACGCGGCGCGGCGCTGTTGCGGTCACCGGCAAAACGGTCGTTGAAACCACCTTTACGCTCGTAGCTGAAACCTTCACGCGGGGCACTCTCGCGGGGTGCAAAAGAGCGATCATCACGGCCGGCAAAACCACCACCATTGTTATTTTGATAGCTGCCTGCACCCACCACACGAGGGCCAGAGGCGTTGCGGTCACCAAAACCAGATCGCGGTGCGTCAAAATTGCCACGTGGGGCATCAAAGCCACCCGAGCGACCACCGCCACCAAATTTGCGATCACGCGGCGCAAAGTTGCCGCCGCCACGGTTGTCGCGGCCAGCAAAACTGCTGGGGCGCGATTCAGGGATACGCTGCTTGGGTTCAAGGCCCGCAATCACATCGGGTTTGATGGGTTGGCGGGTGTAGGCTTCAATGTCAAAAATCTTGCGGCGATCGCGCAACTCGGCAAAGGTCACCGCAATGCCATCACGTCCGGCACGACCGGTACGGCCAATGCGGTGGGTGTAGTCCTCGGCCTTCATGGGCAGACCAAAGTTGAACACGTGGGTGACGGTGGGCACGTCAA
>MNXW01000298.1 GCA_001871515.1 Comamonadaceae bacterium CG2_30_57_122
CCCACGGCCCCAACGAGTTCCTGCATGTGCCCTACGCCAAAAAACTCACCGCAGCGGTGGCGCAGGTGATTGCGGCTGCGGCCTGGGTTTGAGATATCTATCCGACACTTTTTTACCAGCTACCCAGCTACCCAGCTAGCTGGTAAACTTGCTGCATGAAAACAACCCTTGATTTGCCAGATGAACTGGTTCGTGAGGCCAAGCTGCGCGCTCTGATGCAAGGACGCACACTGCGCGATCTGGTGACTCAACTGCTACGTCAAGGTTTGGGGCTGGAAGCGCCCAAGCTTGCATCCACGCTTCCACCTGAGTCCATGTTAGGGGTGGGGAGCAACGGTCTGCCGGTGATTCATTGCCGCGCAGGTTCTGCCGCCGAAGGCCTGCCGGTTCAAGACTTGCTTCAACTGGAGCAACAAACGCAAACCCAAGAGGACTTGCGCCGTGCCGGCCTGTCTGTTTGACACCAATATCTGGTTGGCGGTGCTGTTCACGACGCATCCAGCCCATCAAAGCGCCCAGCAAGCCTTGCAACAGGCCACACCGCATGCACCCGCTGTGTTTTGTCGTGCCACCCAGCAAAGTTTTCTACGCTTGGCAACCACCCCTGCCCTGCTCAAGGCCTACGGAGCCGAGGGCATGACCAACCGCGATGCCCTACAAGCCCTGGACGCGTTGCAAGCCTTGCCCCAAGTGGTGGTGCGGGACGAATCACCCAGCGTTTTTTCGCTTTGGCGCACCGCAGCTGGTGTGCCAAGTGCCTCGCCAAAAGTCTGGATGGATGCCTACCTGGCAGCGTTTGCGCTCAGCGCAAACTTGCGTCTTTTGACGCTGGACAAAGATTTCAAAAACTTTGTTCCGCTGGGTTTGGATTTACAACTGCTACCGGTTTAACCGAGATTGTTCATTAGGGTTTGAGATGATGGCAAGCAGGTTTGCGAGGTAGTTTGGGTGAGTGCGCTACGCACCCGATTGAGGAATCTAAGTTAATTTCGATCAAGGCCGCCTAAAGCGCGGCTGCTGCGCCTGCCAGTGGCGCGCATCTAACCGTTCCAGCCGCACTGTGCCGCCGGTGGAGGGCGCATGCACAAAGCGGCCGCCGCCGACGTAAATGCCGGCATGGTTGGCGATGGTGGACTTGCCAAACAACACCAGGTCTCCGGTCTGCAAAATCTCTTGCGGAATGCTGCGGCCCCAGAAAGACAGCTCAGCCGTGGTGCGCGGCGGCTTGATACCGGCGCGGCTTTGGTACACGTGGCCAATCAGGCCGCTGCAGTCAAAACCGGTCTCTGGCGTGTTGCCGCCGTAGCGGTAAGGCGTGCCCACCAAGCCCAGCGCATACAGGGTTACGTCGTTGGCTTGCTCGGTATTGAGGCGGCCGGGCACAGGATCAAAAATTTCCGCGGCGGACGTGGACTCGGAAGGCAGCGGGACGCTGCCGCAACCTACGAGCGCAGCCGCCAGAAGCAGCGCTTCCAGAATGCAGCCAAACCGCCTGTTTCTATTGTTGATTTTTTTAAACAAAATAGGCCTATAGCCCATGTAAATAAAGGGTTTAGTGCTCACAATTTTTCAGTCTCTCCGGTCTTGGGTTGCCATTTCATCAGGCGTTTTTCAACCCGCCCGACCAGGCTGTCAAGCACCAGCGCAAAAGCGGTCAGCACCACAATGCCGGCCATCACGGTGTTGATGTCAAAACTGCCCTCGGCCTGCAAAATCAAATAGCCCACGCCCTGGCTGGAGCCCAAATACTCGCCCACCACCGCCCCCACAAACGCTAGCCCAACGCTGGTGTGCAAGCTGCTGAAGACCCAACTGGTGGCGCTGGGCAAATAAACATGGCGCAGCAACTGGCGCGCGTCGGCCCCCAGCATGCGGGCGTTGGCCAGCACCACCGGGCTGACTTCTTTGACACCCTGGTAGACGTTGAAAAACACGATGAAAAACACCAGCGTCACGCCCAGCGCCACCTTGGAGCCCATGCCCAGGCCGAACCAGACGCTGAAGATGGGCGCCAGAATGATGCGCGGCATGGCGTTCATGGCCTTGATGTAGGGCTCCAAAATGGCGGACGCCATGGGGGCCAATGCCAGCCACAACCCACCGCCCAAGCCCAGCCCGGCACCAATGGCAAAGGCCATCAGGGTCTCGGCCAGCGTCACGCCCAGGTGTTGGTAGATGTCGGCATCCGTCACAAACCAGGCCCAGACGCGGCTGGCCATTTTGAGTGGCTCGCCAAAGAAAAACGCCGCCTGGGTGTCGTTGTCGAACATCATTGGCGGGATCAGGCCGGGCGTGGTCATGACGTGCCAAAAGGCGAACAGCGCCATCAGCAGGCTGAGTTGCCAAAGCCACAGGTTGCTTGTTTTGGGTTTGAAGAATTTCCACATGGTTGAGCATTATTGTTTAACGTGAAACAACGCCCACAGCCGACAAGAATGGCGTGTCGTAGGGTCGACTTCAGTCGGCCATGGCGGGTTGAAACCCGCCCTACGCAGGGCACGCATGTTTCATGCTTTGGGGTGTCCTTGTTGAACATGGATGTTAGAAGTGCAAAACGCCGTGTGTTTGAACCCGCGCAGTGGGCAATATTGGCGGTCTCCTCATACTGTTGTACCAGAAATCGTCGACCGCCAATACCGGCCGCTGCGCTGGACATTGCTATTGATCTCTATTGCCACTGTCTTTCCTGCCACACCGTCTAGCAGGGTGACCGGTGGGGCTGACCCCCCGATTTCTGGTACCCCCGTATGAGGGGGCGGCTCCACCGGTCGTCCTGCGGATCAACAGCGCGCATTGCGCAAAAATACAAACCTACGGAGCCCGTCACCTCACGCCGCCTTCAACTGTTGCGCATAGCCTTTGAGCACTTCCTCGCGCAGCACCGCCCAAATGGCGGCATGCAGCTCCAGAAAGCGCGGGGTGGTTTTGATCTCGGCCACATCACGCGGGCGCTCAACATCGATCAAGAAGTCACCTATCGGGTGGCTGCCTGGCCCAGCGCTCATCACCACCACGCGGTCAGAAAGCGCAATCGCCTCGTCCAGGTCATGGGTGATGAACAGCACCGCTTTCTTCTTCGCCTGCCAAATGTCGAGCAACTCGTTCTCCATCAGTTGTCGCGTCTGGATGTCCAGCGCAGAGAAAGGCTCGTCCATCAGGATGATGTCGGGGTCCAGCACCAGCGTTTGCGCCAGGCTCACCCGCTTGCGCATGCCGCCGCTCATCTGGTGCGGGTAGCGGTCGCCAAAACCGCCCAAGCCGACGCGGCGCAACCATTCATTGGCCTGGGTCGCCGCTTGCGCTTCGGGAACCCCGTGAAACTGCAAACCGGCAGCCACATTGGCCAGCGCGGTGCGCCAGGGCATCAGGCTCTCGGCTTGAAACATGTAGCCGGCGCGGGTGTTGACACCATTCAGCGGCTGGCCAAACACGCGCACGCTGCCGGTGCTGGGCGCCAGCAGCCCGGCCCCCACGTTGAGCAGCGTGCTCTTGCCGCACCCGGTGGGCCCGACGACGCTGACGAATTCGCCCGCGCCCACCGTCAGGCTCACGTCCTGCACAGCGGTGTAGCGCTGGCCGGGGTCGTGGCGGGCGGTGAAGGTGCAGGCCACGCCCTGCAAATCAAGCGCCGCTGTCATCTCAGCCTTTGGGGTATTTGGCGTTGGCTTTTTTCACGAAGGCGTTGGTGTAGACCGCGTTCAGGTCAAGCTTGGCCGCGGCAATCTTCGGGTTCACGCTGGCCAGTGCCCTGAAAGCGGTTTGCGGGCCTTTTTCCGGGATCATGCCGTCGGGTGACAGCGCGCTTTTGGCGGCAATGAAGGCATCGATGTAGACCGCGCGGTCGCCCAGCAAAAAGCCTTCGGGCACCGTCTTGATGATGTCAGCGGCACCGGCTTGCTGAATCCATTTGTCGGCGCGCACCATCGCGTTGGTCAAGGCTTGAATGGTGTGGGGTGCCTTGTCCAGCAGCGCTTGCGGCGCGTACAGACAGCCCGCGGGCATGGGGCCACCAAACACTTTTTCGGAATCACTCGTTTTGCGTGTGTCGGTGATGATTTTCAAATCGCCCGAGCGCTGCAGCAGCGTGATGACCGGGTCAAGGTTGCTCATGGCATCGATCTGGCCGCTGCGCATGGCGGCGACTGCGCCGTTGCCGGTGCCAACCCCGATGAAGCTGACATCGCTGGGTTTGATGCCCGCTTTGGTCAGCACAAAATTGGCCATCACATTGGTCGAGCTGCCCGGGGCCGACACGCCGATCTTTTTGCCCTTGAGGTCGGCCACGCCCTTGAAGTTGGGCAGGGTCTTGGGGTTGATGCCCAGCACGATTTGCGGTGCCGCGCCCTGCAGCA
>MNXW01000271.1 GCA_001871515.1 Comamonadaceae bacterium CG2_30_57_122
CGGCCAATGCGGTGGGTGTAGTCCTCGGCCTTCATGGGCAGACCAAAGTTGAACACGTGGGTGACGGTGGGCACGTCAATGCCGCGCGCAGCCACATCAGTAGCTACCAGAATTTGCACTTGCCCTTGGCGCAGCGCCATCAGACGGCGGTTGCGCAAGCCCTGGCTCAACGCACCGTGCAAGGCCACGGCATCAAAGCCTTCTTGTTGCAAGTCATTGGCCAGACCGTCGCATTCAATCTGCGTGCTGGCAAAGACGATGGCCTGGTTGATGGTGCTGTCACGCAGCCAGTGGTCTAGCAGCTTGCGTTTGTGCTGGGCGTTGTCAGCCCAGAACAGCACCTGCTTGATGTTGGCGTGCTTTTCTTGCGGGCTGTCCACGGTGATGCGTTGCGGTTCACGCATGACACGGGCAGCGAGTTGCTGGATGCGTGGCGCAAAAGTGGCGCTGAACATCATGGTTTGCTTGCGATCTATGGTGAGCTGGTTGATTTCAGCCAGGTCATCCGAGAAGCCCAGGTCAAGCATGCGGTCGGCTTCGTCCACCACCAAAAACTGAACTTGATCAAGCTTGATTTGCATTGAGCGTTGCAAGTCGAGCAAACGCCCTGGGGTGGCCACCACCAGATTGGCGTTTTGCAACTTGGCAATCTGCAACTGGTAAGGCATGCCCCCGACGATGTTGGCCACGCGAAGACCACGGCAATGTTGCACCAGGTCGATGGCATCGTGAGCCACTTGCTGAGCCAGTTCACGGGTGGGGCAAACGATCAGCGCACCAGGTGTGGGCGCGGAAAAATGACGTGGGTTGGTGGGGTCTTTGCGCTTGGCACGCTTCGGCGGTGCTTCACCTTTTTCAGCGGCCTCAGCCACGGCGCGTTCGTATTCAGCGCGCGCATCAATTTCAACCTGTTCTTGTTGCTTAAGCAGGGTGTGCAGCACGGGCAACAGGAAGGCAGCGGTTTTGCCGCTACCAGTTTGGCTCGACACCATCAGGTCGATGAATTTGGCCTTGCTGCCATCGGTGCTGACACCTTGCATGGCCAGCGGAATGGTTTTCAGCTGCACGGTGGTGGGCTGGGTAAAGCCCAGGTCTTTCACGGCGGCAATCAACTCTGGGGCCAGCCCCAGGGTCACAAAACCGTTGGGAGTCTCAACGACTTCTGCCTCAGGCGCGTCAGGCGCGTCGTTGGGCAACAGGTTGATGTCATTGGAAAAGTTTTCGGCAGACGAGATTTCGCCAGCCGCTAAAGTAGCGTCAGTCATGGTATTTCCTCAATACGCAAGCCCTGCAAGTTGTGCAGTGGCTCCGCGATGGTTAAAAAACATCAACCATCAAACGGAACCGGCTTTGTCTCACCGCAGTGAGTTCGTATCGAAGCTGGGGGTCTTTTTAAAGTCAGACGGCGAACGGTTTGACTTTAGACCCAGTGAATGTTGGGAGATGTGCAAATATGCGTTGCTGTTAGCAGCACAGCCTGAAATTATGCCACGGATTTTAAAAAGTACACTGGTTTCTACCTAATCGGGCAGTTTGATGAAGTGGGTACGGTAGTGTTCCAGCTCATCAATCGACTCGTGCACATCGGCCAGTGCGGTGTGACGCTGCTTCTTTTTGAAGCTTTTTTGCACCAGCGGGGCCCAGCGTTTGGCGAGTTCCTTGAGGGTGCTCACGTCCAGATTGCGGTAGTGAAAAAAAGCTTCCAGTTTGGGCATGTATTTGGCCAAAAACCGTCGATCCTGCCCAATCGTGTTGCCGCACATCGGCGTAGTGCCTTTGGGCACAAATTGGCGCACAAAGGCCAGCAGCTGTTCCTGCGCCTCGTCTTCCGTCAGCGTGGCGGCTTTGACCTTGTCGATCAAGCCGCTCTTGCCGTGTGTGCTTTTGTTCCATTTATCCATGCCATCAAGTAATGCATCGCTTTGATGAACCACCAGCACCGGGCCTTCAATGCGCTGTGTCAGCAGCGGGTCGGTCGCGATCAAAGCGATCTCGATGATGCGGTCATGCTCGGGGTTCAGGCCGGTCATTTCGCAGTCGAGCCAGATCAGGTTCTGATCCGATTTGGCCAGCGGCACAATGGCGGTGGGGGTGATGGGGCTGGTCATGGCCGCAGATTGTCGCTGATGACCTAAACTTCGCCGCCATGCTCGTCACCACGCCTATGTCTGATCCCTCATTTTTATTCACCTGTTTATTCACGGTTACCCTGGTGCTGGGACTGCTGACCAAAGTCTGGCTGAGTTCACGCCAGATTCGCCATGTGGCCTGCAACCGGGAGGCTGTACCAAGCGCATTTAGCGCCACCATTTCGCTGCAGGCACACCACAAAGCGGCCGACTACACCGTAGCCAAAGCACGCCTGGGGCTGCTGGAGATGTGCCTGGGCGCGGCGCTGCTGATGGCGTGGACTTTGTTGGGTGGCCTGTCTGCACTCAACCAGTTTCTGGTGCATCTGCTGGGCTACGGCATGGTGCAGCAACTGAGTTTGCTGGTCGCCTTTGTGTTGATCGGTGGCTTGTTGGATTTGCCCCTGTCCTGGTACCAGACCTTTGTGCTGGAAGAGCGCTTTGGCTTCAACAAAATGACACTCAAACTGTGGTTGTTGGACATGCTCAAGTCCGCCCTGATGGGGGCGCTGATTGGCTTGCCAATTGTGGCACTGATGCTGTGGCTGATGGCGGCTTCCGGCAGCCTGTGGTGGCTTTGGGCCTGGTTGTTCTGGATGGGTTTTAACCTGCTGTTGCTGGTGATCTACCCAACGCTGATTGCCCCCCTGTTCAACAAGTTTGAACCTTTGGAAGATGAAACCTTGAAAGCCCGCGTGACCGCGCTGATGCAACGCTGCGGTTTTCACGCCAAAGGGCTGTTTGTAATGGACGGCAGCAAACGCAGCGCCCATGCCAATGCTTATTTCACCGGTTTTGGTGCCGCCAAGCGGGTGGTTTTTTATGACACCCTGTTGTCTAAACTGAGCGCGGCTGAGGTCGATGCGGTGCTGGCGCATGAACTTGGGCATTTCAAGCACAAGCACATCATTAAACGCATCGTGTCGATGTTTGCCATGAGTCTGGCCGGTTTTGCGCTGCTGGGTTATTTGACGCAACAAGTCTGGTTTTACACCGGCCTGGGTGTCCTGCCCAATCTGGCTGGAGCCAACGACGCGCTGGCTCTGCTGCTGTTCATGCTGGCCATGCCGGTATTGAGCTTTTTCATCGCCCCCGTCATGGCCAGGTTCTCGCGCAAGCACGAGTTTGAAGCCGATGCCTACGCGGTGCAGCAAACCAGTGCGCACGATTTATCCACCGCGCTGCTCAAGCTGTATGAAGACAACGCGTCGACGCTGACCCCTGATCCGCTGTATGTGAGCTTTTACTATTCGCACCCCGGAGCCGCAGAGCGGCTGGCGCGTATGCAGGGCTTAAGAGCCGCCCCGGCCTAAATTAGTTTTATATAGAAAATATGCCTCTAGCCCTTATGAATAAAGCGCTTACAGCTACAGTAATAATAGCAAAATTGGCCAAACTTGACGGTTGGCTCTTGCGTGGTGATGGCGCGGATGTGGTCATTGAGAAAACCTTCAGCTTCAGTGACTACCCACAAACCATGGTTTTTGTGAACGCAGTGGCCTGGCTGGCTCAGGCGCGCAACCACCATCCTGAATTGCAAGTGCACTTTAATCGTTGCACAGTGCGCTTTCAAACACATGACGTGGCGGGGCTGTCAATGGCCGATTTTGAGTGCGCCGCTGCCGTTGATGCACTACCCGGTTGCGCACCGCCTGTTGCCATGCTCGCACCACAACCATGACCCAGGCGGCGCGCGCAGCGGGTCTGATCGTCGCCAACTACGGGCGACACTTTCTGGTGGAAAGCGTCAGCGGCGAGCGTTTGATTTGCCACTCACGCGGCAAAAAAAGTCAAGGCGTGGTGGGTGACCGGGTGCAATGGCAGGCTTCCCAAGACGAGGGCACGATTGAAAAAATAGAGACCCGTCGCAACCTGTTTTACCGCCAGGACGACGTGCGCACCAAAACCTTTGCAGCCAATTTGGATCAGGTGCTGATTCTGCTGGCCGCCGAGCCGGAATTTTCCAGCAGCCAGCTGTCACGCGCGCTGATTGCCGCAGAAGAACAGCACATCACGCCACTCATTGCCCTGAACAAAAGCGACCTGGCCGAGCCGTTTGCACGGGCTTGGCGTTGGCTTGCGCCCTACCGGCACATGGGCTATGACGTGCTGCCGCTGTCGCTCAAGGATGAGCCTGCCAGCCGTGCTGCCCTCACCCAACGCTTGCGTGGCCAAACCACGCTGGTGCTGGGTCCGTCAGGAGCGGGCAAAAGCACGCTGATCAACTGCCTGATCCCGGGTGCCTTGGTGCAGACCGGTGTCTTGTCTCAGGCACTCAACAGCGGCAAACACACCACCACCAGCACCACCTGGTACTGGGTGGATGCCGACAAAACCACGGCCTTGATTGACTCGCCTGGTTTTCAGGAATTTGGTTTGAACCACATTGACCCAGCCCAACTGGCCGCCTACATGCCCGACCTGAAACCGCATGTGGCTAACTGCAAGTTTTACAACTGCAGCCATTTGCACGAGCCTGGGTGTGGCGTGATTGCAGCAGTCAGTCCGGCCGATAGCCCTGACAAAATCAGCGAGAACCGCTACAAAATATACAGTGATTTGTATGCCGAACTGAAGCAAATACGGCGCTACTGAACCGTCAAATCAATGGGTCGGCCAACCCCAGCAGATCAGCGCATGGAAGATAAGCTTGCAGCCAAGGCGCAGACCAGTTGCTCGCACTGTGCGGGTGTGCCGATGCTGATGCGCAGGAACTGATCAATGCGCGGTAATTTGAAATGCCGCACCAACACGCCACGTTCACGCAGTGCTGCCGCCAAAGCAGCCGCATCCACCGCCGGATGCCGTGCAAACACAAAATTGGCAAGCGACGGCAACACCCTAAAACCCAGGTCTTCCAGCGCCAGCACCAAGCCTTCACGACTGCTCATCACGGCTTGGCGGGTTTGCTCAAAATAAGCCACGTCTTCAAACGCCGCCACACCACCCGCAATTGCCAAACGGTCTAGCGGGTACGAATTAAAACTGTTTTTGACGCGCTCCAGTGCATCAATCAAATGCGCCTGACCACAGGCATAGCCAATGCGCAACCCGGCCAGGGAGCGCGATTTAGACAGCGTGTGCACCACCAGCAAATTGGGGTAGCGGGCAATCAGACCCAGCGCGCTTTGGCCACCAAAATCGACATAGGCTTCATCCACCAGCACCACACGCGTGGGATGCAGTTGCAACAGCGCTTCAATGTTGACCAGCGGCAAACCCACACCGGTGGGTGCGTTGGGGTTGGCGATGACCACCCCAGCCACCGCATCACCCGCTGCGCGGGCGTAGTCCGCCACGTTCAGGCGCAACGCCGCATCCAGTGGCACGGTTTGAGACTGGATGCCATACAGGCGGCAATACACCTGATAGAAGCTGTAGCTGATGTCGGGCATCAACAACGGGCACGCATGCTGAAAAAAGGCAAAAAAGGCGTGCGCCAGCACCTCGTCCGAGCCATTGCCAACAAACACATGGCCAGGCACCAAACCGTGCTGCGTGGCAATCGCCTGACGCAACGCCAAGGCCTCTGGATCCGGGTAAAGCTGCAGGCCGTGTTGCGCAGCTTGCGCAATGGCAGACACCACTTTGGGCGATGGAGGATAGGGATTTTCGTTGGTATTGAGCTTGACCAGGTTGGCCAACTTGGGCTGCTCGCCGGGTACATAGGGCATCAACTGCTGCACCACGGGGCTGAAATAACTGCGATTCTTCACGAAAATACAATCAAAATTGTAGCAATAAGCCTTTTATATATTAGGGCTAGAGCTGTTTTTTATTAAATTAACCAAGCAGACGTGCAAGCGTCAACAGAGCCAACAACACAATCCACATCACCACCGCACGCCATACCAAACCCACCACAATGGCCAGGTGTGCCAACTCGGGCGCGGGACGGCGAGGCAAAGCTGAATCAGACTCAACAGCGCCCGGTGTCACGCCACCCAAAGTCGGCAATGAAATATTCATCGCGCCCGCTGTGGCGGCCAGCAACAGGCCATCATTCTCGCCACCCAATTGATCCACGTAGTGACGCCAACCCTCGATGGCCTCTTCAAAATTGCCGACCACGGCAAAACCCAACGCGGTGATGCGTGCTGGCAACCAATCGATTGAACTCCAGACCCCTTGCGCGTTGGTTTGCAAGGCAGCACTGACCGGCTGGTGATGGTGGGCGCTCTGGTGATGCCAATAACGCACCACAAATTCGCTCAACCGGTACAGCACCGCACCTGCAGGCCCCAGGCCAAAGGCAGCCAGCACCGAAAACCAGGCCAGCACACCAAACACATGACGATGCGATGCCATCACCGAGAACTCGATGACACGGCCAATCATGTCGCTGCGCGACCAGGTCTGGGTGTCCATTTGTTGCCAATCCGCCAGCTGGCGGCGGGCCAGTGGTTCATCGTCAAGTGCCAGGGCATCCCGAATTTTCGTGAAATGAAAACTGAACTGGCGAAACCCCAGGCAGGCATACAGCACCACTGCACTCCAGAGCACAGCCACAGGCCAACCCACCCACACAATGAGCAGCCAATACAACACCAAGGAAAGAAGCGTTGGCACACCCACCGCGAAGCCCCAGGCAAGCCAGCCATGCAGGGGTTTGCCGGCATCCAGATTGCGGGTGCACCAACGCACCCAAGCGCGCACCCCGGCGTGAACCAGGTTGCCACGTCCCAAGGGACGCGCCTGCTCCAGCAACAACGCGAACAAGACCGAGATAAAGCTCATGCAACCATCATAGCGGCAGGCGCGCACCCGCTTGTAAAAAACGGTAAAAGTTGCGCAACATGCCCGCTGTCGCGCCCCAGATGAAGCGCTCTTTGACCCCATCCTGATACGGCATGGACAACCATTCGCGATCAGCGCCCTGCCAATGCACCTGGTGATGCCGGTGGTGCGCCGGATTCATCAAAAAATGCAATGGCACTTCGAATACATCGTCGACTTCAAACGGATTGGGCTGCAAGGCAAAACCTGGGGTGACCAAGGCCACCACGGGGGTCACATGGAACATCGAACCCGTGGTGTAAATGGGCAGTTGCCCCAACACCTCCACAAAGGCAGCGCCCAGGCCAATCTCTTCTTGGGCCTCGCGCAAGGCAGCGGCCACGGCATCCACATCCTGTGCATCCACCTTGCCACCAGGAAAAGCAATTTGACCCGAATGGGTGGATAAATGAGACGTGCGCAAGGTCAACAGCACCGTAGGTTCACTGCGCAACACGATCGGCAGCAACACAGCCGCCGACACCGGTGCACGATCCATAAATTTTTTCTCGGTGT
>MNXW01000066.1 GCA_001871515.1 Comamonadaceae bacterium CG2_30_57_122
GTCGATGTGGGACAACATCAGCCGAACCGGCCATTGGGAAGGCGAAATCTGGAACCGGCGCAAAAATGGTGAGGTGTTTTTGGACTGGCTAAGCATCACGGTGGTGAAAAATGTCCAGGGTCAGGTAACACACTATGTGTCGGTGCATACCGACATCACGCTGCGCAAGCGCACCGAGGAAGACATTCGTAAACTGGCCTTTTTTGACCCGTTGACCAACCTGCCCAACCGCCGCTTGCTGCTAGACCGCTTGCAACAAATGTGCGCCGCCTGCGATCGCAACAGCCAGCTGGCCGCCGTGCTGTTCATTGACCTGGATCGCTTCAAACTGCTCAACGACACCCATGGCCACGACCAAGGCGACGAGCTGTTGATTCAGGTGGCGCAACGCCTGCAGGCGTGTGTGCGAGAGGTGGACACCGTGGCTCGGCTGGGTGGCGATGAATTTGTGGTGGCTTTGGCGCAGTTGGGCGATGCCCCGGCGCAGGCGCAGGCCAGTGCGATGCGGGTGGCACAAAAGATTTTGCAAACCCTCAGCGAGCCTTTTGTGTTGAACGCTGTGACATGGTCTCTGTCAGGCAGCATTGGTGTGGCCATGATCTCTGATGCCAAAACCGTGCCCGAAGAAGTGCTCAAGCACGCCGACGAAGCCATGTACGCTGCCAAAGCGGCGGGGCGCCATGCGGTGCAGGTATGGACTGATCCAGTCCTGTCTGCTTAGGGCTGCGGAAATCACAAATATCCCGTTTCTGGCGGCACTAACGGGCGCATTGCGTCGTTGCAAAACGTTTGTTTAGCGGAGCTAAATGGCGCGTGTTGCGCCTAGCACTGCATCCCGTCAGCACTCGCCAAAAACGGTGCATTTGCAATTTCCGCATCCCTTAAACCTGATCGGTGGTTTGCCGCAATAGCGCTTCAAACGCTGCGGCGGGTATCGGTTGGCTGGTCAGGTAGCCCTGAAACTGGTCGCAGCCCTGGGTTCTCAGGTAATTAAGCTGTTCTGGCTGTTCTACCCCTTCAGCCAACACGTTCAGGCGCAGGGCGTGCCCCATGGCGATGATGGCGGTGACGATTTCCATGCCATTCCGATCCAGCGGAATGTCGTCGACAAAGCGCTTGTCGATTTTCAGCACATCCAGTGGAAACAGCTTCAGGTAGGCCAGCGACGAGTAGCCGGTGCCAAAGTCGTCAATGGCCAGGCGCACCCCCAGCGCTTTGAGGCGGTGCAGGGTCTCGTTGGCTTCGGTTTCATGCTGCATCAGGGCGCTTTCGGTCAGTTCCAGCTCCAGGTTTGGGGCTGGATAAGCGGTGGCACTGAGCACATCGGCCACGGTCTGGCCGATGTCGCCTTGCAAAAACTGGTATGCCGACAGGTTAACCGCCAGCGTCAGGGGCGGCAGACCGGCTGCACGCCAGCGCTGGCCTTGCAGGCAGGTTTCTCGCAACACCCAGTCATCAATGTCGCCGATCAGGCCGGTGGCCTCGGCAATGGGGATAAAACGTGCGGGTGAAATCAGACCCTCGGTCGGGCTTTGCCAGCGCACCAGCGCCTCAGCGCCGACGATACGGCCACTGGCGATGTCCACCTGGGGTTGGTAATACACGCGCAACTCGCCTTCGGTGATGGCATGGCGCAAGCGCACCTCGATGTCCAGGCGGGCTCGCGCGGCTTGCGTCAGGCTCTCTGAAAAAAAGGCAAAGCGGCCACGCCCCTCGCTCTTGGCCTGGTACACCGCACTGTCCGCCTGCTGCAAGATCAACTCTGGCGTGAGTCCGTTTTCTGGGTAAACGCTGATGCCCACACTGGCACCAATGCGCACCTCTATACCGCTGGACAAGATGTAAGGTTCACTAAGAGCGTGGATCAGGTCGTTGGCCGCGCGCGATGCCTGCTCAGCACCGGTTACGTCCTCCATCAGCACCGAAAACTCATCGCCACCAAATCGCCCCACGGTGTCCACCTGGCGCACCCGCGCCAGCAGCCGCTCGGCCACTCGCTGCAGCATTTCATCGCCCAGCACATGGCCAAAACTGTCGTTGATGTCCTTGAAGCGATCCAGGTCAATCATCAGCAGGGCCAGGTGCGAACCTTCGGCTCGCGCCATGTCCATGCCGTGCTGCAAACGTGACAACAGCAACAAACGATTCGGCAAGCGTGTCAAAGGGTCGTGGTGGGCCAAAAAGTCAAGTTCCAGTTCGGTATTTTTCAGCTTGGAAATATCGGTGAACACGGCCACGTAGTTGCACACCTGCCCGGTGGCATCTTTGACCATGTCAATGCTGGACAACTGGGGGTAGATTTCACCGTTTTTACGGCGGTTCCAGATTTCGCCTTGCCAATGGCCATGGGTGTATATGCTGACCCACATGCCCTGGTAAAAGTTGTTGTCGTGGCGCCCCGAATGCAGCATTGCGGGGGTTTTACCCAGTACCTCAGAGGCGCTGTAACCGGTGATTTGCGAAAAAGCCGGGTTGGTGCGCACGATGCTCAGCTTGGTGTCGGTCACCATCAGGCCTTCGCGGGTGCTGTCAAACACGGTGTCCGCCAGGTGCAGTTGCAGGTCGGCGGTTTTTCTTGCGGTGATGTCGCGCACACCAATCACGTAGCCGGGCTGCTGGTTCCAGGTCACCGGGGTCGAGCGCATTTCGGCCCAGCCAATGCCGCTGCGCCGGATCAGGTTGATTTCCTGGCTGGTGTCGCTCGGGTAAAGCGGCACGGCCAGGTCTTTGCCCAGCAATTTTCCGCGTTCAAAAATGCGTGTGGCACTGTCATTGGCATACTGCACCACGCCGAGTTGGTTGACCACCACAATGCCGTCGCTGATGGTGGCCAGAATCAACTCAAGGTTTTGCAGGTTTTCTTTCACAAGCAGGCTTTCAGGTGTGCCAGGGCGTTGGAGGCTTGGCGAGCCCTTACAGCACCACCGTGCCAGCGCCGTGCCCGTTTTCTGCCGTGATGGCCGACAGCACCGAGTGCATGCGCGACAAATCACCGAGCAGTTTGAGCACCGGCTCAGGCACTTCACGCACCAGCATCGGCGTGGCAAACACGTCTTTTTCAAGCGCTTTTTCGGGCATGCCCAGCACTTCAACCACGTTCAGCAGCCAAAAACCGGCTCGGTAAGTGGCGGCCAGCACGGTGCTGAGCTGGTCAATGATTTTTTGAATCTCAGGGTTGACCGACACCACGTACAACGTCAGCATGATGCGGTGGTTTTCCTTGCTGACATTGCTCAGGCTGCTGACCGAGCGGGCAATGTGCCGGATTTGGTTTGAGGACAGCGGCTTGTTGGCCAGTTGAAACGTCATGCCTTCGGCTTGGGCGCGCTTCAAGTCGTCCAGAAATTCTTGCGAAAACGCGGTGACGATGTAGATGTTGAGTGTGGCGTCCATCGCCAGCAGGCGGCGCATGGTCTCGACACCGTCCATGCCGGGCATTTTCAGGTCCAGAAAAATCAAATCAGGCCGCTCTACCAGAGCCATGGCAAGACCTTGCTCGCCGCCCTCGGCCACACGTACCTTGCAGCCCATTTCACTCAACACCAATTTGAACGAGCCGCGCACGGCCGCATCGTCGTCAATCACCAGAATTTTTTGGATCATTTTTTGCCTATTCCAACGTCTTCACGCCAGATTGAATGTTAGCCGGAAACAGCAGCCGCCCCCCGGCTGGTTGTTGGTGCTGATGCTGCCACCTGCCTCTTGCATCAAATGCTGCGACACCGACAGGCCCAGCCCTGTGCCTTTGCCTACCGGTTTGGTGGTAAAGAAGGGGTCAAAGATTTTTTCCCGAATGTGGTCGGCAATGCCGGGGCCGTTGTCGCAGATCGACAGGATGACTTGGGCTTCTGCCTGGCGGGCGCTGATGCGGATGCGCGGCTGGCTTTGTCCGGTGATGGCATCGCGGGCGTTGAGCAGCACATTCACCAGCACTTGCTGCAAGCTGCCCGAGCTGCATGAAATGGCGGGCAGGTCGGGCGGCAAGTCAACGTCCACCTGGATGGCGTGTTTTTTCAGCTCACCGGTGAGCAAGCTCAAGGTTTGCTGCACGGCGCTGTTGACCAGACAGATTGGCTGCTTGGCACTGTCCACGCGCACGAACACCAGCATGTTTGCCACCAGCGCCTTGATGCGGTCAATTTCATGCAGCGCGTTGCCCAGCACCTCTTTGCTGCGGGCATCACCGGCCTTGTCGCGGGCGTATTCAACGTAATTCATGATGCCCATCAAGGGGTTGTTGATCTCATGCGCCACGCCCCCGACCATGGTGCCCATGGCGGAAAGTTTTTCGATCTGGATCATGCGCTCGCGGTTGGCCAGCTCCTGCTGCTCGCGCTCCAGGCGCAGGGCTTCTTCCCGATGCCATTGCTCAAGGGCACGCTGCAGGTCTTCGTTTCGTTGCGCCAGCAGGGTCTGCTGTGTCTGCATCGGCCGAAACACCAGCAGGTAAAGCACCGGGGCTTTGATGACAATCAGGGCGGTGACGGCGATGGCGACCCAAAAGGGGTCGGTGGCCTTGCCGCCAGGCATGAAACGCAAGGCTTGTGCGATGCCGAGGTTGATCAGGATTTCGGCCACGATCACCACCAGCACCAGCCGCATCACGACGCCGAGCGGCGTCAGCACAATCGGTTCATTCTGCACAGGTTTCATGGTTACCCCCTTTCGTCAGACTTTATGCACCGGACGGGTGGACGTTTTACGTTTTAAATCACCCCATCAAACAGCATCACATCCACCGCCTCGTCCACGGCCACGTTGCCCTGGGCATGGTGCAGCACGATCAAGCCGTTGGCCTGCACCATGGAGCTGAGCACGCCCGAGCCCTGGTTGCCAGTGGTTTTGACTTGCAGTGTGCCGTCTGCTGCCGTGCTAACCACGCCGCGCTGGTATTCGGTACGACCGGGTTTTTTGCGAATCGCCTCAACGCTGTGGGCTTTGAGCAGCGGCGGCGCGCTGGCCGTGCTGCCCATCATGCGCAAGAGCGCCGGACGCACAAAGGCCAAAAAGGTCACCATCACCGCCACCGGGTTGCCGGGCAGGCCAAACAGCACCGCTTGGCCGGTGCTGCGCCGGGCTGCTGCAGGTGCGTCGTTGTGCGCTCGGGCTGCATCTGCTTGGGTGCCTGGACTGAGCCCTACTTCAGTGCTTGAATTACTATCTTTATATGAGCTGTATGCGCTTGAATAATAAGGGCTAGAGGCCAATTTGTCTCTTGAAATATGGCCTACCGCCATGGGCCGGCCAGGGCGCATGGCAATCTTCCAGAAGGCCACGTCGCCCAGCTTTTTCATCATGGCTTTGGTGTAGTCGGCCTCGCCTACGCTCACGCCGCCGCTGGTGATGATGGCGTCTGCCTGCAGTGCCGCCTGCACAAAGGCAGCCTCCAGCGCCTCGGGTTGGTCGCGCACCACGCCCAGGTCCATCACCTCGCAGCCCAGCCGGGTGAGCAGGCCAAACACGGTGTAGCGGTTGCTGTCATACACCGCGCCTTCACGGGGTGGCTCGCCCAGGCTCAGAATTTCGTCGCCAGTGGAAAAATAGGCCACTTTCAGGCGGCGCAGCACCGGCACGGTTTTAATGCCCAAACTGGCCACTAGCCCAAGCGCAGCGGGTGTGAGCAGCTCGCCTTTTTGTAGCGCTGGATGGCCTTGCAGCAGGTCTTCACCTTTGAAGCGGCGGTTGTCACCAGGCTTGAGTATGTTTGGCGGGATCGTGACCTGTTCGCCTTGCACGCTGGCCAGTTCTTGCGGCACCACGGTGTTGAGCCCAGTCGGCATGATGGCACCGGTCATGATGCGCACGCATTGGCCGGCCTGCACCGTGCCTACCCAGCCCTTGCCAGCCAGCGCCGTGCCGACCACGTTGAGCGTCAGCGCTGCGCCTGGGGAGAGCTGCGCGCCGTCAAAGGCGTAGCCGTCCATGGCCGAGTTGTCGTGCGGTGGCACACTGATGGGGCTGATGACATCCAAGGCCAGGACCCGACCCAAGGCGGCAAAAATGCCGACATCTTCAGCCTCGGTCACAGGTTCGACCAGTTGGTTCAGAAAACTGCCCACCAGGCTGGCGCTCAAGGCTTGCGGGTCATACCCGGCCAATTCACTGGCAATTTGCTCCAGGGTTTTCATGCGCTTTTTGCCTCAAGTTGTTGCAGCTCTGCCAAGGTGTTGGCATTGAAAAAGGCCTGCGGGTTGTCGCCGGGCGCATCAAACGGCACGATCACGTTGTGGTGCTGTGCCGTCCAGGCGTCGATCTTGCGGCCACCGTCTTGGGTAAAGCGCACCAGGCTTTCCAGCAGCTTGACGCGCAGCAGGCAAAACACCGGCTGGGTGCGCACCTGCATGTGACCGTCTTTGCCTGCCTCGGGCGCAGCCACCATGGCAATGTCGGCGTCACTGGCTGCCAGCGCGGCGGCCAGGCGCTGCGCCAGATCCAGCGGCAGCAGCGGGGTGTCGCAGGGCACGGTGAGCAAATACGGGGTTTCGCAATGCTCCAGCCCGGTCAAAAAGCCCGCCAGGGGGCCGGCGTAATCGGCCAGTGCATCGGGCCAGACCGACACGCCAAAGGATTCATAAGCGGCCAAATTACGGTTGGCATTGATCATGATCTCACCCACGCCGCCGCCGATTTGCAAACGGGTGAGGGTGTGCAGCGCCAGCGGCATACCATTGAAATTTTGCAAGCCCTTGTCAACGCCGCCCATGCGGCTGCCGCGGCCACCCGCCAGGATGACGGCGGTGATGTCAGATGTTTGAATCATTGAATTTTTCCCAATAGGTCACGCGAAGCGACAGGTGTGACGCCATGTCAGCCACCGATGTAACTCATCTCGACCCGTTTCACCGGGGCACTTTGGTCTGCAGGCAAGCTGCTGCGCTGCTCTGAATAGTTGTCGGTGCGGCCTTGCCAGATGTGCGCCACAGCGCTTTGCAAGTCGGCATCGCTGGCCTGGCCACGCACCAGGCTGCGCAAGTCGTAGCCTTTTTCGGCAAACAGGCACAGGTAAAGCTGGCCTTCGGTGGACAGGCGGGCGCGGTTGCAACTGCTGCAAAAAGCTTGCGTGACGCTGCTGATCACACCGATCTCTCCCGCTTCGGTGTCGTGGGCCCCAGAAGCGTTGGTGTAGCCCCAGCGCTGTGCGGTTTCACCGGGGGAACTGGCGCTGAGCTGTACCAGCGGCAGCTCAGACTGGATGAGTTGCACAACCTGGGCCGAGGGCATCACCTCGTTCATGCGCCAGCCGTTGGTGGCACCCACGTCCATGTACTCAATGAAGCGCAGCACCATGCCGCTGCCTTTGAAGCGCCGTGCCATCGGCAAAATTTCTTGCGCGTTGGTGGCGCGCTTGACCACCATGTTGATTTTGATGGGCCCCAGGCCCACAGTACGCGCGGCCTCGATGCCTTCGAGCACGTCGGCCACCGGAAAGTCCACGTCGTTCATGCTGCGAAACACCGCATCGTCCAGGCCGTCCAGGCTGACGGTAACGCGCTGCAGGCCGGCATCTTTGAGGCTTTGCGCCTTGCGCGCCAACAGCGAGCCGTTGGTGGTGAGGGTGATGTCAAGCGGTTTGCCAGCCAGGGTGCGCAGGCCAGCCAGTTGTTCAATGAGTTGCTCCAGGTTTTTGCGCAACAAGGGCTCACCGCCGGTGAGGCGAATTTTTTCGACACCGTGCGCCACAAACACCCGTGCCAGACGGGTAATTTCTTCAAAGCTGAGCAGGTCACTGTGCTTGAGGTAGGCGTAGTCTTTGTCAAAAATCTCTTTGGGCATGCAGTAGTTGCAGCGAAAGTTGCAGCGGTCGGTGACGCTGATGCGCAGGTCGCGCAGGGTGCGCCCGCGGCGGTCGGCGATCAGGCCATCGGCTTGGATGCGCGTGGCGGCATCAAAAGCCTCAGCGGGCACGGCCAGGCCGCTGGGGCGCAAGTCCATCAAGGGAATCACGCGGTGGGTGTCTTGGTCGGTCATTGTGTTTTTTGCAGGTGATTACCAGTGGTGCAATTGATTTTGGCATGAAACAAAAAACCCGCCGAAGCGGGTTTTTTGCAGAACTTAAGACAGATCAAGCGCCGTGGATTTTCATCATCACCGGCACGATCAAGAGCGCCACGATGTTGATGATCTTGATCAGCGGGTTGACCGCCGGGCCTGCTGTGTCTTTGTAGGGGTCGCCCACGGTGTCGCCGGTCACGGCGGCCTTGTGGGTTTCAGAGCCCTTGCCGCCAAAGTGGCCGTCTTCGATGTACTTTTTGGCGTTGTCCCAGGCACCGCCGCCGGTGCACATGGAGATGGCGACAAACAAGCCGGTCACGATGGTGCCCATCAGCAAGCCACCCAAGGCAGCTGGGCCAAGGATCAACCCCACCAAAATCGGGGCGACCACGGGCAGCAGCGACGGAATCATCATTTCCTTGATGGCGGCGGTGGTCAGCATGTCCACAGCGGTGTCGTATTCCGGCTTGGCTGTGCCTTCCATGATGCCCTTGATGTCGCGGAACTGGCGGCGCACCTCCACCACCACGGCTCCGGCAGCGCGGCCCACGGCCTCCATCGCCATGGCACCGAAGAGGTAAGGAATCAAGCCGCCAATGAACAAACCAATGATGACCATCGGGTTGCTCAAGTCAAAGGTGATGTGGGTGCCGTAAGCGTCGAGCTTGTGGGTGTAGTCGGCAAACAGCACCAGCGCGGCCAAACCGGCTGAACCAATGGCATAACCTTTGGTGACGGCCTTGGTGGTGTTGCCCACCGCATCCAGCGGGTCGGTGATGTCGCGCACGCTTTTGGGCATCTCACTCATTTCGGCAATGCCGCCAGCGTTGTCGGTGATGGGGCCATAGGCATCCAGCGCCACCACAATGCCGGCCATGCTGAGCATGGCGGTGGCCGCAATGGCAATGCCGTACAGGCCAGCCAGTGCGTAAGCGCTGTAAATGGCGGCGCAGACAAACAGCACCGGCCAGGCGGTGGAGCGCATCGATACGCCCAGGCCGGCGATGATGTTAGTGCCGTGGCCGGTTGTGGAGGCTTCGGCGATGTGGCGCACCGGGTGGTATTGGGTGCCGGTGTAGTACTCGGTGATCCAGACCAGCACGCCGGTCAAAATCAGGCCGACAGCGCAAGCGCCAAACAGACGCATCTGGCTGCCGGTGGCGGTGACCGCGTTGTCAGGAATCAGCGCCTGGGTGACAAAGAAGAACGCCACCAGCGACAGCACGCCAGCCACGGCCAGACCCTTGTACAGCGCTGGCATCACGTTGGTCATGCCGGGTGAGGCTTTGACAAAGAAGCAGCCGATGATGGAGGCCACGATCGACACAGCACCCAGTGCCAGCGGATACACCACGGCGCTGGTACCGGCGGAGCTGAGCAGCAGCGCCCCCAGCACCATGGTGGCGATCAGCGTGACGGCGTAGGTTTCAAACAAGTCAGCGGCCATGCCAGCGCAATCGCCCACGTTGTCACCCACGTTGTCGGCAATCACCGCCGGGTTGCGTGGGTCATCTTCCGGGATGCCAGCTTCCACCTTGCCCACCAGGTCAGCGCCGACGTCAGCGCCCTTGGTGAAAATGCCGCCGCCCAAGCGGGCAAAGATGGAGATCAGCGACGAGCCAAAAGCAAAACCGATCAGCGGGTTGAGCAATTGCGCCAGATTTTTGTCCGGTGTCAGGTTACCGTTACCGGTGAGAAACCAGAAAAAACCGGTGACACCCAGCAAACCCAGCCCCACCACCAGCATGCCGGTGATGGCACCGCCGCGAAAAGCCACGTCAAGCGCCGGGCCAATGCCGCGGGTAGCGGCCTGTGCGGTGCGCACGTTGGCGCGCACCGACACGTTCATGCCGATGAAGCCACATGCGCCCGAAAGCACCGCACCGATGATGAAGCCAACGGCGCTCAGGCCGTCGAGAAACACCGCGATGAGGATCGCCAGCACGATGCCAACCATGGCAATGGTTTTGTATTGCCGAGCCAGATAAGCGGCTGCACCGGTTTGAATGGCTGCGGCAATTTCTTGCATGCGGGCGTTGCCCGCGTCCTGGGAAAGAATCCAGCTTCGGGCCCAAAAGCCGTAGCCGACGGCGATCAAGCCGCAGATAAGCGCCAAGATCAGCGCTGAGTTGCCTGTCATAGAAAAATCTCCTGTCTGTTGTTTCGCGAGGTGGTGGTGCAACGCATTGGGCTCCACCGCTGCGTTGCTTCCTCGTCAAATGACACCAGGACGGTGCAACAAGAGCGATTGGCCAACCGGCGAACTGTACCGCCGAAATATGACATTTCAACCTTTCGCAAGTGGCAAGTAAGTAAAATCAGGGTTAATCCTAGTGTTCCTGATTTAACTCAAACCAAAGAGACCCCTATGTCATTAGATAACGTTACCCCCGGCCCCAAAGCACCTGAAGAATTCAACGTCATCATCGAAATCCCGATGAACGCCGACCCGGTCAAATACGAAGTAGACCATGACACCCACGCCATTTTTGTCGACCGTTTCATGAGCACAGCCATGCATTACCCCACCAACTACGGTTATGTGCCGCGCACCATCAGCGGTGACGGCGACCCGGTGGACGTGTTGGTGATCACCCCTGTGCCCTTGATCCCAGGCGTGGTTGTCACTTGCCGCGCCATCGGCATGTTGCTGATGGAAGACGAGGCTGGTATGGACGCCAAAGTGCTGGCAGTGCCAATCGACAAGATTTTGTCGCTCTACAGCCGCTGGCAAAAACCCGAAGACCTGAGCCCGTTTCGCCTGAAGACCATTGCCCACTTCTTTGAGCATTACAAAGACCTGGAAGCCAACAAATGGGTCAAGATTGATGGCTGGGTAGGTCCGGATGCGGCCAAAAAAGAAATCATGGACGGTATGGCCAGTTACAACGCCGCTGAAAATAATTAAGCATATTTTTGCCATCTAGCCCTTATATTTAAAGGGCTAGCAGCTATTAAAAATGAAGCGCCTGCAGGTTGAGAAACCTGCAGGCGTTGTTGTTTGTGGCGCTAAACTTGGCGTTCAATTTTTCAACGGAGACCAAGCCATGAAGTTGTTGCGCTATGGGCCAGCTGGCCAGGAAAAACCGGGGTTGCTGGATGCGCAGGGCAGGGTGCGTGACTTGAGCGCGGTGGTGCCAGACATTGCCGGTGTGGTGCTGCTGCCCGCTAACCTGGACAAGTTGCGGTGCCTCAAGCTGGACGACTTGCCGCTGGTGTCTGGTGTGCCGCAACA
>MNXW01000110.1:0-708 GCA_001871515.1 Comamonadaceae bacterium CG2_30_57_122
GGTGTCGACGTCGTTGCCGTAGAGCGGCAAACCGGCTTCCAGGCGCAGCGAATTTCGTGCGCCCAGGCCAATCGGTTTGACTTCGGGCTGCGCCAACAGCGCCTTGGCCAGCGCCAGGGCTTGTGGGGCGGGCACTGAAATCTCAAAGCCGTCTTCGCCCGTGTAGCCGCTGCGCGTCAGAAACACGTCGATGCTTTCAGCGCCAGTGTTGACAGTGAAGTTGCCGCCGGTCATGAACACCAGCTTTTCCACGCCCGGGGCCAGGCGCGACAAGGCGTTGACAGCTTTGGGGCCTTGCAGCGCCAGCAGCGCGTATTCAGGCATCGGGATGACCTGGCATCGCGAGCCAATCTTGGCCTGGATGTGGGCGATGTCGCCGACCTTGCAAGCGCCGTTGACGATGACAAACAATTCGGTGGCGGCTTTTCTGAAGAACATCAGGTCGTCAATGATGCCGCCCTCAAAATTGAGCAGCAGGCCGTAGCGCTGCTTGCCCACCGGCAGGTCAATCACGTCAACCGGGATGAGCGACTCAAACGCCGCCGCGGCATCCGGGCCGACCAGGCGCAACTGGCCCATGTGCGAGACATCGAACAGACCCGCCGCAGTGCGTGTGTGTTTGTGCTCGGCGATCAGGCCTTCGGGGTATTGCACCGGCATGCTGTAGCCGGCAAACGGCACCATGCGCGCGCCCAAGGCGACGTGCAG
>MNXW01000110.1:717-8081 GCA_001871515.1 Comamonadaceae bacterium CG2_30_57_122
CGGGCGTGGCGGACATGGTGTCGCTCCAGGGGCAGGTCAAAAAATACAAGGCCAAAAATTTGACCCTGTGCTGCCCCCGCTGTCCGCTTTACCTGAGAGATTCGCTGCCGTGGCAGGTTGCTCCTTCGGTGGATGCTTGGCTGATGTGGCCGCGCACCTCTCTCCAGTGGGGAGTCGTTGAAAAGTTTTGCGACTTTAAAACGTTTGTCAGTCCTTTTGCCTGAGCGTTCAAACAGCTGCAATCAGCTGCGCTGCGCCTTCGGCGGTTGACGCTTGTTACATCAACTCTCTCCTGACTTGGCAAATTCTACAGGCCGAACTCGGACACAGGGTTTTTACTGACGCTAAAAAAGCCCGCGGGGTGGCGGGCTCGTGGGGCGTGGTGGTGGCATTACATGCCCGAATAATTCGGCCCACCGCCACCCTCTGGCGTGACCCACACAATGTTTTGCGTGGGGTCTTTGATGTCGCAGGTTTTGCAGTGCACGCAGTTGGCGGCGTTGATTTGCAGGCGGTCTGAGCCGTCGTCGTTTTTGACAAATTCATACACGCCAGCCGGGCAGTAGCGCGCCTCGGGCCCGGCATATTTGGCCAGGTTCACGCTGACTGGCACGCTGGCATCTTTAAGCGTCAGGTGCGCGGGCTGGTTTTCTTCATGCGCGGCGTTGCTGATAAAGACGCTGCTGAGTCGGTCAAAGGTGAGCTTGCCGTCGGGCTTGGGGTAATCAATGGGCTGGCACTCGGCAGCAGGCAGCAGGTAGGCGTAGTCCGGCTTGTCGCGGCGAATCGTCCACGGCATTCTGGCTTTCAAGCCAAATTGCTCCAACCCGTTCATCAAGGTGCCCACACGCAGGCCGTATTTGAACCAGGCCTTGAAGTTGCGTGATTTGTTGAGTTCGTCATACAACCAGCTGGACTCGAACGCTTGCGGGTAAGCGGCGAGTTCATCCTGGGCCCGGCCAGAGGTCACGGCCTCAAAAGCGGCTTCGGCACACAGCATGCCGGATTTGATGGCGGCATGACTGCCCTTGATGCGGCTCACATTCAAAAAGCCGGCATCGCAACCCACCAGAGCCCCCCCGGGGAACACGGTTTTGGGCAGCGACATCAGGCCGCCGGCAGTGATGGCGCGGGCACCGTAGGCCAGGCGTTTACCGGTGACTTCACCGTGGTCATTTTCAAGATACCAGCGGATGTTGGGATGGGTTTTCCAGCGCTGGAATTCTTCAAACGGGCTCAAATACGGGTTGCTGTAGTTCAGCCCGGTGATGAAGCCCATGGCAATTTTGTTGTCTTCCATGTGGTACAAGAAAGAGCCGCCATAGGTGTTGTTTTCCATCGGCCAACCGGCGGTATGCACCACCAGACCGGGTTGGTGACGGCTGGGCTCGGCCTGCCACAGTTCCTTGATGCCAATGGCGTAGCTTTGCGGGTCACAGCCTTCGTCGAGTTTGTATTTGGCAATGATCTGCTTGCCCAGGTGGCCGCGTGCGCCCTCGGCAAACACGGTGTACTTGCCCAGCAGTTCCATGCCGATCTGGAAGTTGGAGCCGGGCTCACCTGATTTTTCCACCCCCATGTTGCCGGTGGCGACACCCCTTACCGCAGGTAAGTTTCCATTCTCAGCACTGGCCTCGTCATACAGCACTTCGGCGGCGGCAAAGCCGGGGAAAATTTCCACCCCCAGCGCTTGAGCTTGCTCGGCCAGCCAGCGCGTCAAGGCACCCAGGCTGATGATGTAGTTGCCGTGGTTCTGGCTGCACTCGGGCAAGAACATGTTGGGCGTGCGGTAGCCGGTGGTCTCGCTCAGGAACAGCATGGCTTCGTCGGTCACCGGCTGGTTCAAGGGTGCACCCTTGGCCTTCCAGTCGGGGAACAATTCGGTGAGTGATCGGGGGTCTAGCACCGCGCCAGACAAGATGTGTGCGCCGGGCTCAGAGCCTTTTTCCAAGACCACCACCGACACGTCCTGGCCTTTTTCAGCTGCCAATTGCTTCAGCCGGATGGCGGTGGACAGGCCGGCAGGGCCGCCGCCGACCACCACCACGTCGTATTCCATGGATTCACGGGGGCCAAATTGGGTCAGGATGTCTTGGGGTGTCATGGTGAGTCTCGGTTGGTGAAACAGGATCAGGGCAACGCTTTAAACTAGAAGCCCCAGTGCCCCGGGCTAAAGCTTGAGCGGATTGTCTTCGACAAAACCAGATTTTAGGCACGGGACTGTTCATAATAGAACGATCGTTCTATTTTTATTTGGAGAAATCAACATGGCGTACAGCATCGACCTGGCGGGTCGGGTGGCTTTGATCACCGGGGCTTCAAGCGGCTTGGGGGCGCAATTTGCCCGCACGTTGGCGGGGGCCGGAGCGGCGGTGGTGCTGGCCAGCCGACGGATTGAAAAACTCAAAGAACTGCGGGCCCAAATTGAAGGCGAGGGCGGCGATGCCCATGTGATAGCGCTGGATGTGACCGACCCGGACTCGATTCGCTCGGCGGTGGCGCATACCGAGACTGAAGTCGGTTCGATCGATATTTTGGTCAACAACTCCGGGGTCAGCACCACCCAACGGATTCAGGACGTGCGTGCTGACGACTATGACTTCATGTTTGACACCAATGTCAAAGGCGCTTTTTTTGTTGCGCAAGAGGTGGGCAAACGCATGCTGGCGCGCGCCCAAGGTTCGGCCCCTGGCAGTTTTACCGGTGGACGCATCATCAACGTGGCGAGCATGGCAGGTCTGAAAGTGTTGCCCAAGATTGGGGTGTACTGCATGAGCAAGGCGGCGGTGATTCAAATGACCAAAGCCATGGCGCTGGAATGGGGCAAGTTTGGCATCAACGTCAATGCCATTTGCCCGGGCTACATTGACACCGAAATCAACCACGCCCATTGGCAAACCGAGGGCGGCAAAAAGCTTATTCAGATGCTGCCGCGCAAACGCGTGGGGCAACCGCAAGACCTGGACGCGCTGATGGTGCTGCTGTGCTCGGATCAAAGCCACTTTATCAATGGTGCGGTGATTGCCGCAGACGATGGCTTTGCCGTTTGATGCTTGGGCGGGTGTTGCCGGAAGACTGCGGGTGATTGGATGACAGCTTGGCGGTCTTTTACCAACCGGCAGGGCGACCTGCGCCGCTGGTTGTGGGCCACTGGTTCGCTCAGTGCACGTCTAGCGGCCTGCGGTAACGTGTTCAGCGTCCTGGTGGTGCGTCAGGGTCGACAAGCTTTGACCCCCGACGAGGCGTCTGCGCTGGGCATGGGTACGCGGCGTATTGGCTATGCACGTGAGGTGCTCTTGCGGGTAGATGACCAGCCCATGGTGTTTGCCCGCAGTGTCACGGCGCATGCCTACGCGGCAGGCGCTTGGCGTTCGCTGCAGGGCTTGGGGAGTCGCCCCTTGGCCGACGTGTTGTTCAGGCGTGCTGGCATCCACCGCGCGCCACTGGCTTTTGCCCAAGCGCCGCGCCACAGCCCCTTGCAGCGTCACGTGGCCAAGACATGGCGCATGGCGGCCGCAGGCGCATTAACAGCGGGCGCGTTGCCCGCACGCCACTCGGTGTTCACCCGCCACGGTGCAAAGTTGCTGGTGATGGAAGTGTTTGCAGCACCCGCCTGCGTTTGGCATTGGCCAGACCATTTGCCAACACGGTCAGCAAAACCAAAGAGGTTGCCATGAAGTTTGACATTCCGACACAGAAAAAACAGGTGTTTGAGATGCTGATCCCCATCCGCTGGGGCGACATGGATGCCATGGGGCATGTGAACAACACCACCTATTTTCGGTACCTTGAAACCATTCGGATTGACTGGATGCGTGCCGTTGGAGCCATGCCCAATCCACTGGGCGAAGGGCCGGTGATCGTGAACGCGTTTTGCAACTTTTACAAACAGCTTGAATACCCTGGCGATGTGCGGGTAAAAATGTTCACCAGCGACCCGGCGCGCACCACTTTTGAAACCTGGGGCACGATGGAAATGGACGACCAGCCCGGCGTGATTTATGCCGCAGGTGGAGCCACCACCATCTGGGTCGATTTTCCCAAGCAAAAAGCCATTGAAATGCCGGACTGGCTGCGCAGCATTGTCAGTTGATTTACATGCCAAATAAGCCTTTAGCCCTTGCTTATACTGGCTATATAGCTATCTAATTAATAGTGACTGGCGCTGAACTCCTCAAGCGGGAAAGTGGCCGCTGGACAGCAGGCGCTCAACCTCGGCCTCGGCTGCAAGCCAATCATCGGCTGGGTTGCCTAAGGTGAAGCCGCGCCGCTCGGCGATGTAGAACGCGGCCACCGACACATAGTGATGCCGCTGCTCAACCGTGAACTTGGGCTTGGTGGCGCTAGAGGCTTTCAAATGAACCTGGGTTGGATCAGGGTGCACCGTAGCGGGCTTTGCTGTTTTTTTCTTGGCAGCGACCTTGGCAGGTGCTGGTTTGGGCGGTTTCGTGACCATGACTTTTCCTTGTGTTTGAGTTAACGTGAAACAACGCCCACAGCCGACAAGAATGGCGTGTCGTAGGGCCGACTTCAGTTGGCCATGGCGGGCTGAAGCCCGCCCTACGCAGGGCACGCATGTTTCATGCTTTGGAATGTCCTTGTTGAACATGGACGTTAGGGCTAATTCTGGAGTGCCACAAGGCGGTTTGCTTTGACGCAGGTCAGGCTCTGCGCACATGAAAGCCTTTTGCCGGTGCGCTAGCCGGCCATCAGCTTGTGCACCAGATCACCGTTGTTGGCGGCCTTGTACTTGCGCATCAACCGCGCGCGGTAAATTTCCACGGTGCGGGGGCTGATGTTCAGCACGCGACCCATTTCCTTGCTGGTCAGGCCGTCCATCAGCAGTGCGGCCACTTCACGTTCACGCGGGGTGAGCTCGGCCGTGACCGGGCGGCGTGCGCTCAGGTCTTCAAACGTCCAGATACCGGCCTCATGCGGGGCGGCCTGGTTGAGTGCGCGTCCGGTCACATGGCACCAGAAGGTTTCGCCCTTGAGGCGGCCGTCCAGCCGTTTCATGACCCGGTCATCGGCGTAAGTGCCTTTGCGGTTCAAAATGGGTTCAATGCGTGCCCCGGTGCGCTCGAACTCGGCCGCACTGGGGTAGAGCACCTGAAACGATTGGCCCATGAGTTGTTCTGGGCTGGCACCAAACATCTCGCACAAATGGCGGTTGCAGTCCACCATGGTGCGGTTGCGTGACAAGGCCAACCCCACAGGAGCCATCTCGAAAGCCAGGCGGTAATCAATGTCCATGGTGCAAGCTGAAAGTATCAGGGTTTGTACGCTACGAAAAACTACGTATTCAGTTAAGTAGTATCGTACGCCTATCGTTTTTTCCTTGGAGATTTTTCAGTGAACAAAATTTACCCCAATGCAGCGGCTGCGCTGAATGGCATTGTCAAAGATGGTCAATTGCTGGCGGTGGGCGGCTTTGGTTTGTGTGGCATTCCAGAGGCCTTGATTGACGCCCTGCGCGACACGGGTGTCAAAAACCTGACCGTCATCAGCAACAACGCCGGTGTGGACGGCTTTGGCTTGGGCAAGTTGCTGGAAACCCGGCAGATCAAAAAAATGATTTCCAGCTATGTGGGTGAAAACAAAGAGTTTGAACGCCAGTTTTTGGCGGGTGAGCTGGAACTTGAATTCACCCCCCAAGGCACACTGGCCGAGAAGCTGCGCGCTGGCGGCGCGGGCATTCCCGCGTTTTACGTGCGCACCGGTGTGGGTACGCTGGTGGCCGAAGGCAAAGAAAACCGGGTGTTTGAAGGCAAGACCTACATTCTGGAACACGCCTTGATGCCCGAGGTGTCACTGGTCAAGGCCTGGAAGGCCGACAAAAGCGGCAACCTGCTGTTTCGCCGCACCGCGCGCAATTTCAACCCGGCGGTGGCCATGGCGGGCAAGATCACCGTGGTAGAAGTCGAAGAAATCGTAGAGACCGGCACGTTTGACCCCGACAGCGTGCACCTGCCCGGTGTCTATGTGAACCGGCTGGTGCTCAATGCACACCCCGAGAAACGCATTGAAAAGCGTACCCTCACAGAAAAAAAAGGAGTTTGATCATGGCTTGGACACACGACGAAATGGCTGCTTTGGCCGCCAAGGAATTGCAAGACGGTTATTACGTGAACTTGGGCATTGGCCTGCCCACGCTGGTGGCCAATTTTGTAGACCCCAGCATTGAAGTCTGGCTGCAAAGCGAAAACGGCATGCTCGGCATTGGCCCGTTCCCAACCGAAGACGAGGTCGATGCCGACCTGATCAATGCGGGCAAGCAAACCGTGACCACCATTGCTGGCTCCAGCATTTTTGGCAGCCACGACAGTTTTGCCATGATCCGCGGCGGCAAGATCAACCTGAGCATTCTGGGGGCCATGCAGGTCAGCGCCACCGGCGACCTGGCCAACTGGATGATTCCCGGCAAGATGGTCAAGGGCATGGGCGGCGCCATGGATTTGGTCGGCGGCGTGAAAAACGTGGTGGTGTTGATGGAGCACGTGGCCAAGAAAAAAGACGGCACCATCGATCTGAAAATCTTGCCCGAATGCACGCTGCCACTGACCGGTGTGGGCGTGGTAGACCGCATCATCACCGACCTGGCGGTGCTGGACATTACCCCGCACGGCCTCAAGGTGGTGGAACGTGCCCCCGGCGTGAGCTTTGAAGAACTGCAAAGTAAAACCGGTGTGCCGCTGCACTGACCGATGGTTTAACTTGAAAGAACGATGACAGTCGTCAGAAATGGCTTGTCGTAGGGCTGACTTCAGTCAGCCACGGCGGGTTGAAACCCGCCCTACGCCGACAGCACATGTTTCATGCTTTGTGGGGGTGTTCTTCTTGAAAATGGGCGTTAACGTGGCAAGTGCGAGCGCGCCACGCGCCTGAGCAGTGCCACCAGCCCCAGCGCGGCAATCGTCAGGCCCACAATCAGCGCAATCCAGAAACCTGCCGCCCCCATGGGCTGCGTAGGTTTAATAGGAGCCCAACCCGGCGCCAACCCCAGCACGTACCCCAGTGGCAGGGCAAAGCCCCAAAACGCCGTCAGATGCACCACCATAGGGGCGCGCGTGACCTTGTAGCCACGAATGGCACAACTGGTGATCACCTGGGTGGCATCTGAAAGCTGAAACACCGCTGCCAGCAGCAGCAAATGCGCCGTTAGCGCCATCACCGCCATGTCACGGGTGTAAGCCCAGGCAATGGAGCTGGCAAACAACGCGATCAGGGTTGCGGACAGTGTGGCAAAGCCCAGGCCCAAACCCACCCCCACCCAGGCCTGGTAACGCGCCTGCACCGCTTCCCCCGCGCCCAGTGAGTGACCCACACGCGTCAGCAGCGCCAGCCCCAGGCTGAGCGGCACCATG
>MNXW01000038.1 GCA_001871515.1 Comamonadaceae bacterium CG2_30_57_122
AGCAGGTCATGCTCGATTCCTTCTTTGGGAGCTTGTCTGTTGACGGTGACTGGCAACGTGGCATTTCTGACCGTGGTTTCGCCCAAGCCAGAGACAAGCTGTCCTGGACTTGCCTGGAGCACTTGAACACCTTTGTGGTCAAAGCTGCCGATACGCTGGGCTTGATACCGCGTTGGCACGGTCTGCGGTTGGTGGCAGGTGATGCCTCGGTGCTGATGCCAGCGATTCGTCCCTGTTTTACCAAGAGATTCCATGCCAAAGCTGATCAACGCTTGTTTGCTTTGTATCTGCCGGGCGCTGAATTGACGCTGCACGCCAGCGTGCATGGTGCCGATGGCGCTGAGCGCCAGATGTTGTTTGAGGCGCTGTCTTGCTTGGGGCCTGATGATGTGTTGATCCTTGATCGGGGCTATCCGGCGGCTTGGCTGGTGGCCTATTTGACTGAGAACAATATTCGGTTTTGCATGCGCTGCGAGAAGTCCAGTGGCGGCTGGGCTTCGGTACGCGCTTTTGCGCACAGCGATCAGGTCGATACCATGGCTACGCTCAACAAGCCCAACAAGTGGGACTGCGAAGACTATGGCTGCTCTGGTGTCGCGCCACAGGTGCGCTTGGTCAAATGCGTGACACCCGATGGACTGATTCGCGTGATGGCGACCAATTTGCCAATCAGCCAATTCCCAACAGCCGTTTTTGGTGAGCTTTACCATGAGCGCTGGCGTATTGAGGAGGCGTTCAAACGCCTCAAGCATCGCTGCAAACTGGAGAGCGTCTCAGGGCTGACGCAGCATGCGCTGATGGTGGATGTGCATGCCAAGGTGCTGGCTGACAATTTGGCTTCTTTGGTGTGCATTGGCGCGTCTGAGCAAGCGGGTTTAGAGGAAAAGCAGCGTACATGCAACCGTGCTTATGCTGCGCCGTGTTTGCAACGCCTGCTGCCGCGTATGGTGTTGGGACTGGGCTGTCTGGTGACCATTTTGGGGAAAGCGTTCGAACTGCTGGGCGCCAATTCCCATCGACAAGTGCCTGATCGCAAACAGCCACGACCGAAAAATTCGGTAAAGCCGCATCCAAATCTGACTTACAAGGGGTGACATGGCTTAACTTCGGTGGATTGCCCAAATGAGGGATGCCGCCACGAGTCGCCAGATGGCGAGTTAAATTAGCCCAGCGTGGGTCTTCAGATATTGAGCAGTTTGCGGTAAACCACTCTTTTCCAGTATCTCAATCAGATCAAATGCGGAATGTGCCGGATTGCGCATCCGTGTGCGAACCCGCTTAATCACCTCCAAAGCTTCAAACGGACGCAGCTCAAGCTGGTTCATCACGAAGTCATCTGGGTGTTGTGCCTCGATACCGTGCCGTATCAGAACGCTCTCAGGAAAATCCTTGAGGTTGGCAGTGACGATGGCATCTGCATGCCCTGCAATTGCTGCAGCCAGCACATGCCGGTCGTTGGGATCAGGCAAAACCAGGCTCTCGATGAGTGATGCGTAGTTCTCCACCAGGCAATCGGGTACGGCCTGGTTGACAAGTTCTAACAGCAAGGGGACTTTGGATGCCAGTTCCGGCCTGTTGGAAATCAGATTTCGAGTCCACTCGTCATTGATTTCAGATGTCCATCGTGCGTGATACAGCCCGGCAGCCGCCAAACTCAACAACAGGTCGCGCAACAGATTCGGATACAGAACATTGGCATCCAGAATTGCGGTGTAGCGCGCCGAACCCGCCATCAGTAGCCCAAGCCAAGCTCTTGCGAAAGATCAGTCAGGCGTTGTAGCGCCTCTTCCGACTTCTGCTGTTGCATCTGCTGAAAGCGCATCAATTCCCGAAACTCAACCCGACGATGGCGTCCGACCTTGCGGCATTTGAGACCACCGTCTTCAATCTGTTTGATGACGTAGGGGCGCGACACATTCAAGAAGCCAGCGGCCTCTTGCGTGGTCAATTCGTGTTTTTGTGGAATCAACATGATGGGTTGTTGCTGGCCCATCAGACCCAGCAAATCGGCAATCGCACGCAGCGCCTGCGGTGGCAATTCAATCGTTGGTGGCTGCTGGGCGAGTTCCCTCCCCTCCTCCACCAAGACGATTTTCGGCGCACGCGAGTGATCCAGTGCTGCCATGATGCAGCGTTGTGCGACTTTCGCCATTTCGGCTTCATGCGCATTGCTCACCGGTTCAAGCACGTTGTGGCTCATCTTCAACCCCTTGTTTTTGACTGTTCTGGCTTTTGCCAACATGATCAAATTTTCCCTTTTGATAAGTATAGCTAATTTCTAAATTCCAAACGAAGCAAATGAATTAATGACGTGATAGCGTCATTACGCCATGATCTAAAATTCAATGAAGACAGCCATTTTTTAAGACAAGGAGCGTTTATGCGAGAAGCCATCACCCAAGCTGGTGTCAACTCGGCACCAGTGGCAGAAGTTGCGATGGAGTCGCCCCGAATACGTGTACGTGGTCAAAAGCCTATGGTGGCCATGTCATTCAGGATTTCACGCCAGGATTGGGAGCGCCTGCATTTGCTGGCCATCACAGATGGTGTCAGCATCAATGCGCTGACCCTGAGGGGGTTGTCCAAATTGTTTGAAGAGCGTGGACTGCCTGGAATCGTTATTGGTTGATTTATAGATAGCTATCTATATAGTTAGATAATATTTAGGTGCGACATCAACTGACGAGTGAGACAGGGGTTGAACGGTGCAGCCCCTGGCTCTGTTTCGGGGTTGACATCCTCTCCGGGCTAAAGCCCGAAGATTTCTGCTACCAGATGTCCATGTCCAGCCCCGGATTCTTGCAAACGCTCATCACTGCTAGATTGCACGAATAATGTTCGTTGCCCCACTCATCCCAAAGATCAACATGATGGTCAGACTTATTCCAGCACTGCTGCTGGCAAGTGCCATCGCCTGCTCCCAGGCAGCCACCATCACAGGCCTCGTGGTTGGTGTCGCTGATGGAGACACCGTAACCGTGCTCGATGCTTCCAAAACACAGCACAAGATTCGGTTATCGGGGATCGACGCGCCCGAGAAGAAACAAGCCTTTGGCATGCGATCAAAACAGAGCCTGAGCGACCTGGTTTTGATAAGCAGGTCACTGTCGAGACTGATAAAAAGGACAAGTACCGGCGCGAAGTCGGGAAAATCCTGCTCTCTACCGGGCAGGATGTGAACCTGGAGCAAGTCACCCGAGGGTTTGCCTGGCACTATAAAGCCTATGAGCAGGAGCAGTCTGCCAACGACCGCAAGCTGTACGACTTTGCAGAACAAGGTGCTCGTTCTGGCAGGCGTGGCCTGTGGGCTGAAGCAGAGCCTGTGCCACATTGGGAGTTCAGGCACAAGGGTAAGAAGCAAGGCGATATCGTTTTAAGATAGCTATATAGCAAGGTATATATATTTTCCATGATGAATAGATATATAGCTATAATAATAGCTATATTTTTGAGAATCAATAATGATCTATGCAGTCGTAAACACTAAAGGCGGAGTTGGTAAAACGACTACTGCTGTGCACCTAGCCACCATGCTGTCCCGCCTGGGCGAAACCCTTTTGATCGATGGCGATCCACAAGCCAGTGCGGCGAGCTGGGCTGCATGGCGGCGTGATAACGCATCACATGGTCCCAGCCCCACAACAACCTGCCTGGCAGGGAAAGCGATCCTGACCGAAGGAAGGCAGCTGGCTGCCAAGTATGCGCATGTGGTGGTGGACGCCGGGGGGCGAGATTCGGTTGGCCTGCGTTCCGCGCTTTTGTTGGCGCAAATGGCCATTGTTCCGATTGGTGCGAGCAACCTGGACGCTGCGGCAATGACTGACTTACTCGAAGTGGTCGAGCTGAGTCGGGACTACAACCCTGAATTGGACGTACGTGTGCTTTTGACCCGTGTCGATCCACGTACCAAAGACACAGCGGAGATGATGGAGTTTTTAGCCGAGCAAAAGCTGACCGTGTTGCCCACGAAAGTTTGTGAGCGGGTGGCTTTCCGCCGAGCAATAGGGGAGGGCGTAATCGTCCAGGAGTTGGGCAAGGATCAGGCGGCTATTGCTGAAATTGAAGCTTTTTTTCGCGAGGTGCAAGCGTGAAGGCAAAACCCAACACAGACCAGTTCAAGCTCAAAAAAGACCCATCCAGTTTTCTTGAAGGGGGAGCTGCAGATGCTGCAGACAAGGTGGAGAAAGCACAAACGGTTGTCGTCCAGCCTGTGATTGAAACCAAGGTGCATCGAGAACAAAAGGTTTTCCGTCTGCCCCTGGATCTGATCAACACGCTCAAACGCGAGGCCTACGAGCGGTCAATGAAAACGGGTTCGCGGGTGACGGAGACAGAGTTGGTCGAGCAGTCCTTGCGAATGTTCTTTGGAAAATAGCTAGATAACTTGATAGATAGCTATTATGAAAACTCGCAATCAAAGCACCGTGCCAAATCAGGATATATCAACTAAGCGCGGCCAAGACGCATGGGTTAAAAACGCCGTTGCAAAAGGGATGGATGAAGCTGCAGCTCGGGAGCTTGTTACCAAGATGGCCTCAGCACAAGAAAGCAAGACCAAAATCAAGCAGAAGGAGCCAGCCATCACGCGGGTTATACAGAAGCCAAGCACCCCCCCCAGCGAGGGCGATTTCTTTATGGATGTTCCGTTGCCTCCGCCGCAAGTCACTCAAATAGTGGCAACACCCGCCAAGAAAGAGAAAGCTGCATCGCTGACCGTTGAAATCAACCAATTTCCTTTGTGGCCGGATGTGATGCGGTCACTTCCAAATGAAATTCTTCGCTCAGCGCTTTTCAACGCAAGAAATCGTAGCAATCCGCGAGTCATGATGAAAAATGAGCCCATTGCCATCATTGGAGATGGTCGAATCACCTATCGAGGCGAAGAGCTACGTCAAGATGATGAAACTGTGTGGCTTCAGCTTGTCCACTTGGCAAGGCATCATGTGGCTGGCCAGCTTGTTGAGTTCACTGCGTACTCGTTTTGCAAGGAAATTAGTTGGCCTATCGGCAAAAGGAGCTACGACCGGCTCAAAGAGTCTTTTCGGCGTATGCAAGCCACTGGTCTGGACGTGTATAGCAAGCGGCTTGATCGAGGTGTCAGCCTATCCATGATTCCATTTTTCGAATACGTAGACAGCGAAACACAAAAATCCCTACCACGTTGGCGAGTTCGCATTGCTCCGGAACTAGTGGATCTGTTTGGCAACGACCATTACACGCGCATAGAGTGGGAGCAGAGGCTTCAATTGCCTGATGGACTGGCAACATGGCTCCATGGGTATTTGGCATCCCATCGGATACCTCACCCTATCAAAATTGACACGATTGCCCTTGGCTCTGGGATGAATACGGTCGAAAAGACGGAGCTTCGAAGGTTGATCAAGCGCGCACTAACAAACCTTGTTGATTGTGGGTTTCTGTTGAGTTTTGAAATCGCTCGCGATCTTGTCACTGTCAAGCGTGCTCCCAACAGCCATTCAGGGCTGAAATAGAGCATCAACCAACGCCCCACAGTCGTTTTTGACATGCTAAAAAACAGTGGTGTTGCAAAGATCATATTGTGTTTTGACCCATGGTTTGTGCCACCATCACCCAACTAAAGCGACCAGATTGATGCGCAACAGTGGTTGCGGAGGTCTTTTTTTACCGATTTGTAAGCAGTTTTGAAGGTCAAAAGCTCGTGCGACTGTGTTATCCACAGTATTGTGTTTTGACCCATGGCTGTTTTTGCTGAAAACGAGGCCTGGCGCGGCCTACAGGCTGATTCAAGAATCGTTTTGGAACATATCCACAGTATTGTGTTTTGACCCATGGCTGTTTTTGCTTAAAAAGAGGCCTGGCGCGGCCTACAAGCTGATTCAAGAATCGTTTTGGAACATATCCACAGTATTGTGTTTTGACCCATGGAGCTATTGTGTTTTGACCCATGAACTATTGTGTTTTGACCCATTGTGGATAACCCGCAAAGCTAAGCTTGGTGCGGGCTGCAAGCCGATTTACAACATCGCTAACCTCTCTTTAACCTCTCTTTAACCAAAGAGCGCCCTACGGGCTAAAGACCCACTAACAATAAACAAAGTAGGCAACCATCTAGGAAAACATCCAAAAGTCCCCCACGGGGGACGTGCCAGACCCCCTGGTCGAGTTGGCACTTCGTGTCCAACTCTCAGGCGTGCCGCCCGCCTACGGCTCCTGGCTGCTAACCCCCCGACCCCCTCTACACGAGGGGGAGAAACAGCCGGTTGGGCAGAAAAGCAAGGGAAATTGCCGCTCCATCCACCAAACCAGCGGTTTTTTTGAAAAGGTCAAGGGGCTAGGTAGGGTTGGGCGATTTTTGCGTTGTAGGCTGTTTAAACGCGTCTTCAATTTCTTTCCTGCCTGGTGGGTGATGTACGGTGAAATCGGCCTGCGCTGGACCTGGCCTGGCTGACAAGGCTGCCTAAGGCTTTGGCTTGTTGCGGGCGAGGTGAATTAGTTTCTTTGTTTGTTTGTTTGTTTGTTTGTTATTTATGCTAGAATGAGGCATCATCCACCCAATCACCACCGTCCAGGAGGTTTCCCATGCGTCCAGTTGAGTTCAGTCCCGAGTCGATCATCACTGCCGGTCAGGACCTGCAGGCCACTGGCCGCAATATCACCGGGTTTGCCTTGCGTCAGAAGGTTGGGGGTGGCAATCCTTCCAGGTTGAAGCAGGTTTGGGATGAGCACCTGGCCAGCCAGTCGGTGACCAAGGCCGAGCCGGTGGCTGAATTACCGGTGGAGGTGGCCGAAGAAGTGGCCTTGGTCACCAAGGAGCTGACGCAGCGCCTGGCGGCGCTGGCCAGCGAGTTGAACGACAAGGCGGTCAAGGCGGCAGAGCGGCGGGTGCATGAGGTGGTGCGTTCTGCGGGTGAGCAGCGTGCCCAAGCAGAACGTGAGCTGGCCGATGCCTCGCAAACGGTGGATGACCTGGAAGCGATGGTGGATGAGGCGACGGTGCAGGTGACGGGGTTGGAGGTCAAGCTGGCTGATCTTCAAACGTCTCACCAGGCGCAGGCGGTGGAGTTTGCCCAGGTGCGCGAACGTTTGGTCATGACGGAACAAACGGCCAAAGTTGCGGGTGAGCAGCATGCGGCTGGAATGGTGCGGATGACGACGACCATCGAAGCTGAGCGCACACGTCACCAGCAGGAGTCCGAGCAACATGTCGCTGAACTGGCTCGCATGCAAGCCGCCATTGATGCGGAACGTCAACGCCACCTACAGGATGTTGAGCAGCTTCGGCTTGACCTGACTGAGCAGAAAAAAACCAGTCAGGCGGTGGCTGCCGAGCGTGACCAGGTGCGTGCCGATCTGGCGGCGATCAACGCCAAGGCGGATGCCATCGAGCAGGCGCGCCAGGAACAGCGCAAAGCGGCTGAGCTGGAAGCCCGGCGCGCGGGGGAGCGTCTGACCAAGGCCGAGGCTGGGTTGGAGAAGGCGCACCAGGAGGCTGGTGCAGCCCGCGAAGATGCGGCCAACCTGCGCGGCCAGGTCGAGGCCATGAAGACTCAGGTGGCTGAGCTGATGCAGGTGCTGGCGGCGAACAAGCCCTGATCCCCTCCCTGCCAGGTGCGGGAGTCAAGACCTGGCCTGTGGCCAGAGTCTGGCTGTGTGAATCAAGGTCAGGACCCACACCGTTTCGTTGTTGATTTCGTACACCAGACGGTAATGCTCATGCGCTACCAGCTCGCGGGTGCCGGGGACTTTTCCTGCGCGACCCAGCTTGGGGTGCTCGGCCAGCCGATTGGCTGAATCGCTGAACAACTCGTCCATGTGGACCGCTGCCAACGGGTTGTCATTGGCGATGTAGTCCCAGATGTCAATGCGGTCTTGTAGCGCCTCGGGTGTCCAGAGAACCCTCACGCCCGGCTTGCCGCTTGCGCGCGCCGGGCTGCAAACTGGGCTTCAACTTCATCGTTGGGAATTCCCAAACCCGCCTGCATGGAGGTGCGCGCCGTTTGGACTTTGTGCGCCAGGAAGTCGTCGTACTCCCGCGCCTGGCGTTGGCGTTGGACGAACTCACGCATCAGCTCACGCAGGATTTGAGAGGCAGGGCGGTGGCTGGCCTGCGCCTCGTTCATGAAAGCTTCACGCAGATCAGGTTCGAGCTTCATCGTGAAAACAGCTTCTTTGGGCATGGTGACTGCTCCTGAATGTACTAACAGCGTATGTATTTTATATGAATGTCCTGATCGTCAGGCAAAACAAAACCCAACGCCGAGGCGATGGGTTTTGCAATGCACGAGTCGAGAGGATTGCCAGTTGGTCTGGCGAAATGTTGCAGGGCGGACCCGTTGTTAAAAGCAGAGGTGTGTGGACTGGGTGAGAGGTCAATCCGTCTGTGACTACCTTGGATATGTTGGACAAAAGAAAAGGCCGCATAAATGCGGCCTTTAGGGGTTGGTCTTGATCATCAAAATAAATTTGATGTGTCTTACCACTCGACTCGTTAGAGCACCCCATTCCTGTTTTCGGCTCTCACACCGTTTTAACCAGGAATGTCCCAAACCTTGCGGTTTGTCTTTTCAATAAGCCCATCTCTGGGATTATCTGCACAGTTTCAAGACAGTTCTCACACTGCCCAACAAATACCCCGCCAAGGGTATTTGCGACTCTCACACATCACATTGGTCTTCCGACCAATCCACAAACACTTTACTCGCCCCAGACTTTCGATAACAACATCACCGTATAACTTGACCATCACAGTCATGGGCCAGATTCGCCCCAGCAAGTTGTCTTAAAGCTTTACAGCCCCATGCTTTTTTGAATATCTTTCACACAGATATTCTCAAACACTCTACTCATCCAGTCTCCAAGTCTTTCCTGTCTCAACATCTTTCGACATTGACAGTGCCGCCAAGCACCAGGTTAAGACCGTCCCAAGTTATTCAACCTCTGCGATTAACTCGATTGCTCACTCCATTTATATCAATTGCCCTACGGCTACTCACTTGCGGCATCTGCCGGTTCGTGTTTTTTGGGGTCCGATGTTCCATAGCGACTCCCATAAATTGACAAAATATCTTCATGACTCTCTGCCTTTCGGCTGCAACCCATTTCCCAAGTTAATCCCCTCGACGCGCCCCAATGGGCGCGGTTACAGGCTTAAGCTATCCGCCGATCTAGTCTTTCAACCAGTACCGCCAAGTCCAGATTTCTCCTCCTTGGCCCACCATGATTTCTCATGGTGCCGACACCCACCTGCGAGTCCATGTCCAGCAGTTTCCCAACTGGCCATGGGCTGAGTTCGTCTCATGACTTATCAGCCATCCAAAGTTGACAGGGTGAGGCTGGTCGCCCAGCCGCCCGTTTCCTTGTCGCCCAACTTCCAAAAACCGATCCGTCAATTAATTTGTACGAATTAGTTGACTTAATTTGTACAAATGCCAAAGCCTTCGATTGGGTCGAAGGGGAGGTGAATCCCCAGCGCCCTTCGCAGTCGTGGCGAGCCCTGTTAGAGGCACCACGCTACGGCGAGTGAGTTGACTGGTCTTGGCGGACCTGTCAACCGTGGACCATCCGGTCCTGCTTGTTTGTGATGTAAGCCGCACTTGGCAGTGCGTCTTGCCGAGCATTCTGCCCGGTTTTCCTTCGTTCGGCAAGCCGTACTCAGGAACATCAATTTATCAAGTTGCGCAAACGCAACTTTACGAAGCAATAAACACGTATCACGTATATATTTGGTATCATCAAAAAAATGAAAACATGGGTCTTTACTTCCAAAGCCGCCTACATGCAACGCGTTCAGGATTACGTGCGCACCGGCCATTGCATGTACGTTCAGGGCGTGATCGCCACCGCCAAAGTTCCCGCCTTTGCCGAGAAGATGACCACCCTGCACCCGGTCTTTGACAACAAGCTCAAAGCCTTTCGCGCCCGCGAAAAAGGCGAAGCCACGGGTCGCCTCATGTTCTGGCTGCCCCATTCCGACAGCGAAAACGTCCACTGGATTTTGCTTATCCATCCCGCCAAAGACGATCCAGCACATCCTGAAAAGGCCAAGCTTGACCCGTCTGAGAAGTGGAAAAACGCCTTTCACCGTGACGAAAAGATTGAACTGACAGGCTACGAGCTGGTGCGACAGACCAAGGAAAACGCCAAAAAACCGGTCTGGACATGGCGTTACCGGGCCGACCGCTATGACGATCTGCGAGATCAATTGGTGCTGGCCATTCGTTCAAAACGCGACCAGGACGTGAAGCGATCGCTTGAAGTTATCTGGGGCAGCATGGGTTTTGCAGGCTCTAGGGCACAGGCCAAAGCGCTGGAGAAGATATTCAAGGATGAATGGAAACGTCGTCGTCCTGGTGAAAAGCCACCAGAAACACCGGCCGGTCATGGCTATTTACGTCGCAAGGCTGATACTGGCATATTTTTAGGTGGGGTCGTATCCAAAGCGTCGGTCATTCCAGCCAGAAAAGCCAGTACCAAAAAAACAATGCCAAAAGAAGAAATAGAAAAATTGGTGACAGCAGATCAAATAGGTGATGTTGAAAAGTTAAAAAATGAATATGTCTAATATGAACCTTGAAAACATTGCCATTCAGCTTGAAGCTCATCCAGATTATAAAGTCTTGCGCCGTCTAGTTCCAAGAAAACAATTTTTTGACATTTCTATTTCAAACTTAAAACGCGGTGTCATTATTGATACTGAAACAACCGGGATTGATACTGCCAAAGATGAAATCATCGAGATTGGAATGATCTTGTTTGACTACGATCCAGTCACAGGACAAGCCTATCATGTGATAGATACTTGCGGTGAGCTTGAGCAGCCTTCAAAGCCTATTCCACCGGAAACCACCTTGGTTCATGGTATTACCGATGACATGGTGCAAGGTAAACGAATTGATGATGACAAGGTTGCAAAATTTATTTCCGGTGTGACGTTGGTCGTTGCACACAATTCATCTTTTGACCGTGCCATGCTGGAGCGCAGGTTACCGATATTTAAAACACTTTCCTGGGGTTGTTCGTTCAAGGAAATACCGTGGCGTAATGAAGGTATAGGTTCTCAAAAGCTTGATTACATTCTGAGTCAGTTTGGGTTTTTCCATGAGGCACATCGTGCCGAGGCAGACTGCCTGGCGTTGTTGGAAGTGCTGCAAAGACCGCTGCCAGGTAGCGGTCGTTTGGGCTTGTCCTGGATACTGGATGCACAGCGGCAACCGGCCTATCGGGTGTGGGCGACCGGCTCACCGTTTGACAACAAGGACCAGCTCAAGGCCTTGGGCTATCGATTTGATGGGGCTACCAAGGTTTGGAGTCTGTTGACCACTCATGACCGGCTTGAACAGGATTTGGTCGCGCTCAAGCAGGCTGGTTACAACGGGAAAGCGGCTCGCGTCCAGGTTGAAACGCTCGATGGTTTTGTCCGTTACTCGGTCCGACCAGGTGAGAAGGTCCAGCGGGTGCTTTGATTTGATGCAATCGATTTTTGCCGCTAGTTTGAACTGAATCATGAACACAAGTGCCGCCAATCGTTGTCACCAATGTGGTGCAACGAGCTACAAAACCATCATCAAGCGTGACGATCAGGGCGTGATGAGTCCGTCTGGAGAATTCAAGTGCACCGGGTGTAGCTTGACTTTCAAGACCATCGACGAGTGGCGAGCTGGCACGACAGACCGTGGTCAATCGCTAAATTCGGATGAAACCGTGCAGCCGCCATCGTCCTCGCTCGCATAAATGAGTCCGTCAACCTGTCAATCGGGCGTAAAATATGAAGCTTATGAAGTTGCAAGTTGTTAAAAAAAGCAACACAGAATAAAAAAATTAAAAAAGTTTTGCATTTACAGTTATGATTCAGTCATCGAACTTAACTGGAGGTCACCATGCATCACACCAAGCACTCTGTCACCCGTATGAACCAGCGCGGCATTTCTCATGCGATGGCTGAACTTGTGTATGCCTACGGCACAGCCAAAGGCGACAAGGTGATCTTCAATCAGAAAGCGGCCAAGCAGCGCTTGATTGAGGCTCGTGCAGAAAAGGCCAGCCATGAAAAGGCGCTGGATTCAGGCTCCATGAGCATGGTTTCAGCCATGCATACGGTGGCCAAGTTGGAACAAGAAATTCGTAACCTGACCAAATTGATCGACAAACAAGGTGTGGTGGTGGTGGTGGTTGGCGGCGACGTTCTGTTGACTGCTTACGGCATTCATTAAATTAACGGAGCAAATGCATATGAATCAAAAACCCATCTCCGACCTCCTTGATGACATCCGGGGCGAGCTGCCTTCAGAGTTGGCCCCTCTATTGGCCGTCACGCTTCTGATTTGGCAACAGCTTTCTCAAACGCAACGCCTCCCGGCGGAGCTTGCTCTGACAAAAGACCTTGCCAACGCCCCGCGTGATGCTGAAAGCGTTCTCAAGCGCATTGCATCTCATCTGCAAATCGACGTGTTCCATGTGGCTGCCAAGTGGCTGAGCCAGCTCAGTAACCGGGCTGCGTGCCAGATACTCTCCATGGTGTTTTTGCAAGGGCAGAACGGCCGGTTGGATGCCTACGATCCATCAGACCTGAGAACAGTGTTGATTGGCGGACGTGGTGAGATGAATGCCTTGCCACCAGAGGTTTGTGATTTGTTGTTGATGTTGGCTGCCGACAAAATCGACAGCGACAGCATTTATCTCCCTTGGGGCGGTACAGGACAAGTGTTTGGGCGGCTCTTGAAGAGAGGGCTCCATGCCAATGTTGAGTTTCCCTATGAGGAAGAAAAATACCTGGTCGAGTTGATTCGCGCCTATTACGAAAAATCACCGATTTCCCGTATCCAGGTTTCTGACCCCATCAAATCGCCCTCTTTTCTAGAGGGAGGTCGTTTAACAAAGTTTGACCTGGTGATTGCGACACCGCCGTTTGGTGCCAAGGTTGATTTTGAGTTGCACGCCAACGATCCATTCGATCGGTTTCGTGAAAAGTCCAATTCGCTCACGGTGTTGGGTATCCGGCATGCTTTGGCGCAGACCAAGGGGCGTGCCATCATTGTTGTGACCAACGGTGTCTTATTTTCTGGTGGCGGCGAAAAGCGTCTGCGCAAGGATTTGCTCGAAGCTGGGCAGATTGAGGCGGTCATTGGATTGCCTGCTGGGCTTTTGTTGCCTGGAACTGCCATTGCTATGTCGATTTTGGTGTTGAACAACGAACAGCGGCATGACCGTGTGCGCCTGGTTAACTGTGACTCAGATCAGTTCAAGACTGCCGAATCAAGAGTCCGATCCAAGTTGACCCAGGTGGAGTACATCGCCGCTTTGGCGATGGGACAAGTGCAAGGTCAGGAGGTGCGTGTCGTGCACCGAGACGAGCTGTTCAAAAACGACATGAACCTGTTACCTGCACGTTATGTGTTGGATGCAGCCATGAGCCAGGTTGACCATTTTCTTGGGGATTGCAAAACCCGAAGCATTGAGGACATTGCCACCATCATTCGTCCGATTCTGAGTGCCAATATTGAGGAGCCCATCCCGGCTCTGGAAGTCGGCGCTCAGGACATGACCAACGGCGGATACATCGATCAGCCTCAAAAAAGCGTGGTCGTGGAGGGTCATCAAAGAAGGAACGATGCCCAGTTCTTGAAACCGATGGACATCGTCATGGTGGTCAAGGGTTCTGTCGGAAAAATCAGCATTGCGCCTTTGGATACACCGCCACCTGGACCAGGTGGGTGGGTGATCGGTCAAACAATGGCGGTGATCCGCACCAACAGTGACATTGATCCCCGTGGGCTGGTGGTTTTTCTGCGGTCCGACTTTGGACAAGAGTTGTTGCGCCGGTTGGTTTCCGGGACGGCCATCGCCTTTCTGCAAACGCGCGAACTGCGTCAACTGAAGGTTCCTGTGTTGACGCAGGAGCAAACCCAGCAAGCCATCGCCGTTCTGGAAAGGCAGCAGCAGGTGTCCCAGGAGATTTTGCGGTTGCAAAAAGAGCTGAAATTGATCCAGGTGGATGCTTGGCAGCTTCCACCTGATGAGCAGGCAGCCAAGTAAGTTTTAAACCAGATCCATTCAGACGAGTCCCAACCAAACAAAAATATGGCCACCCAAAACGCAAACCTCTCTTCCTTCATCTGGTCGGTCGCCGACCTGTTACGCGGCGACTA
>MNXW01000080.1 GCA_001871515.1 Comamonadaceae bacterium CG2_30_57_122
TGGCTTGCGCCCCTTCAAGCGCATGCACGGCTCCGGTGAGCTTCAGTCGGGCCCGTACCACGGCTTCAGAACCATGCCATAACCAACCACGATCCAGCCAGGCCTGGGCAAAGCGCACAAACACCCGCTGCGACAATCTGCGCCGTTGACGGGCTGGCAGTGTCGGGAAACACAAGCCCAAGTTGGTCTGCACCACGCGCCTGCGCGAACCCACTACGGCATACAAGCCGCACCCCAACAGCCATCCCAGCGCGCGCACCCAAACCAACGGCAAGTAGGCCAGCCAACGCATCAACCAAAGCAGCAAACGGGTTCCCAATGTCAAGCTCCTGAGGGTCAGAGCGTTTCACGCGGCTGCTTGTAGCGCGCGTAGCCCCACAAATACTGCTGCGGGCACTGCATCACCAAGCTTTCCATGGCATGGTTGATGGCAGCCACCGCCTCGGGCAATGCCGGTGGCAAGGCCGCTTGCAAGGGCTGCACATGCACTTTAAACCCGCGCCCCCAGGGCAGACGCTCGCCCCAAGCCAGCAGCACACAGGCTCCGGTTTGCTGAATCAGACGCACGGACAGGGTCATGGTGTAGGCCGATTGGCCAAAAAATGGGGCCATCATGCCCATGCCCAGCGGCGGCACCTGGTCTGGCAGCAAGCCCACCGACTCGCCATTTTTAAGCGCCTTGATCATCTGCTTGACTCCGGAGAGCGTGGTGGGGGCCGTCAACAAACCAGGGCGTTGACGCGAAGCCTGAACCACTTTGCGCAACCAGGTTTGGCGCGGTGGACGAAACAGCACCGTCATGGGTTTGCCGCCCACACCGTAACGCTGCGCATAAGCCTGGGCCGTGATCTCAAAGCACCCCAGGTGCGGGGTTAAAAACACAATGCCGCGTCCTTGTGCCAGCGCATCATCCACCAGCGCGGCACTCTCCCAAAAAACAGGAACCGGCTGACCCAGCCACAGGCGCGGCAACTCGGTCACCAACTTGCCACTTTCCCCCACGGCCGTGAGCCAGCGCCTGCTGGACAAGCCCGCCAGCCGGACATGGGCCAGGAACCGTTTGCGGTAGACGTTAGAACCCACAAAAGCCAGCCAGCCCAGCACCCACCCCTGGGCGTGCAGCAGCCACAAAGGCAGGAAAGACATGAGCTTGAAAAGGGTGGCCATGGGGTGGGATAAAATAATTGCGTCGCCGAGTTACAGAACTACTTGCAGGGCGACACCCACAACGGGCGCGCTTTTAGTCCGCCATTGTGCCTTGTCAAATCTTTGACAAATCTGCTAAAGCGTTCGCTGAAAGCCCCTAAAAGCCAAGGCAACGCAAACTGGTTGTTAACTTTTACTTAGGAGCTTTCATCATGTCGAACGACTTTTTATTTACCTCCGAATCCGTCTCTGAAGGCCATCCCGACAAGGTGGCGGATCAGATCTCTGACGCGATTCTTGATGCCATCTTTACCCAAGACCCGCGCAGCCGCGTGGCCGCGGAAACGCTGTGCAACACCGGTTTGGTGGTGCTGGCTGGCGAGATCACCACCCAAGCCAATGTGGACTACATCCAGGTGGCGCGCAACACCCTCAAGCGCATTGGCTACGACAACACCGACTATGGCATCGATTACAAAGGTTGCGCCGTGCTGGTCGCTTACGACAAGCAAAGCAACGACATCGCCCAGGGCGTTGACCACGCCTCAGACGACCACCTCAACACCGGCGCTGGCGACCAGGGCCTGATGTTTGGCTATGCCTGCGACGAAACCCCCGAACTGATGCCCGCACCGATCTACTACGCCCACCGCTTGGTAGAACGCCAGGCTCAGTTGCGCAAAGACGGCCGCTTGCCCTTCTTGCGCCCCGATGCCAAAAGCCAGGTGACCATGCGTTATGTGAACGGCAAACCGCACAGCATCGACACTGTGGTGCTGTCCACCCAACACAGCCCAGAGATGAGCCTGGGCGACCGCATGACCGATGCGTTCTACGAAGCCATTCGTGAAGAAATCATCAAACCGGTGCTACCCAAAGCATGGCTGACCGCCGACACCAAGTACCTGATCAACCCCACCGGCCGCTTTGTGGTGGGCGGTCCGCAAGGTGACTGCGGCCTGACCGGGCGCAAGATCATTGTGGACACCTACGGCGGCGCTTGCCCGCACGGGGGTGGTGCCTTCAGCGGCAAAGACCCCAGCAAGGTGGACCGCTCAGCCGCCTATGCCACCCGCTATGTCGCCAAAAACGTGGTGGCCGCTGGCCTGGCCAAGCAATGCCAGGTGCAAGTGGCCTACGCCATTGGCGTGGCCAAGCCGATGAACGTGACGGTCTACACCGAAGGCACTGGCGTGATCCCCGACGAGCAAATTGCCAAGCTGGTGCAGGAGCACTTTGACCTGCGCCCCAAGGGCATCATCCAGATGCTCGACTTGCTGCGCCCGATCTACGAAAAGACCGCCGCCTACGGCCACTTTGGCCGCGAAGAGCCCGAGTTCACCTGGGAACGCACCGATAAGGCTGCCGCACTGCGCGCTGCAGCCAACTTGTAACGGTTTAACCCAAACAATCCATCAGGGCGTGAATGCCTGGTAAGGTGAGTTGCGAGACAGTTTGGCTAGCCGAGAGGCTTTCATAGCCGTCGCTATGGACGACGAACGGGTGAGCGAAATGGCCGCAAATCACGCCGCCAGGCATCAGGCAGACACGAAGTGCCGCCTGATGGATTATTTGGGTTTAAGGGATGTGGAAATTGCAAATGCACCGTTTTTGGCGAGTGCTGACGGGATGCTGTGCTAGGCGCAATACGTGCCGTTTAGCTCCGCTAAACAAACGTTTTGCAACGACGCAATGCGCCCGTTAACGTGAAACAACGCCCACAGTCGACATGAATGGCGTGTCGTAGGGTCGACTTCAGTCGGCCATGGCGGGTTGAAACCCGCCCTACACAGGGCACGCGTGTTTCATGCTTTGGGGTGTCCTTGTTGAACATGGACGTTAGTGCCGCCAAAAACGGGATATTTGTGATTTCCGCATCCCTAAGCAAACTTGTTCTTTATCCTAGGAGGCTGTCGGACTTTCGGCATCGAAGCATTCGCGACGAGCGGCGTAGCCAAATTCGACCACAGCGAGGACAGTTTTTGCCAGATTTGCAGGCTCATAGCCGTAGCTATAAGCCCAAAAGCCGGTGAAAAATGGATCGCGGTGGTCGGATTGCAGCCGGTGCAGCCGGGTAGGCAAGAAGACGTGGCAGGCTACCGCCCGCAAGGAGGCGCAACAACCCCAGGCGCGTTGGCAGTGGCTCAATCGACTGCGAAGCGCTGTCACCCAAATGGTGAACTGACCCGAAGCTGAAAAGGACAATGTTAATTGGGACTTAGGGCTCGCCAACCAAGCGGTCAACTGGGCAATCTAAAGTGATGGGGCGACACTTCTCACCTGTTTGAGTTCTGACGTTTACAGCCATTTTTTTTGCGCCGCAAACACCGCATTGGGGTATTGCGGCTGGCCGCGTGAACCGTTGTAGCGCCCCAGCGCCAGGAACACATCACCACGCTCGCGCTCCAGGTAATGCCGCAAAATCACACAACCAAAACGCAGGTTGGTTTGCATGTGAAACAGTTTGCCGGCATCGCCATCGCCCAGCACCCGGGTCCAGAACGGCATCACCTGCATGTAGCCCCGCGCCCCAACCCGGCTCACCGCGTATTTGCGAAAGTTGCTCTCCACCTGAATCAGCCCCAGCACCAGCGACACCTCCAGCCCGGCGCGCTTGGCTTCGTACCAGACCGTTTGCAAAAATTCTTTGCGCGTGATCCAGTCGGTTTTTTTCTTCTTCAGGCGCTCGCTCATGGCTACCAGCCAGCGCAGGTAGGCCAGGCGCGATTCGGTGTCGGCAAATTCGGGCACGGGTGGCGCGTGGTTGGCAATGGCCGAGCTCAAGGCCGTGCGCACCGAGTCCACCAGCGGCTCTTCAACCTGTGCCCCGGCCCATGCTTGCTCTGATAAAAAGAGCTGCTCACACCCTAAAATAAAGGGCGACAGGGCTAAAACATCAGATAAAAAGCCACGTCGACGCAAGCTCATCTGAGCGCTAACAGCAGGTGCATCGTGGGGCGTATCAGACTTTGAGTTTGGCCAACAATTGCGCCACGATGTCAGCCACCGGCACGGCGCTGGCGGCTGCGTCACGGCGGTGCTGGTACTCCACGTTGCCTTCTTTCAGGGCGCGGTCACCCACATTGACGCGGTGCGGCACGCCGATGAGTTCCCAGTCGGCAAACATCGCGCCCGGGCGTTCGCCCCGGTCGTCCAGCAGCACATCCACACCCGCAGCCAGCAGCTCAGCGTAGAGTTGCTCTGAGGTAGCTTTGACCTCAGGCGAACGCTCGGCGTTGATCGGGCAAATCACCACGGTAAACGGTGCCAGCGCGTCGGGCCAGATGATGCCGCGCTCGTCATGGTTTTGTTCAATGGCGGCGGCGGGCAGGCGGGTGATGCCAATGCCGTAGCAGCCCATTTCCAAAAACTGCGGCTTGCCGTTTTGATCCAGAAAAGTGGCTTTCATGGCTTCGCTGTATTTGGTGCCCAGGTAGAACACATGGCCGACTTCAATACCGCGCTCAATCGCCAGCACGCCTTGGCCGTCGGGTGACGCATCACCGGCGACCACGTTGCGCAGGTCAGCCACCACCTCGGGCTCGGGCAGGTCACGCCCCCAATTGACACCGGTGAGGTGATAGCCCGCTTCATTGGCACCGCAAACCCAATCAGCCAACACCGCCACGTCACGGTCTACCACCAGTTTGACCGGTTTTTGAAGGTTCAAAGGCCCGAGGTAGCCAGGCTCACAACCAAAGTGGTCAACGATCTCGGCCACGCTGGCAAAGCGCAAGGCAGCAAGACCGGGCAGCTTGTTGACCTTGACCTCGTTCATGTCATGGTCGCCACGCAGCAGCAGCAACCAGACTTGCGTTTTGACGACTTCGCCTTGCTCATTGAGGGTGTCGGTGGCCAACACCAAGGATTTGACGGTTTGCGACAGCGGCAAGCCCAGCAGCTCGGCCACCTCGGCACAGGTGCACTTGCCCGGCGTCGGGGTTTTGAGCATCGGCTGCGTGGCCGCGCCGTGTGCGCCAGCGGGAGCCAGCGCTTCAGCCTTTTCCATGTTGGCGGCGTAGTCGCTGCCCGGGCAATACACGATGGCATCTTCACCGGTGGCTGCAATCACCTGAAATTCTTCGCTCAGGTCACCGCCAATCGCGCCGCTGTCGGCGGCCACAGCGCGGTAGCGCAAACCAAAGCGGTCAAAAATGCGGCGGTAAGCGGCCGCCATGACCTGGTAACTGGCTTTGGCGGATGCCTGGTCGCGGTCAAAGCTGTAGGCATCTTTCATGATGAACTCGCGCCCACGCATCAGGCCAAAGCGCGGACGGCGCTCGTCGCGAAACTTGGTCTGGATTTGGTAAAAGTTTTTTGGCAACTGTTTGTAACTGCGAATCTCTTGACGTGCAATGTCGGTCACCACTTCTTCACTGGTGGGCTGCACCACAAAGCTGTTGCCGTGGCGGTCTTTGATGCGCAGCAGCTCGGGTCCCATCTTGTCAAAGCGACCAGTCTCCTGCCACAACTCGGCCGGTTGAATCACTGGCATCGCCAGCTCTACTGCCCCGGCGCGGTTCATCTCTTCACGCACGATGGCTTCTACTTTTTGCACCACGCGCAGACCCATGGGCATCAGGGTGTAGATGCCTGCGCCGAGCTTTTTGATCATGCCCGCGCGCATCATCAGTTTGTGGCTGACCACCTCGGCATCGGCCGGGGCTTCTTTGAGGGTTGAAATGAAAAATTGAGAAGCTTTCATGGGGAAATTCGGCGCTTTATCAGGGTTATGACTCTTGATGCACAGCAAGGTCTGTGCATAATCGAGTCAATTTAAAAATTAGGGTTTGATTATGCTTGACCGGGACGGCTTTAGGCCCAACGTCGGCATCGTCCTGCTCAACCAGAAAAATCAGGTGTTTTGGGGCAAGCGTATTCGGACGCACTCCTGGCAGTTTCCGCAAGGTGGCATTGACCGGGGCGAAACCCCTGAGCAAGCCATGATTCGGGAATTACATGAAGAAGTGGGGCTGCTGCGCGAACATATCCGCATTGTGGCCCGCACCCGCAACTGGTTGCGCTACGAGGTGCCAGACCGTTTTATTCGCCGCGATTCACGCGGTTTTTACAAAGGGCAAAAACAAATCTGGTTTTTGCTGCAATTGGTCGGTCACGACTGGGATTTGAACCTGCGCGCCACCAACCACCCCGAGTTTGATGCCTGGCGCTGGAACGACTACTGGGTGCCGCTGGAGGCGGTGGTGGAGTTCAAGCGAGAGGTGTATGTAATGGCGCTCAACGAGCTGTCACACTACCTGCCGCGCAGCCAACAGCGCAACCGCTTTTTACGCCAAGGTATTCGCCCAATGGACGCATATCTGATGTATGCCGATGCGGCTCATGGTCCTGTGGAGTTGCCGCCTGGCGGCAGTTATGAGCCCGATTCTCAATCGGGAATGGCCAGAACTGTAGGTTGATCAGCGGCTCAGCACCAGGTTGTCCCGGTGCACCATTTCTGGCTCCGCCGCGTAGCCCAGCAAAGCTTCAAAAGCGCTGGAGGGCTTGCGGCAAATCAGCCTGGCCTCGGAACTGGCGTAATTGGCCAAACCCCGGGCGACCTCCATGCCCGCCAGATCACGGATGGCGATCACGTCACCGCGAGAAAAATCACCCTCCACCGCCGTCATGCCAATCGGCAGCAGACTGGAGCCGTCGCCGCGCAGTTTCACCACAGCCCCCGCATCTACCGTGACCGAGCCGCGCAGTTGCAGGTGGTCGGCTATCCACTGTTTGCGGGCCTGTGTTTTTTGTGTGGAGGCCAGCAACAAGGTGCCAATGGCTTCACCCTGGCTCAAGCGCAACAAGGCATCGGGCTCGCGACCCCAGGCAATCACCGTAGCGGCTCCGGAGCCCGCAGCGCGCTTGGCCGCCAAAATTTTGGTGATCATGCCACCGCGCCCCAGGCTGGAGCCTGCGCCGCCCGCCATGGCTTCCAGCGCAGCATCTCCGGCTTGCCCCACATGCACAAACTGTGCGGCGGGGTCTTTGCGAGGGTCTGCGGTGAAGAGACCTTTTTGGTCGGTCAGGATGACCAGCGCATCAGCCTCCACCAGGTTGGCCACCAACGCGCCCAGGGTGTCGTTGTCGCCAAACTTGATTTCGTCGTTGACCACCGTGTCGTTTTCATTGATGACCGGCACCACCCCCAATTTCAGCAGGGTGAGCAAGGTGGATCGGGCGTTGAGGTAGCGTTCACGATCGGCCAGGTCTGCATGCGTCAGCAGCACCTGGGCGCTGCCCAGGCCGTTTTCACGCAGCTTGGTTTCGTACATCTGTGCCAGACCCATTTGCCCCACTGCGGCGGCGGCTTGCAACTCGTGAATTTGATGCGGACGCGTCGTCCAGCCCAGACGCTTCATGCCCTCGGCAATCGCCCCGCTGGAGACCATGATGACTTCACGCCCACCGCGCACCAGCACCGCCAGCTGGCGGCACCACTCGCCAATGGCGGCTTCATCGAGCCCACGGCCTTCATTGGTGACCAGGCTGGAGCCCACCTTGACCACCACACGGCGCGCATCGCGCAACACAAGAGATTCACTCATTTGAGCCATTTAGACCTCTAGCCCTTATATATAAAGCGCAGTTAGCTATATATTTTATAGCTACTCAGACACACCCACATCGGTTGCAAAACGCGGATCAATCACCTCAGGGGCTTGTTCCAGCTTTTGTTGCGCGCTGATGTGTTTGAACACGGTTTTGATCAGCGGCTCGCAGCCTTCACGGGTCAGGGCAGAGATTTCAAACACCGGCCCTTTCCACTTGAAGCGTTTGACAAAGTCTTTGACCAGAGCCTCGCGCGCCTCCAGGGGCACCATGTCGAGCTTGTTGAGCACCAGCCAGCGCGGCTTGGCGTACAGACCGGGATCGTATTTTTTGAGCTCGTTGACGATCGCCTTGGCCTGCGCCACGGTGTCCACGCCGTCGTCAAACGGGGCCATGTCAACAATGTGCAGCAGCAAGCGGGTGCGTTGCAAATGACGCAAAAAGAGATGCCCCAGGCCAGCGCCTTCAGATGCGCCTTCGATCAGCCCCGGCAAGTCAGCCACCACAAAGCTCTGCTCGGGCCCGACACGCACCACCCCCAAATTAGGATGCAAGGTGGTGAAGGGGTAGTCGGCAATGCGCGGACGGGCGTTGGAGATAGCCGTGATCAGCGTCGACTTGCCAGCATTGGGCATGCCCAGCAAGCCCACGTCGGCAAGCACCTTCAACTCCAGTTTGAGGTTGCGTTTTTCACCCGGCCAGCCAGGTGTTTTTTGCCGTGGCGCACGGTTGATGGCGCTCTTGTAGCGCAAGTTGCCAAAGCCCCCGTCGCCACCCTTGGCGATGGTGATGACCTCGCCGGGTTTGAGCAGCTCAAACAACACTTCACCGGTTTCTGCATCGCTGATGATGGTACCCACCGGCATTTTCAGCGTGATGTCGTCACCAGCCGCGCCAAACATGTCAGACCCCATGCCATGCTGGCCGCGCTGTGCGTCATGGCGGCGCGAAAAGCGGTAATCCACCAGGGTGTTCAGGTTTTCGTCGGCCACGGCAAAGACATGACCACCCCGGCCACCGTCACCACCATTGGGACCACCAAACTCTTTGTATTTTTCATGCCGAAACGAGACGCAGCCAGCGCCACCGTCTCCAGCGGAGATATCAATGTAGGCTTCGTCTACGAATTTCATGCGCATGCACCTTAAAAATCAGGCATCACGAATCGTGAAACCTACAAATGAAAAACCCCGCGCCGGGCGCAGGGTCTTGAGTGGGAGCAACCCAGCGATCAGGCTGGTGTCACGCTCACGGTGTGGCGGTTGAGCGCACCTTTGATGGCAAAAGACACATGGCCTTCTGTCAGCGCAAACAGGGTGTGGTCTTTGCCGATACCAACATTCACGCCGGGGTGAAATTGGGTGCCACGTTGACGAACAATGATCGCGCCAGCGCTGATCAGTTGGCCACCGTACATTTTCACACCGAGCATTTTGGGCTTGGAATCGCGCCCGTTTCGCGTCGAGCCGCCGCCTTTTTTATGTGCCATGATTCTCTTTCTTAATCAGGTGTATCAGGCCGTAATCGCACCAATCAGCAGTTCGGTGAACTGTTGACGATGACCTTGGCGTTTCTGATAGTGCTTGCGACGGCGCATTTTGAAAATGCTGACCTTGTCGTGTTTACCATGCGTCACAACCGTGACGCTCACCGTTGCACCGGACACCAAGGGTGTGCCAACCTTCAACTCTGCGCCGCTACCGACTGCCAGAACCTGGTCGATCACAATTTCTTGGCCTACGTCCGCAGCAATCTGTTCTACTTTAATTTTTTCGCCAGTAGCAACTCTGTATTGTTTGCCACCAGTTTTTATGACCGCGTACATAATAACCTCTTAAAAATGCTCCACGAACGAATTTCCGCAGAGCCTAGGATTATCACATAAGTCACACGTTTTGCCAAATTCCAGCAAAACAGCGCCTCAAGTCCGCCGTAGCGCACCTTCAGGCTTTCTATAATGCGGGCAACTAACCGGGCCACCGTCTTGCACGCCACTCTCTCCCCAAAACCCAGCCCCTTGGCACTCATCGCGCCTGATATGCGTGAGGTCGACCTGGTCATTGCGCAACGACTCGACTCTGGCGTGCCGCTGGTGGGACAAGTTTCACGCTACATCATTTCAGCCGGTGGCAAACGGCTGCGACCCGCCTTGCTGCTCCTTGTATGTGGCGCCCTTGGCTTCAAGGGTACACAGCGTTTCAACCTCGCCGCCGTGGTGGAATTCATCCATACCGCCACCCTGCTGCACGACGATGTGGTGGACGACTCGTCCCTGCGGCGCGGCCACGCCACAGCCAATGAGACTTTCGGCAACCCAGCCAGCGTGCTGGTAGGCGACTTTTTATATTCACGCGCTTTTCAGATGATGGTCGATGCCCAAAGCATGCGCATCATGGAAGTGCTGGCCGATGCCACCAACATCATCGCTGAAGGCGAAGTGATGCAACTAATGAACATGCACAACGCCGCGCTGGATGAAGCCGGTTACCTGCAGGTGATACGCTCCAAAACAGCCAAGCTGTTCGAAGCCAGTGCCCGTGTCGGCGCCATTCTGGCCAGTGCTGACCCCGCCACAGAAAGCGTCTGCGCCGACTACGGTCAAGCCTTGGGCACCGCTTTTCAGGTGATTGACGACGTGCTGGACTACACCGGTGATGCCGCCGTCATGGGTAAAAATCTGGGCGATGATTTGCGCGAGGGCAAAACCACCTTGCCGCTGATTGCCGCCATGCAACGCGGCTCGCAGACCGAGCGCGCCCTCATCAAAACGGCCATAGAAACGGGCCGCCTTGACCTGATTGACGAGGTTGTGACCATCGTCACCGCTACCGGCGCACTTGATGTCGCCCGCCAAGCCGCCACCAACGAGGCTCAGCGCGCCATTGCCGCCGCCCAACAGCTGCCAGACAATGCGTACACACAGTGTTTGATACAATTAGCGGCTCAGCTGCTTGATCGTCAATACTGACACAAAAGCGAAAAATCGGAATGTAGCGCAGCCTGGTAGCGCACTTCGTTCGGGACGAAGGGGTCGGAGGTTCGAATCCTCTCATTCCGACCAAATTTCTTCAATGAAATCAATGGTCTAGAGAAAAATAGAGCAGACAGT
>MNXW01000243.1 GCA_001871515.1 Comamonadaceae bacterium CG2_30_57_122
CAAGCGCTGGGTTGCGCGGCAGTACTGACGCTGGACAAGCGTGCAAGTCGCCAAAATACCCATCGCCTTCTGGGCATCTAGCGTTCTCCGCGAATGGGGTCAGGTCTTGCAATGCAACATCATGCATAAATTGGCCGCTAGACCCATGCCAGCAAGCGCAAGCCACTATAAATTTCAGAGTCGCTGCGAGCATTCTCCAGTGACCTGGGCATTGGTGGCCTCAAAAACAAAGGCGCGCAGCGCGGCTGCGGCGACCATTCGCCCTGGTTTGTGGTCCGCAAGGACTTGGGGCCACAACACGCTGTGGGTGGTGCAAGGGCACGAGCACCCGTGGCTGCAGTCGCGCAGTTTGTCGGCGGATCAGGCCAGCTAGGCAATCAGCTGTGCTCTATGCAGGCGAAGTTTGCCTGGGTGGCGGCATCATCACCTGAGCGCTCATCAATTACTATCAATTAAATAGCTATTAGCCCTTTATTTAAAAGGGCTAGAGGCCTATTTTTCATAAAATTACCCGAGCCTGGAAAGCAGGTTTTCCATGTCTTTGAGCATGTTGTCCATGCCTTCTTTTTGCGCCTCGTCGGGTTGCAGACAAGAGGCCAGCTCTTGCTCCATGAAGCACATCGTCATGCGCAGGTAGGTGCTGTCCAGCGCCTTGCGCACGGCAGAGAACTGCTGGCTGATCTTCAGGCAACTCTCCCCTTCTTCGATCATGCGCTGCACGCCCCGTATCTGCCCCTCCGCCCGGCGCAGGCGGTTGAGCACTTCGGTGCGGGCCGCTTCATTGGTCAAAACAGTCATTCAGTGCTCCAAAAGCTTGGATTATTCCAAAGAAGAGGCCCGTCCGCACCACGTAGCGGTTCAGTTGGCGCAGCCAATCTGTGACTCGGGCACACCCAGTTTTTTCAAGATAATGCCTAGCGGGCAAAAGTTGGTGAAGCCAGACTGGAACAGATTAGCACCGACAAAAGCGGTAAAAGCCAGCGCCCATTTGCTGACAAACAGCGGGCTGCCTTCAACCCCCAAGGCCAATGAAATCATGATGAACAAACCTGCAAAAACCAGAATGTAGCGTTGTACGGTCATCTCAATACTCCTTTAAAAAAATCACTTGTTCAAGCGGTTGATGCCCAGCAAGCCCATGATGTATTTCTCATAGATCGGCTCAGAGGTGCCTTTCTTCAGCTTGCGCATGAAATACTTCTCGTAGGCCACCTTGGCCAAGTGCACCCACTTGCCTTTTTTGAACCAGTTGACATTGCGTGGCGGGATTTGCGGCAAGGCCACAAACGCGGCCCCGGTGTCGCCCATGTCGGCCAGACACACGGCGTTCCAGGTGCCCTTGGCTACGGCCGGCTTGCCCACCAGCTCGTCAGCAATGTTGTGGCAAATGGCACTCATCATGCTCTCGATCATGTAGCCGGTTTTGGGTGTGCCGGTGGCCACGGGTGTAACCTCCACCGGTGGAATCATCACGCAGACACCGGCCGAGAAAATGTTTTTGTAGGCCTTGCTGCGCTGGAATTCGTCAATCAACACAAAGCCGCGCGGGTTGCACAGATTGGGCACAGCAGCCACCGGTGGCACGCCCTTGAAGGCGGGCAGCATCATGGCCATTTTGAAAGGCACCTCGTGGTCTTTGAGCACATTGCCACGGTCGTCAATCTCGGTGGTGAACAGCTTGCCCTCTTCCACCTTGGTGGTCTTGGCGTTGGTGATCCACTTGATGTGGCGGTTGCGAAACTCAGACTCCAGCATCGACTTGCTGTCGCCCACACCGCCCAACCCCAGGTGACCAATATATGGCTCGCTGGTGACATAGGTCATCGGCACTTTGCTGCGCAGTTTGCGCCGACGTAAATCAGTGTCGACAATCATGGCAAATTCATACGCCGGACCAAAGCAGCTGGCCCCTGGCATGGCCCCAATCACGATCGGGCCGGGGTTTTTCAGAAACTCCTGGTAGTTGGCAAAAAACGCTTGGGCGTGGTCTACATGGCAAATCGAATGCGTGTGGCCACCACCGCCTGATTGGACGGGGCCAGCACCGGGCACTTCGTCAAACGCCAGTTGCGGGCCAGTGGCAATGATCAGGTAGTCATAGTTCAGGGTTTCACCGTCGATCAAGGTGAGCTGGTTGCCTTCGGCATCAATCTTGGTCACTTCCTTGGCAATGAAGCCAATCTTCTTGCGCTCCAGGTACGGCGCAATCGGCAGCGTCACCGTGTCGCGTTCGCGCCAGCCCACCGCCAACCAGGGGTTGCTGGGTACAAACTGAAAATAGTCGGTCTTGTTGACCACCGTGATGCGGTGCTCCGGGGGCAGCATTTCACGCAACTCGTAAGCCGCTGGCATGCCGCCAATACCTGCACCCATGATGACGATGTGAGCCATGTCTTGTCTCCTGCAAATTTTAAAAGTTAAAGGGCTTTACCGAGGGGAAAGGGACGTGTCTGCGCACGTCTTGATACGTCGCCAGTACAGCGCGTAATACAGCACCGGAATCACCACCAAGGTCAGCAGGGTGGACACCAGAATTCCGAAAATCAGGGAGATGGCCAGCCCGTTGAATATCGGGTCATCCAAAATAAACAGCGCACCAATCATGGCCGCCAGACCGGTCAGGGCAATGGGCTGCGCGCGCACTGCAGCCGACTGCACCACGGCTTCTTTAAAAGCCACACCCTGACTCACCTGCAGCTCAATAAAGTCCACCAGCAAGATGGAGTTGCGCACAATGATGCCCGCCAGCGCAATCATGCCGATCATGCTGGTGGCGGTGAACTGCGCGCCCAGCAACGCATGGCCGGGCATCACGCCAATAAGGGTCAAGGGAATCGGGGCCATGATCACCAACGGGGTCAGGTAGCTCTTGAACTGGGCCACCACCAGCAGGTAAATCAGGATCAGCCCCACACCATAGGCCGCCCCCATGTCACGAAAGGTGTCATAGGTGATTTGCCATTCGCCGTCCCACTTCACCGCGTATTGCTTGAACGGGTCACTCGGCTGGCTAATCCAGTATTCACCCAGCGCACCCGTGCCAGGCAAAGCTGCGGCCTGGAGCTTGCTGCGAATGGCAAACAAGCCGTATAAGGGCGAATCCAGCTTGCCCGCCATGTCGCCAAACACATAGCTGACCCCTTGCAGGTCTTTGGTGAAATACGGCTTGTCAATCACACCGCTTTGCACCTGCACCAGTTCTGACAACGGCACCATTTGCCCATTGGCAGCACGCAAGGGCATGGCCAACAGCGCATCCAACCCCACCTGGTCGCGCAGCGGCAATTGCAAGCGCACCGGCACCGGATATTTACTATGACCGTCGTGAAGGTATGCGGCATCCACCCCGTTGAGTGCCATGGCGGCGGTTTGCGCCACCGTGACCACCGCAATGCCCAGCGACTCGGCACGTTGACGGCGCACACGCAAATAAACACGCGGCGCATCTTCTTCCAGCGAAGTGTCCACACCCACAATGTCCGGTGTGGCTGTAAAAGCCTGAGCTACCCGTTTGGCCAGCGCCTGCCTGCCCGCTTCATCTGGGCCATACACCTCGGCCACCAACGGCGACATCACCGGCGGACCCGGTGGCACTTCGACCACCTTGACGATGGCCTGGTGCTTTTGACCAAGGGCTTCCAACGCAGGGCGCAGGCGCTGTGCAATCACGTGGCTCTTTTCAGAGCGATGGTGCTTGTCCACCAGGTTGACCTGCAGGTCGCCCTGCTCGGCATCGGCACGCAAGTAATATTGGCGCACCAGGCCGTTGAAGGTGATCGGTGAAGCCGTGCCAGCATAGGCCTGCAAGTCACTCACCTCGGGCTGCTGCGCCAAAAAGTCACCCAGGTCATGCAGCGTGGCGGCGGTGTTTTCCAAGGGGGTGCCAGCCGGCATTTCCACCACCACCTGGAACTCGCTCTTGTTGTCAAAAGGCAGCATTTTCAGCACCACCCATTGCACCAACGCCAAACCCACCGACAGCATCAACGCCACCAGAATGCCCAACAGCAGCAACCAGCGCTTTTTGGCGCTGTTCAAAAAGGGCATCAAAGCCCAGGTGAACAGGCGCTGCAGTTTCGGCCCCAGGCCTTTGGGCGACGCATCCCCCGCATCGGCGGGATGGTGCTGACGCATCAGCTTCAAAGCCAACCAGGGTGTTACGGTAAAGGCAATCAGCAGCGAGATCGCCATGCCCAAACTGGCGTTGATCGGAATCGGGCTCATGTAAGGCCCCATCAGACCCGACACAAACGCCATCGGCAGCAAAGCCGCAATCACGGTCAGGGTGGCCAGAATGGTCGGACCGCCCACTTCATCGACCGCGCCCGGAATGATCTGGCGCAGCGTGCGCTCTGGGTGCAGGCCTTGATGCCGGTGGATGTTTTCCACCACCACAATCGCATCGTCCACCAAAATACCAATAGAGAAAATCAGCGCAAACAGCGACACCCGGTTCAGCGTGAACCCCCACGCCCAGGACGCAAACAGCGTGGACGTCAACGTCAGAATCACCGCTGCACCGACGATGATGGCCTCACGGCGGCCCAGCGCCAAACCCACCAACAAAATCACCGAGCCGGTGGCAAACGCCAGCTTCTGGATCAGCTTGTTGGCTTTTTCAGCCGCCGTTTGACCGTAATCCCGGGTGATGCTGGTCTGGATGTTGGCCGGTATCACCGAATTGCCTAGCTCCAACACCCGCGCGCGCGCCGCACTGGCCACATCCACCGCATTGGTGCCGGGCTTTTTGGTCACCGTCAAGGTCAACGCCGGGTACACCCCGCCTGCAGCCACACCGGCTTGGCCTTCAGCTGCAGCAGCCGCACCCGGGGTGTGCCACACATAGCGTTGCGGCAACTGCGCTGCGGCTTCAATGCGAGCCACTTCACGCAAAAACACCGGCAGGCCTTTATTAACGCCCACCACCAGGTCACCCACATCCTGAGCCGAACGTAAAAATTCACCAGTTTCCACTTTCACCATCTGACCGCCCGGCACTTGCGCGTCCAGCACTGCGCCCGAGGGCATGCTGGCATTGGCCGCAGCCAGCGTGGCCTTGAGCGACACCACATCCACACCACGCTCGCGCAGCCGCACCGGGTCTAGCCAGACCTGCACCGCCTGCTGCGGCCCACCAATGGTCTGCACTTCACGCGTGCCGGGAACCCGTTTCAACTCGGCTTCCACCGTGTGCGCCACACGCTCCAGTTCCGTGGCGGGCAACGCGTCTTGGCTCCACAGCGTCACGGCCAGCACCGGCACATCGTCAATGCCCTTGGGCTTGACGATCGGGTTTAACGTGCCCAACTCGCGCGGCAGCCAGTCCTGGTTGGCGTTGAGCACGTCATACAGTCGCACCAGCGCCTCGGTGCGCGGCACGCCCACCTTGAACTGCACCGTCAGCACCGCCAAGCCCGGTCGCGCCACCGAATAGGTGTGCTCAATGCCAGCGATCTGACTCAACACCTGCTCGGCCGGACGCGCCACCATGTTGTGTACATCGGTACTGCTGGCTCCCGGGAAAGGGATCAGCACATTGGCCATGGTGACGTTGATTTGTGGCTCTTCTTCACGCGGAGTCACCAGCACAGCAAACAAGCCCAGCAGCAAGGCCACCAAGGCCAACAAAGGCGTGATGGCATTGAGCTTGAAGGCCAGCGCCAGCCGCCCGGAAATTCCCAATTTGGATTGGTTTTGCATGGTCATCTCACTGGGCAGCTGAGCCTGCAGCTTGTGCGCCTGACAACCCGGCGCGCACCGGGTCTAGCGCCACGCGCTCCAACTCGGTCAAGCCGGCCAACACTTCCACACCTTGATCACCATGCTCGGCTCCGAGGCGAATCGCCTTGAGGGAAAAGCCCTTGGCCGTGGCCACATACACCGCCGTCAACTCACCCCGGCGCAGCACCGCCGCTTGCGGGATCACCAGGCGCTGCGCTTGCCCTGCAGCAAAGCGCACCCGCACTTGCTGGCCAGGCACCAAGCCTTTGGTGGCCACTGCGGACAACTCCAGCCGCCATTCCACTGTTTGTGACACGGCATCGGCACTGGGCAAATGGCTGCTCTGGCTGGGGCGAATCCATTGCAGAGAACCGTCTTGCGCGCGCACCTGCACCTCAATCGCCGTGCTGGCCTGCACCTGCGCAGTGCGTGACACCGGCACCTGCACCACGGCCCGCAGCGGTGCGGGGGCATACACAGTCAGCAAAGGTTTGCCGGGAAAAGCCAAGTCCCCCGCTTCAGAGAGCGTTTGCAGCACAAAGGCATCAAATGGAGCCGTCACACGGGTAAATCCTTGGGACAGACCCGATTGTTTTTCCCCGGCGCTGGCCTGGTCACGCGCCGCCTGGGCAGATTTGAGCTGCGCGTCAGCCGTGTCCATGGCCGCCGCACTGATAAAACCTTTGGCCAACAGCTCACGGGTGCGGTTGAAATGAGCTTGTGCGTTGCGCAACTCCGCCTGCGCTTGCGCGGTCTGCGCTTTGCTGCGCTGCACGCCGGTTTGGGTTTCGCGGTCATCAATGGTGGCCAGCAATTGCCCAGCACGTACCGCATCACCCGCCTTAACCGCCAGACTCACCATGCGCCCGGAGGCCTGCGCCGACACCGTGCTTTGCTTGACCGGCTGGATCACCCCGTCCAACTCAAAACCACTCCCCACCGCACGGTTTTGCACCGCAACCACCGCCACCTGTGGTGCAGTCTGCGCCGCCACCGACCAAGCCACACCAGCCATCAACGCCAGCAAGACGCGTCTTAGCCCCGCAGGGCGAACCAGGACAGACGATAAAACGGACGGGTGCATAAGGGCTTCTCCAAAATACTATACCTAGTATATTTGAATACCCCCACCAGTACATAAACCAATCAAAAAAAACCCCGTCAAGCACAGGGCCTAACAGGGTTTTAGGGGATTTTTTTTATGCGTTTTTAAGAAAACGTACTTATTAACGTGAAACAACGCCCACAGCCGACAAGAATGGCGTGTCGTAGGGCCGACTTTAGTTGGCCATGGCGGGTTGAAACCCTTCCCTACGCAGGGCACGCATGTTTAATGCTTTGGGGTGTCCTTGTGGAACATGACTCAAAATGGTTATGTGGACCTGCGACCACCGAAAACAGAGTGAGTGAGTGACTTAAAACTAATTTCTCCCACGAAGATGAGAGGAATGATAGGCCATCAAACTTTTAATGTAAAGTATTTTGTTAATTTTTAAGCAAAATGGAATAAAAAACCTTACAAAGCCTACTGCGTTGACTCGCTCTTTTGTAGCCCAGACCCAAGACTTCTCATGTTCTTTTCTGACTC
>MNXW01000266.1 GCA_001871515.1 Comamonadaceae bacterium CG2_30_57_122
TGATCCATCCAGGAGCCACAAAACGCCTTGAGGTGCATGCCCAATTGCAATTGGTGAACACTGATTTGCTTGAGCATTTAAAAACAGACAAAAATGATCAGGAAACTATTTTAAATAACAGCATCAATCTACGCGCACCGCAACACCCAATTGCCTTAAGTAGCTGGCAATCTCTGGCCGCAGGCCACCCAGCACACGGGCTTTCTCAGCCAGATCGCCAGCTGCAGTGAGTTGCCCCTGCGCCGCCAGGGAGACCGCTTGCCCAGTCATCCAGCGGGGTTCATCAGGCTTGAGCAGCAGCGCTTGCTTGTAGCTTTTGACCGCATCGGCGTGTTGCCCCAAACGCTGCGCCGCGTTGCCGCGCATGGCCCACACCTCGGCAATTTGGGACAACTGCGGCTCCAGCCGTGTCAACAGTGCCAAGGCTTGGTGCACTTGGCCTTCGGCCAGGTTCATGCGCGCCAGTTCACGTGCCAGCTGTGCCAGTGCTGACGACCCGGTCACTGGCAAAGCCACTGCGCTGCTGGCTTCCACTTTGCTCAAAGCTTGCTGCAAAAGCTCCATGGCGGCCACGCGCGAGCCTGCATGCCAAAGTGATTGGGCTTGCGCCAGCGCATCTGCGACAGGTCGCACAACCGCAGTTGGCGCAGCGTTCAAACTTGGCACTGATGGAGTCTTTGACAATGTCATATCCATGCGCAAGAACTGGGGCTGAACCACTGGGTCTGTCAAGAGCTTATTCGACGGCGCAATTTTGGTGGGTGCAATGATGCGTTTTGTCTGTATTGTGTTTTTGGCAGTCACTGCTTTGGGTTGGTTTGCTGTTGCAGGCAGTGGTGGTTTGATCTCTTCAATCGGGGTCGGTAACACCGCGACAGTGGTGGCCAATAAAGCAGATTCAGGTTCAGAGGTCACCAATGTCGGTGTCGGTGTCGGTGTCGGTGCGGGTACGGGGTTTGCACTAGTCACCATCGATGGAGCTACAGCCAGCGGCTGGGCTGGTTTGGAAACCACTGCCGCAGTCTGCTCATACCAGACACCACCTGACGCAGCCAGCACCAAAAGCAAACCGCCGCCCCATGCGCCTCGCCGCAACATGGATGCAGGTTTGACCATGACAGACTCCTCAGCCAGCGGCACTGTACCCCATGTCACCCCTGCACTGCGCCCAGTTTTAGATGCTGAACCGTCGGAATGGCGCTCGTCCAGATCACGCAACATTTTGTTAATCACACTCACAATAATTCTCCAGGCGACAAGCTAAAACCGATCCCACCAGAGCCGCCAGCGCGCAGGCCGGTGCGTCACCCCGGGTGTGTCTGCGGCAGCCAGGCGGACGTGGCGCACACCAATACGGTGCTCGTTTTCACCATAACTCAGCATCAAGCATTTATGCGCCAGCACGTTCACCAAGCGTGGCACACCACCGCTAAAAGCCGCAATGGCTGTTGCCGCTGCCGGTTCGAACACATGGGTGTCGGTGGCTTCATCCAGCGCAGCCTTGGTCAATCGGTGGATTAAGTACGAGGCCACACGCCGGGGCGGCATGGGCCCCAAATACTCGCTGAAAGTGATGCGCTGCAACAGCTGGCGAATTTCAGGCCGCTGCAATTTCTCATCCAGCTCGGGTTGTCCAAGCAAGACCAGCTGCAGCAGCTTGCGTTTTTCGGTTTCAAGGTTGGAGAGCAGGCGCAGGCTCTCCACGGTGGGCACGGGAATGGCTTGCGCCTCGTCAATACAAACCACTACCGCATGCCCCACCTGCGCGTGCCGGATCAGGCATGCATGCAAAGCGGTCAACACCTGGTGTCGACTGGCTTGCGGAGCCACCTCCACCCCCAGCTCATGGCACAGCGAATGCAGCAAATCGTCTGGCCCCATGTCAGGGTTGGGAATGTAGGCGGTCACGCATTTACCTTGTAGAGATTTGAGCAACTGACGACACAACACAGTTTTGCCGCAGCCGACTTCCCCCACAATTTTGACAAAGCCTTCGCCGCTGCGCAGCGCCACAAGCAAAGTGTTCAGCGCCGCCTGAGCACCCTCATGAGGGTAGTAAAAGGCACTGTCCGGCGTGATCGAAAACGGTGCCTCACGCAAGGCAAAATGCCTTAGGTACATCACTGAGCCGTATTTTTGCCTGGCAGGGTGTCCACCGAGCCGTCGATGCGGATCACCCGTGCGCGCACGGCATCCATGCCATCGAGCGCCTCTCGGGAACGGCGGGTTTGAGCCTCCCAGTCTTGCGCGGTGCGGATGATGGAGGGCTTGATCAGCACCACCACTTCTTTCTTGCGCCCGTTATTGGCTTTGTTGCCCAATAAGTTGGAGAAGAAGCCCAGGTCGCTGGTGCCAGGCAAGCCAGAAGAGCGACGGCTAGACTCAATTTGCATCAACCCCCCAATGGCAACGATGTTGCCGTCCTGAATGCGCACCAGGGTGTCTGACTCGTTCATGCTACTGGAGGCCAACGGCAAGGTAAAGTTACCCGCACTGCCCAAATCGATTTGTTTGGATTTTTCATTTACTTTGGTTACCGAAGGATGCACATGCAACATGATATTTTTGCCACCATCAATTTGCGGAGTGACATCCAAAGAAATGCCTGAGAAAAAAGGCGACAAAGTGATCGACGGCAAGGTGCTTGTGCTGCCTGTCGATCCGTTGCTGCTGGTGTTGTTAGACCCACCCGACACATTGGTCACAAAAAAATCTTCGGAGCCCACTTTCAGCACCGCCTTTTGGTTGTTGAGCGTGGCAATGCGCGGGCTGGACAAGATTTGAATGTCGCCCTGAGTCTCTAAGAATCCCAGCACAGCTTGAAAGCCATCGGTGGCAAACGCCAGGCCAAACAGTCCGGCACCAGCCGCGGGCAATGCCACACTGTCAGCCAAAAGGGCGGCACCTGCAGAAAAACCAGGTAGATTTGACTGAACCCCGCTCACCAGGGTATTGGAAGAGTTGCTGGTGCTGCCACCAATCACCCCTACCGCACGTGTGGAACCACCACCATTTTTTAATGCTGACCAATCGATGCCACTTTGGTAACCATCTCGTAGCTCAACCTCGACAATTTTGGCTTCAAGCATCACTTGTCGTTCAATAGCAATTTGTGCTGCCCTCAAAAAAGCATCTACCTGCCGCAATTCATCAGGCATGGCACGCACGGCCATGATGCCCGCTTGCGGGCTGACCACCACACTACTGTCTTTATTGCCCGCAATCAAACCCTGAACAGCATTGGCCATTTCTGCCCAAAAATCGGTTTTTGAACTGGTGCTGACACTGCTGCCTTCCCCGGTCTGTGCACCTGTCGCTGCGGTCGTGGAGCTCGATGCGCCATTTGAACCACCGCCTGAGGCCTGGAGCGATGCGCCTGGTGCAACGCGCAATTCACTGTTGCCAACGCGTTGCGAATGCAGGTAGTTGACTGTAAAAATACGTGTCTGCAAGCTGGGTGCGTAAACGGTAATGCGACGGCCGTCTATTTTGAAATCAAAACCGTAGACATCGCGAATCGCTTCCAGCGCCTCAGTCACCGTGACACCGCGCAACGTCACCGACAACGTACCAGACACATCGGGGTGCATCATCATGCTGTAGCGGGTGTCGGCCACAATGGCCAGAAACACCTCTCGCGCCTGGGCATTGTTCACCAGCAAGTCCAGGCGTGGCTCTGGCGCAGGTGCAGCCACGGCAGGTACAGGCTCGGCCAGCGCCTCACTGATACTTGCGGGCACTGCAACAATGGTTTTCGGTGCTTCAGGTGGATGCAATTCAGTACGTATCACCTGAGACACTTCAGGTGTACGCAAGGGGCGGTCAGATGCGCACCCTGCCAGCAAACCCAGTCCTATGGAAACAACTACCAGAGTGAACGCTTTCAGTGTCATAAATAAAGACCTTATGGTTTAGATGGCACTGTTTTGCGAACAGGCTTCAATGGTGTTTTAACAGCGGTAACAGCTTGGCTGACATGTCGTTCAATGCCACCAAACACCGGTACTTTGCGCAGGCTACCCTCTTCTCGCAGCCAGACTTCGGTCTCGGTGATGCGCTCAATGCTAGCCAAGCCTACCTTTTGGCCTTTGGCATACAAGCGGGTTCCCACTACCAGATAAGGTGTCCCGTTACGCACCAACACCGCCACAGCACCTGACTGAACCGTAACCACGCCATGTGCATCGCCAGCAGCTGCCGGGGTCACAGCAGCAGGCGGCACAGTGGGGTCACGCAAGCTCTGAGCAAGCAGCGGTGTGAACAACCCCAGCGCCAGCATCAAGCCGATGCCGCAACCGACTTGACTGCAGCCTAAGGCCGCGCTCATTTCGCCACCTCGGTCAACAAAAACAACTGCAACGTCAGCTCAGTCAGTCCATTGACGCTTTTGAGGTTCATCTCACCCCAGCGTACATAAGGCATGTCAAGCTCCAGGGTACTGACAAAACGGTTCAGGTCAGGGTAAGCACCTGCCACCGTGATGGCCACACCTTGACGTGTCAGCCCTTCAGGCAAGCCGGTTGACTTGGGGTTGCCGGGGTCAGCCACTTCAGGGGCCAGCACCGATGTATTGACCAGCATCAACCCCTGATAGCGCCGCAACAAATGCGTCAAGGCTTGTTCCAGCGGTGTACCTTGCGCGGGCGGCAGCAATTCACGCACAGCCTGATCGGTTTGTTCAATTTGCAACTGCAAATGCTGCAATTGCTGCTCTACAGAGGCTGGCATCGCATCCGTCTTGGCGCTGGCTTTGACCTGTTCGCGCAGGCTTTCGAGTTCAATGTTTTGCTTGTCCAAACGCAACACCATCTGTTGATGTGCCGTTTGCGCAGGCGATAGCCACAACACATCAAACAGCGCCGCGCTGCTAAGCACCACCGAAGCAAACAAAAAAATGCGTTCACGTTGACTCAAAGCATCAAGCCGTGAGATCAGGGTTTGTAAAGACTTCTTCATGGTTTAGTACCCTGTATAACCACAGGTGATGCCATGTTGCTGAGTAAGGTAAACGACCAGATCACTGGTTTGGCCAGCTCAGGCGCTGGTGCTGCACCAGACTCACCTGTGACCACCGCTGCAGTCAACAAAGCTTCTGGTTTGACCTGTTCGACCGTGACGCTGCTCAAGGTCTGACCTTGCAACAAGGGGCTTTCTGACAAGCGGTTGACCCAAGTGGTCAGCACCGCTGGCTCAAGGGTAAATCCGGTCACTTCCAAAGCCCGTTCATTCGCCGTGATTTGCGTCACCCAGGCTTCTGGAGGAATGGTGCGAGCGACCAATTGCAAGCGTGCGGCCTGGCCAAAACCAGGCTGAAAATGCCCTTGCTGCAAGGCTGCAAGCACCGCCACGCGGCGTTCAAGCGCTGCGCTGCGTTGCACCAATGTGCGTTCAGCATCAGTTTGCGCCGGTGCTTCACCCGTTTGATTTTCGACCAAGGCTGCGCGTAAAGCTTCAAGTTCAGTGCTTTGTGTAGCCAGCGTAGCGCTCAGGCTGGCACTGGCCTGTTTCAAATTCCAAATCCATGCGACACCCACCACGCCACCTAACACCAGCAAAATCAACCAAGCCTGTAACAAAGTCTGCCCGGTGAACGGGGTTTTTTGCTTGCGCAAAATTGGAAAACAAAGATTGACTTGTTGAACCATGGTAAAGCTGTGTCTGAGCGCCCAAACGCTAAGCCCGGACGCCCTCCGTGCGCAAGAAAACACCGAGCAAGGGCAAACATATGGCTTGCTGTTCAACCGGTGCGGCATCAAACCCGACAAACATCGCACCCACGTCAAATGCCACCGTGTTTTGACCCAGTTGCATTGTCAGCCAACGCGCCAATTCAACCGAGCGTTCACCGGCATACACCCGCAAACCACTCAAGGGCAAACTCGACCAGGTGCGATCCCATACATCCAAAGAACGCTGCACTTCCACCAGCAGGCGCTGCGCCGGATCGTCTTCTGCATGAAAGTTGTCTCTATTGACCGATGCCACGGCGTGAGCAGCAGAAAAGTCTTCGCCCAGCGACAAATCACCTGCGCCATAAGACGGCACATATTCTTCTACCGGTGTAAAGCCATCCACGGGTAACACTTCGGCCACACCTTGACCCCAGACAGTGGTCAAAAAACCCTCAGGTACATCAAAGCGGCGGGTATAAAAAAGCTCATCATTGGCACTGATGGTCAGCAAGGCCTGCTGCCCCGGTATTAACACCAACGCGGCGTGGGCTCGGTCTGCGGCTTCACCCTGTTTGCTCAATGCACACTGAAGGTTGCGTAGCGACATTTCCTGAATGTCAATCACCGACACACGCCAGTCCATGGCCTGGGAAAATTCCAAGACATCATGCACCACCGAGTTGAGGGCGGCCACCACAAACGAATGCCGGTTGCTGCTCTGGTGCAGTTCGTCACCCACCTGCACTACATCAATAGTGACATCGTCCACATGCGTCTTTAGCATGTCACGCACTTGGTATCGCGCCGCAGCGCGCAACTCTTCAGGTGGCACTTTTGGGGTTTCAATTTGCAAAAACTGGTATTGGTCTGCACGCAGCAGCATGACCGCTTGCAGCCCTTTCAAGCCCAGGTCTTTAAGACGCTGTTGAAAACCTGGCAAGGTGTCTGAGCCCTGGGCCAGCGTGCCCAGTTTGGAGATGGCCCACACACCACTGGCCTGGGGCGTTGCCAACACATAGGCCAGAGTTTGGGACTCCCAGGAGCACACCAGAAGATCACCTGAAGTTTGACGCTGCCAAGGCCAACGCATGGTCAGGCAGCCTCCAGTTTCAGCAGCAATTTCGAAAATATATTGGTAGCTAACATAAGGCAAGAATACACAAAGCGATTTTGCTCATATTTTAGTAGCTGTTCTGGCAAACTAGCCAAGGGCTAACCCCATAAATGTCTTGTAAATGACCGCTTTCAGTAGTTTTCACGGCGGTAGATCAGGGGGGATTTGTAGATGCCAAAGGTGGCGCGGGCTGTGGGACTGGTTGCCGTAGTGCTAGTCCAAGGGTACTGTAGCCAGCTGGGCGCTGTGACGGTGATATCCGCACTGCCCGAAACATTGGCGGAGTCCCAAATGATTGTTTTTAGCCCTTTGCAAAACACCACCGAAGAGGCACAGGTGTCTGCAGACACCGTTGGAGTCAGGTTCGCCAACACCAACGGCCCTTTGATGATGACCGGGGTCGCAATGGCAAATGCAGTGGCGCTGTCAGTGCCACTGGTCACCCAATGGCTCAAGGCATCGAAGTACTGCACCGTAGCCGCCATAGGCAGTCCGAGCCGCTCAGAACCATAGGCATTGGGCAAGCGAATACGGCCACTGACCACCTTGACACCCCCCTCAACCGAGCTTGCCGACGTTGCGCGCAACGACGAAACGCCGTCGCCAGCGGAAGCTGTCTCAATCGCGCGCCAATACACATCTGTCGGCACCGTAGGTGTTGCTGCAAAAGTAAATACGGGGTAAGCCAGCGTTGTCGGTGGCGTCGTGCCCAGGGCAAAACTGCTTGCCGGCACGGCAACCGAACTGGCGCCCCCACCTGGTGCCGTTGTCACCATGGCAGAGCCACCGACCGATGCAACGGCACTCAAAGTCACCGCCTTTGAAAACGAGTCAGCAGCCGTAGCGCTGTAGTTGTAGTTCACCGTGGGGGTTGGCGTGCTCAAACCATTTTTTGCGGTGATGGTCAACGGCACACCCTGCCCAGAATACGCAAAGCCGTTGTATTGGGCTGGACAGGTCAGGCCGGTTGGGCACGGCATGGGAACACCGGCCACAAGCGCCACAGCGGTATCAAAGTGGTCTGGAATGAACCGCACCACAGCACCATCTGACCCAATAGCGCCCGTCGCCCCGGTGCTGCCAGAAGCCGTCAAACCCGAAGCCAGATAGCTCCCACTGGCCAACGTGGCACTGAGGTCGATGATGCCGACCTCGCTCCAGTTCAGGTTGTTGGCAGTGGCCGCACCGAGGTTGAAAGCACCCAATGATCCAATGAAGTCCCCGTCGGACATCCCTGTACCGACAGGTTTGTAGCGCACACGACCCACAGTGACCTGTTCTGGCGCGTTTTCCTTGCCAAAGTTGGGCGTTGCTACATTGGCATTGTTGCGCGCCGTGACGGTTGCGCTGAAATTGTTGCCCGCCTTGATGGGGCCGGCGGTGATGGCGCTGAAAGCAAAGTCTTTAGGGGCGGCAATGAACGAGTCGCTGCCGGTCATGACCAAGCCTGTATCAGCGCCTGAGCCGGTATAGGTGGCGGTCAAATTGAGGTTCCCTACGTCGGCGTATTGAAACGTGGTGCTGGCCACTCCGGTGGCGCCAAAGGACAGGCTGACCGCTTTGCCAGAGGCATCACAGGCAGCGCCAGCACTGCCAGCCGCATTGAGTGCGATGCCATTCACCCGCACCGGCAAGGTGCCGCTGACGGGATTGGCGTAGGCGCATTTGAAGGTGACATTTTTGGCCACGCTTGCAAAGGCAGGCACACAGGCCAGCGCGTTGCCAGCCGTTTTGACCGCGCTGACATTGACCGTTTGCAGCACCTCAGAGACATGGTTGGGCACAGCAAAAACAAAGCCCGCGCTGCTGGCGGTGAAGGTGCAACTGGGCGAGCCAAAATTGCAAGTGGTGGCATTGGTTGCAGCAGGTGTGGCGGGCGAAGTCACGCCAAACACCACGCTGCCAACCGTTGTGACTTGCACATT
>MNXW01000020.1 GCA_001871515.1 Comamonadaceae bacterium CG2_30_57_122
CTGCAGCATTGGTTGTGTCAGCACCCAGAGAGCACTCTGCTGTTGGAATAGTAACTACCTTTGCTGGAGCCAAAACAGTGCCAACAGGCTGCTCAGTGATGGTAAAAATGCAAGAACCAAAGGTTAATGTGCCCTTAGAGCTGGTTGCACCATCAGTCAAAGTGAAAGGCACGGCACTAGAACCAGCTGCTGGGGCAGAGAATGTCAAGGTGGTAGCGCCAGTGGTTCCCAAAGCAGTAACAGCAGACGGGAAAGTCACTGTTTTGGCAGCTACCAAGACAGCAATAGCAGCGCTAGAAGTAGCTGGGCTAATAGCCACAGAAACAGGCGCTGAAACTGCAGAAACAGTTGCAGGGCCATCGCTACCACCACAAGCAGCCAAAGAGGCAGCTAACACCACAGCCAAGGCCAGTTTTGAACCCGTTTTGTTGATCAAAGAAAATGCAGTCATTTGAATATCCCTTTAAAGAAGAAGAAAAAAAAAGAAGCCGATGAAATTTAACACAAATAATTTATTTGGGCTTATTTTTTTTCATGAGCAAACAAAAAATAAGATTCGCGCATTCGATAGACCTGTTCGTCAAGATACGCTTTGCTCAATCTGCCAGCGTTGAGCGTAGCGTTGTCCAAGCTGGTTTCAAGCTTTAAATTGGTCACAGCACCTGGTGCTATTGAATTTGCAGGTGATCCAGAGGTAGTCAGGCGTGTGCGGATGCTTTTGTCAAAATGCCCAGCCCCCGTGAAAAACACCGGGGCAGGTTTCATGCCTTGACGGGGTGTCAGTGGAATATTCAACTCCAGGCCCGCAAATTGTGTTGACCCGCCTTTACGGTAAAACAGTTGCACAGCCACGTCACCAAACCAACGATTCCACTCTAATGAAGGCCCTGAAGAGCCATCGCTGTAGCGTTGAGCCCCCGCTTGAATCCACATGGTGGGTGAAAGCTGGTGACGGTAGTTGACGGCACCCGCTCTGCTCTGCCCTGCTATCCCGCCGGGTGCCTGGTTGTAGGTGGCACCGCTCAGGTGAAAAGTGTTGTCGGTACCCGGCACAAACAAGGTGGCCTGCGCCTGCACACCGGTGGTGTCGTAATTGAATTTACCTGCAGCAACATGCGCAAGCATGTGACTGCCAAGCCAAAAGGTTTGCTGCAATGCCGCCGTTTTAAGACCACTGCGGTGTTTAAGAAGGTCAAACACATTGCCATCGTCCAGGTTTGCAGTGTTGTCCAGAGGCAACAAATAGCTGGTGTACAAACTTGCACCAGACCACAGTGGCGCTGTGGCCTGCACGTTGGCTGCGAGCGAGTAGTCAAAAGCGCCAACTTCAGTGCCCAAGGTGTAATTTAAATCGGGTTTGACTTCAACCCGCACACGCGATGCAGAAGAAGGCTGTGCCTGAATCCAATCAATTTTCTCGGCTTGGATTACAGGCATGAAGTTCAAATGAAGTTTTTCTTGGACGTCGCTTGCTGGACCTTCACGCAAAAAGGCTCTGTAAGAATCACGCTGCAACGTTGTTGCATAAATTGGCAATCCATCTTTAAGTGTGAACACTTTTAAGGTTGAAATACCTTTAGGAGCCAATTCAGCCCCCAAACCAAAAATGATTCCCAATGCATCAACTTCGTTATGCGCATAGCGATGATTTTCATAAACTACTACCAAGGTTTTTTCTTGCGTGCCCACATGCACGCGCTCCAAACCCATGTTCACCAAGGTTTTTTGCAAGGACTCAAGCTTGTCTTGGTCAGTGGCCTTCATTCCAGCCGAATCTTTAGCAGCCGAATCGTTGTCAATCAAAGCCAATGCTTGCTCCGGTGTCGGCTGGAAATAGGTTTTTTTATGGTCGTTCAAACCCAAAGGCATGACAAACGACAGATTCCACTTTGAACCACTTTCATTGTTGGTACTGTTGAGGGAGTGCTGCAAATTAGCTACCACTTGCGAATTTGCCAGATAGGGTATGCGATCAGACATCCAGCGCAATCCAACATGATTTTGTTGTCCATCATGCTCAATCAAACCTGACAGGCCGGTATCACCAAGCCTGACATTCACACCACCAAAGAGGCCATCAAAAGTAGGTGGATTTTTGGGTTTACTGGCCGGCGACTGCCCCCTGGCGTATCCAAGCGAAACGAAGAATGGGCCCCAGGCATCGCTGGCAACTGCATAGGCTGATTTAAAGTTCACAGCACCACCACTGAGGTCATTTACGCCAAGAGCAAGCTTTGGACCTTGCGCTTCGCCAGTAGGTATTTGCACTTTGATGTTTGCTGAAATATCACGCACACCATTCACATTAATGGATTTTGGATTTGGATTGGTGTACTCCGCAAAGCGACCAAAAAACTCCACATAAGGTATCAAACCGATGCCAAAACTCATGTTTTGCTGAGTAGAGGCCGCAGCACCTACCTGTTGCTCTTGGTAATTTCCATAAGACAACGCAAACGTGCCAGGTGCAAGCACATCAGCATAGGGAATGACCAGACCACCGGTATTGCCTTGGGTGTTGATACCAAGAGACTGCGCTTGTGCCAACTGGGAGATCAGTGCCATCAGGGCGAAACCGACGGCGGTTTTGCGCCGCAGCAGCAAGGTGTTCAAAACACCGTGTTTAGGTTGGTTCATTGGTCGGATTCAATCAGTTGCAATTGATATTGATTCAAGGCAGCACACGCTTTTTCACTCAGATTCTCATCACCTGGCAAGAAAAAACCCGCTCAAGGCGGGCCTTCAGTGTCTGGCAAGAATCACCCCATGTGCAGCCCACCATTGACAGAAAACTCAGCCCCGGTGGCATAGCCGCCTTCATCGGATGCCAGCCAGGCGATGATGGAGGCGATTTCAGATGGCTCGCCCAGGCGCTTGACCGGCACGGTGCCAATGATCTTGTCCAATACTTCTTGACGGATGGCTTTGACCATGTCGGTGCCAATGTAGCCTGGGCTGACGGTGTTGACCGTCACCCCTTTGGTGGCCAGTTCTTGGGCCAAGGCCATACTGAAACCGTGCATACCGGCCTTGGCGGCAGAGTAGTTGGTTTGACCCGCTTGGCCCTTCACGCCATTGACGCTGCTGATGTTGATGATGCGGCCCCAGCCTTTTTCAACCATGTCACCGACCACTTGTTTGGTGACGTTGAACATGGAATTGAGGTTGGTCTCAATGACGGCGTCCCAGTCCTCACGGGACATCTTCAGGAACATGCGGTCGCGGGTGATGCCAGCATTGTTAACCAGCAGGTCAATCGTGCCATGTTCGGCCTTGGCTTGCGTAAACGCAGCCACGGTGGAATCCCAGTCGCCCACATTGCCAGCTGAGGCATAAAACGTGTAGCCCAGTGCGGCTTGTTCGGCCAGCCATTTGGCGTGATCGCGGGTTGGACCACAACCAGCAATGACTTTGAAACCTTCTTTGCTTAAACGCTGGCAAATAGCGGTTCCGATGCCACCCATGCCACCAGTGACGTAAGCTACTTTTTGACTCATGAACTTCTCCTCTTTGTAAATTATGAAAGAACTGTGGGTCAGCACCTTGGCTCAGGAAAAGCCATGTGCTGACCTTGGCAGATTATGGCTGGCAAATCAGCGCTCAATGGTCAGGGCAACCCCCATGCCACCACCAATGCACAAGCTGGCAAGACCCTTCTTGGCATCGCGGCGTTGCATCTCATGCAGCAGCGTGACCAAGATACGGCAGCCGGACGCACCGATGGGGTGGCCAATGGCAATGGCACCGCCGTTGACGTTCAACTTGCTGGTGTCCCAGCCCATTTCTTTGTTCACCGCGCAAGCCTGGGCGGCAAAGGCTTCGTTGATTTCCATCAGGTCCAGGTCAGCGGCTTTCCAGCCCGCGCGCTCCAGCGCCTTGCGAGAGGCGGGCACCGGACCCATGCCCATGATGCTGGGGTCTACCCCGCTGGTGGCAAAGCTGGCAATGCGGCCCAGCGGTTTCAAACCTAGCGCGGCTGCTTTCTTGGCGGTCATGACCATCACCGCAGCTGCACCGTCGTTGATGCCTGAAGCATTGCCGGCGGTGACGCTACCGGCCTTGTCAAACGCGGGGCGCAGGCCAGCCAGGGCTTCGGCATTGGTTTTGCGGTTCAAAAACTCGTCGGCGTTGAACACCAGCGGGTCGCCCTTGCGCTGGGGGATCAGCACGTCAACGATTTCGTCTTTGAATTTGCCAGCGTCTTGTGCGGCGGCCGCTTTGAGTTGGCTGGCCAGTGCCAGCGCGTCCTGCATTTCACGGGTGATGCCGTATTGCTTGTTGACGTTTTCAGCAGTGATGCCCATGTGGTAGTTGTTGTACACGTCCCACAGGCCGTCATAGATCATGGTGTCGACCATCTTCCAGTCACCCATGCGCTGGCCGTTGCGTGAACCGGGCAGCACGTGGGGTGCGGCGCTCATGTTTTCCTGACCACCGGCAATGACGATGTCGCTGTCGCCCGTGGCCACAGCTTGATACGCCAGAGCCACCGCCTTCAGGCCAGAGCCGCAGACGCAGTTGACGGTGAGAGCAGGTGCTTCTTTGGCAATGCCGCTTTTAAGCAAAGCTTGACGAGCCGGGTTTTGCCCCAGGCCAGCGGCGAGCACATTGCCCAGAATCACTTCACCAATTTGATCTGCACCGACACCGGTTTTGGCCAGCAAGGCCTTGATGACGGTTGCCCCCAGATCAGGGGCGGCAATGCCCGCCAATGAACCACCAAATTTGCCCACGGCGGTGCGTGCGGCTGAAACGATAACGATCTCTTGCATGTTGTCTCCTGTGACTTTGTTGAAAATTTGACTTAAAAATTATGCCTTGGCCTTGACGTAGCTGCCAGGCGCGGGCTCGATGACCTTGTATTTGCCCTTGCCATAGGTTTTGGGTGCGGCAACTTGTTTGCCCGCCTGCGCGGCCAGCCATTCAGACCAGTCCGTCCACCAGCTGCCTGCGTGTTCTGTAGCCCCGGTGAACCATTGGTCAAGGGTTGGGGGCAACTTGCCGTCGGCACGAATCCAGTGGCTGCGTTTGCCCTTGGCGGGCGGGTTGATCACCCCGGCAATATGGCCTGACGCGCCCATGACAAAACGTTTTTTACCTGGCAAATATTGGGTCGACGCATAAGCGCCGCCAATCGGCACGATGTGGTCTTCGCGCGAGCCATAGATGTACACCGGCATGTCGACCAAATTGAGGTCTATTTTTTCACCGCACACGGTAGCCTGACCGGGTTTTGTGAGCCTGTTTTCAAGGTAGGTGTTGCGCAAGTACCAGGCGTAGTAGGGGCCTGGCAGGTTGGTGCTGTCGCTGTTCCAGTACAACAGGTCAAACGGTGGTGGGGTTTCGCCCTTGAGGTAGTTGCCCACCACGTAGTTCCAGACCAGGTCATTGGGGCGCAAAAAGCTGAAGGTCATGGCCAGGTCTTTACCCTTCATCAGCCCACCCTTGCCCATCTCTTGCTCACGGTATTTGACAAACGCTTCGTCAATAAACACGTCCAGCACGCCGGTGTCGGCAAAGTCGAGCATGGAAGTGAGAAAGGTGGCACTGGCCACCGGTTTTTGTCCACGTGCGGCCAACACCGCCAAAGCGCAGCCCAACATGGTGCCACCAACGCAAAAGCCCAACGCGTTGATGTTCTTGGCTCCCGAAATTTCTTGCGTGACGCTGATGGCTTTGATGACCGCGTCTTCGACGTAGTTGTCCCAGGTTTTATTGGCCAGGGAAGCATCCGGGTTGCGCCAGCTCACCACAAAAGTGCGGTGGCCTTGAGACGCTGCATAGCGGATCAGCGAGTTGTCCGGCTGCAGGTCAAGGATGTAGAACTTGTTGATGCAGGGCGGCACCAGCAAAAACGGTTTTTCATACACCTTGGCCGTGAGCGGCTTGTATTCAATCAGCTGAAACAGCTCGTTTTGAAACACCACTGCGCCTTCGGTGGTGGCGACGTTTTTGCCAACTTCAAAAATGCGCTCATCCGTCATGGACACATGACCTTGCTGCATGTCGTGCAGCAGGTTTTGAATGCCTTTGGCAATGCTTTCGCCCTGTGTTTCGATGGCTTTTTGCTGCGCTTCTGCGTTGAGCGCCATGAAGTTGGTGGGAGCCGCTGCAGCGGTCATTTGTTCAACCGCGAATTGGATACGGGCACGGGTTTTTGCATCGGTCTCAACCGCCTTGACCATGCCTGTCAGGGTTTTGGCATTGAGCAAATAGTTCGCCGCAGTGAACGCCGCGACCGGATTGGTGGCCCAGGCTTCACTGGCAAAACGACGGTCGTCCAACTTGGCCGCGCCCTGCAGGCAGCTTGTCCAAAGCTCAGTAGCCTCAGACAGGTACTGCTGCTGCAGCGTTTGCAACTTTTCTTGTGAAAACTTGATCTCTGGCGGCTTGATGGTGGTTGGCATCATCAATTTAGCGCCTGCCGAACCCAAATCCATGTGCTGGAGCGACTCAAATGTTTTTTTCCAGCTGTCTGCCATGGTTTGCTGAAATTGCTGCGCGGTTTGAAGCCAAATCTGCTGTGTGTTGTCCGTCATGCTTTCCCCTCAAAAACTACCTGTTTCACGAATCCCGTTAGTATCTTACTGGATGCCCTTCAAAAGGCTGACAGTTTATTTGCCGCTCTGAAATTAATTTCATGTACATCGTTCCAATTGCCTGGCTTTATGTGGCCGTCATGATGGCCGTGGCCGAAGCCACAAACACCACCGGCACGGTTTTGGGCGGCATCATCACTTTTATTTTGTATGGTTTGCTGCCCGTGGGTCTGGTGGTTTACCTGATGGGTGCACCCGCTCGCAGCCGCGCCATCAAAGCCAGGGAACAGACCGAGCTATCGGTAAAAGCAGCAGAAGCCACAGAAGTTGAGGATTGATTTGATCGCACCGTCTCAGTTGCACATTGTGAATTCTGCGTATGGGGTTCCGCGGTGTACCCGCAACAGCGCTTAAGGTGTCAAGCCACCACCACTCCCTCAAACACTGGATACAAGGTATCTATCCAGTTTTCGACTTCTTCTTCAGTGATCTGCAAAAAAGCCAGACACTGTGCGCCGTGCTGCAGCCATTCGCGTTGTTCGCGCACGCCTTCATGGCCAGAAACCAGGTGTTCAGCAATAGCGGCAATGGCCACCAGCTGGCGCACATTCATGGCAATGGTGTCATCCTGCAGCACGGTGAAATCATGGTGCAGCCGCACCGCGTGAACAATCACTTGCGGCAGGCGCCAGGTTTTGGCCACAATCGCGCCCACCACCGCATGGTCGGTGCGGTGCGCAGCGTTTTCAGTCTGGACAAAGGTGCGGTCTTGGCGTGCCATGGCTTCCACCAGCGTGCCGCTGTAGCCGCGCACGCCCTGCAGCATCACCGGAATGCCCACATGAAAAAACAAGCCACAGGTTTTGGCAACCTCCACATCCACGCCATACATTTGCTTGGCAATGTGCGCCATGGCCAGACTGCGGCGGGTGGAGGATTCCCAAAAATGCCCGATCAAGGTCGGGTCAATGTGAATGCTGTGGCGCAACAAAAAACCCGTCAACACCGACGCAGTGGGCCGCACCCCAAGCATTGACACCGCCTGCACCACCGAGCTGACCGGTTCACGCCGTGCATACAACGGGCTGTTGGCAATGCGCAGCAACGCTGCTGTCATGGCGACATCAGCCGCGGCAATACCGGCCACAGTGTGCGGGTCGGGGTCGGCCAACGCCAGTTCGGCCTGTAGCCGCACCAGCAATTCGGGGCAAGGGGGAATAACGATGTCTTTGACCGGGCCCGCGTCACGTGCGTGGTCTAGTTCGCGGTTGATTTCGGTATCTTTCATGCAGGGTTCTCCTGCCCTGCATTATCCCGACAAGCAGGTTCAAAAAAATGCGTCAAACCGGCGTGGGTACCAAAAAATCATGGCTGATGTGGGCGCCCAAATCGTTGATGCGATCCAGAAACTGGGTCAGGTAGGCGTGCAGCCCAGTGGCCAGAATTTCGTCAATGCGCCCGTATTGCAACTCGGCGCGTAACTTGCCTGCGCGGCGCTGTGTTTCACCCGACTGGTCGTTGGCGATCATCTTCAGGTTGCCCACCACCTCGTTCAAGCTGGCGTGCAGGCTGCGCGGCATGTCGTGGCGCAAGATCAGCAGCTCAGCCACGCGCTCGGGTTTGATGACATCGCGGTAAACCTTGCGGTACACCTCAAAGCCGCTGACGCTGCGCAAAATGGCGCTCCAGTGGTAGAAGTCGTACTCTTGCTCCTTGCCATTGGCCGTGCCGTAATAGTCGGCCTCGACGGCATGAAACTTCACGTCCACCAAGCGTGCGGTGTTGTCAGCCCGCTCCAAAAAAGTGCCCAGGCGCATGAAGTGCAGCGCCTCGTCCATCAGCATGGTGCCCACCGTTACGCCACGCGAGAGGTGCGAGCGGAACTTGACCCATTCGAAAAACTGCGACGGGTCAGCCTCAAAATCACCCTGCTTGATCATGCGCTTGACTTCCAGCCAGGTCTGGTTTTGTGTCTCCCACACCTCAGTGGTAAGCGTGCCACGCACAGCTCGGGCATTTTCACGCGCGGCGCTCAGACACGACACGATGCTCGATGGGTTGCTTTCGTCCTTGACCATGAAGTCCATCACTTCCTGGGCGCGAATTTCGTCGTGTTTATCCTTGTAGCTGGTCAGCAATTCGCTGATAGACAACAGCCCCTGCCACCCGGCTTGCGCCATGGAGGCAGACTGTGGCAGCAAGGCGGTTTGGTAGTTCACATCCAGCAAGCGCGCGGTATTTTCAGCACGCTCGGTGTAACGGTTCATCCAGAAAAGGTGGTCGGCGGTTCTTGACAACATACTGAACTCCTCAAATTTGATAGCGAAGTGCGCTTGTATTACCTGAGCTATATGCCATATTCCTTATGAGAATTGGCGCTGAGCTTGGGTCTGGCTGGTGTCAGCTTCCAGAATCCAGGTGTCTTTTGTACCGCCACCCTGTGACGAATTGACGACCAGCGAGCCGTCTTTGAGCGCGACCCGGGTCAACCCACCGGGCACCATTTGCACACTCTTGCCACTGAGCACATAGGGGCGCAGGTCGATGTGGCGCGGGGCAATGCCGCTTTCCACAAACGTGGGGCAGCTCGACAAACTCAAGGTGGGCTGAGCGATGTAACCACTTGGGTTGGCTTGCACCGCCTTTTTGAAATCTTCCACCTCGGCCTTGGTGGCCGCGGGTCCAACCAGCATGCCGTAGCCACCTGCGCCATGCACCTCTTTGACCACCAGGTCTTGCATGTGGGTCAGCACATAGGCCAGGTCGTCCTTGGTGCGGCACATGTAGGTGGGCACGTTGTTCAGAATCGGTTTTTCACCTAGGTAAAACTCGATCATCTTGGGCACATAGGGGTAGATGGACTTGTCGTCTGCCACGCCAGTGCCCACACCGTTGCAAATGTTGACATGACCCGCGCGGTACACGTCGAGCAGCCCCGCGCATCCCAGTGTCGATTTAGGCCGAAACACGTTAGGGTCTAAAAAGTCGTCGTCGACCCGGCGGTAGATCACATCCACACGCTGCGGGCCACGGGTGGTGCGCATGTAGCAGAAGTTGTCTTTGACAAACAGGTCTTGCCCTTCTACCAGCTCCACCCCCATTTGTTGGGCCAGAAACGCGTGCTCAAAGTAGGCGCTGTTGTACATGCCGGGGGTGAGCACCACCACCGTGGGCTCGGCGGTGGTGGCCGGGCTGCTCTCGCGCAGGGTTTCCAGCAGCAAGTCGGGGTAATGCGCAATGGGCGCCACACGGTGCATGGCAAACAGGTCGGGGAACAGCCGCATCATCATCTTGCGGTCTTCGAGCATATAACTCACGCCACTGGGCACGCGCAGGTTGTCTTCCAGCACGTAGTATTCACCGTTGCCCTTGGCATCCGGCGCGCGCACGATGTCAATACCCGAGATTTGCGAATACACATTGCCCGGCAAATCAACCCCCATCATCTGCGGACGAAACTGGGCGTTTTGTTCGATCTGCTCTCGGGGAATCAAGCCCGCTTTCAGAATCTCTTGGTCGTGGTAGATGTCGTGCAAAAAGCGGTTCAACGCGGTCACGCGCTGCACCAGGCCGCGTTCCATGCTGCGCCATTCGTGTGCCGGGATGATGCGAGGGATCAGGTCAAACGGGATCAGGCGCTCGGTGCCAGCACCGTCTTCGTCCTTCTCGCCATACACCGCAAAGGTGATGCCCACGCGGCGGAAGATGACTTCGGCCTCCGCACGGCGTTTGGCCATGGTGTCGCCAGGTTGGCGCGCCAGCCATTCGTCGTAGATTTTGTAATGGTTCCGAATTTGTGCGCCCTTGGTGAAGAATTCATAGGGCAGCTGGGTGTACATCTCGTCGAATTTCTGCATCATCTTTTACTCCTGAGCCTAGCTTAGCAAGCTTTAGGCCACATTCGCCCTTTTGCTTGGTTTGTTTGAAATTTTGATTTGAATTTTTGTTGAACGGTTTGAGTGTTCAACGCTTTTGTAGTCCCCCCTCTCCCCCAACCCCTCTCCACCCCCACCGGGGCGGAAAGGGGAGCCAACAGCCCTATTTGGCCGCGTGTTCAAACAGAGGTCTTACCCGCCGCTGGGCAGCGGGTGAAACGGATTGGCTGCACACAAAGTGGAATCTGCAATTAATTGGAATCTGACCCAA
>MNXW01000099.1 GCA_001871515.1 Comamonadaceae bacterium CG2_30_57_122
CCGGGGCGGAAAGAGGAGCCAACAGCCCTATTTGGCCAACGCTGTAAACCGAGGTCTTACACGCCGAAAGGCAGTTTGATGCGGTGCGAGCGGTTGAACCGTTCTTGGTGTTGCGTATGGCGAAGGGGAAGCCCAGCAAAACGGCATCAAAAAATAATTGGGTTCTGACCCCCATTAATTTCATCGCCTGCAAAACTGAAGCAATAGGTGTTGCAATGCGCATGACAAACTGCCCTGCGGCGTGTAATGCCTCCGTAAATAGCGTCGGCCAAATAGGGCTGTTCGGCTCCCTTTCCACCCCGGCGGGGGTGGAAAGGGCGGGGGGATAGGGGGGGGCTACAAAAGCAAGAATTACCCAGCTTTCGATCAACGCCAATAACAGCAAAGCAAGAATAATGGGGGTCAGAACCCTATTAATTGCGTTTTGATTGGTGAGGTGTTTGACGTTTTGAGGTTTTATTCCCCCCCTATCTCCCCCGCCTCTTTCCACCCCCGCCGGGGCGGAAAGAGGAGCCAACAGCCCTATTTGGCCAACGCTGTAAACCAAGGTCTTACACGCCGAAAGGCAGTTTGATGCGGTGCGAGCGGTTGAACCGGTCGTGGTGTTGCTTGCGGCGAAGGAGAAGCCTGAAAAAACGGCGCTAAAAAATAATTGGGTTCTGACCCCCATTAATCCCAAAAATAATTGGGTTCTGACCCCCATTAATTTCATTAATCCCTTTAATGTCATCGCCTGCAAAACTGAAGCAATAGGTGTTGCAATGCGCATGACAAACTGCCCTGCGGCGTGTAATGCCTCCGTAAATAGCGTCGGCCAAATAGGGCTGTTCGGCTCCCTTTCCACCCCGGCGGGGGTGGAAAGGGCGGGGGGATAGGGGGGGGCTACAAAAGCAAGAATTACCCAGCTTTTGATCAACGCCAATAGCAGCAAAGCAAGCGTCATTTCACCACCTCCTCACAAGCCGCCACGATCACGTCCACTGCTTCAATCTTCTGAAGCTTTTTGGCCTCTAGCCCTTTATTTAAAAGCTCAGACCGCTTCATATTCAATAGCATTTCGGCCAACACCGCCGGGGTCATCTGGGCTTGTGGCAACAGCCAGGCAGCTCCGGCATTGACCAGAAAGCGGGCGTTGGCGGTTTGGTGGTCGTCCACCGCCGCAGGAAAAGGCACGAACAGGGCGGCAGCCCCCACGGCGGCGAGTTCGGTCACGGTGCTGGCGCCAGCGCGACACAGCACCAGGTCGGCGGCGGCAAAGGCCTGGGCGGTGTCTTCGATGAACGGTGTCAGTTCTGCGGTCACCCCGGCTGCGGCGTAGTTGGCGCGCAGGGCATCGATCTGTTTGGCGCCGCTTTGGTGGGTCACTTGCGGGCGGCATTCCAGCGGCAGCCGGGCCAGGGCTTGGGGCACGATGTCGTTGAGCGCCTTGGCGCCCAGACTGCCGCCTACCACCAGTAGCTTGAGTGGGCCACTGCGCCCGGCAAAACGCTGGCTGGGCTCCGGTTGTTGCAAAAACGCCGCGCGCAGTGGGTTGCCCACCCATTGGGCTTTTTTGAGTGCCTTGGGGAAGGCGCAGAACACCCGGTCGGCCACGCCAGAGAGCACCTTGTTGGCCAGCCCGGCGACCGAGTTTTGTTCGTGCAGGATCAGTGGTTTGCCCAGCAGCACCGCCATCAGGCCGCCAGGAAAGGTGATGTAGCCGCCCAGCCCTAGCACCACGTCGGGCTGAACCCGGCGCAGCACTTGAATGCTTTGCCAAAAGGCTTTGAGTAGGCGCAGGGGCAGCAGCACCAGCGTTGTCAAGCCTTTGCCGCGCACGCCACCAAAATCAACCGACTCCAACGTAAAACCTTGCGCTGGCACCAACTGGCTTTCCATGCTGGGTTGGCCGGGCGCACCCGTGCCGCCCAACCAGTGCACACGCCAGCCCTTGTCGCGCAGCGCGTGCGCCACTGCCAGACCGGGAAAAATATGCCCCCCAGTGCCGCCGGCCATGACGAGTGCACATTTGGCTTTGGGCTTGGGCGTGTTCGTCATACCCGGCCTCCTTGCATCAATTGGCGGCTTTCTTGGTCAATGCGCAGCACCACGGCGATGGCGGCCAGGTTGACCAAAATGGCCGAGCCACCGTAGCTCATCAGCGGCAGCGTCAGGCCTTTGGTGGGCAACGCACCCAGGTTCACGCCCATGTTAATGAAGGCCTGAAAGCCCATCCACACCGCCACGCCCTGCGCCACCAGCCCGGCAAACACGCGCTCCAGCGCAATCGCCTGGCGGCCAATGTGCATCATGCGTCGCACCAGCCAGAAGAACAGGCCAATCACCAGCACCACGCCGACCAGGCCAAATTCTTCACCAATGACGGCCAGCAAAAAGTCGGTGTGCGCCTCGGGCAGCCAGTTGAGTTTTTCCACACTGCCGCCCAGTCCTACGCCCCAGATTTCGCCGCGCCCAATGGCGATCAGCGAATGCGTCAGCTGGTAGCCTTTGGCCAGGGCGTTGGTTTCGCTCCACGGGTCCAGGTAGGCAAAGATGCGTTCGCGCCGCCATGGGCTGGCCGCGATCATGGCGGCAAACGCGCCTACCAATACGAAGGCAATCAGGAAGAACATGCGGGCATTGACCCCACCCAAAAACAGAATGCCCATGGCAATCACCGCAATCACCATGAACGCGCCCATGTCGGGCTCGGCCAACAGCAGCACGCCGACAATTGCCGTGGCAGCGCCCATGGGCCAGACGGCGCGAAAAAAGCGCTCTTTGTCGTCCATCTTGCGCACCATGTAATCCGAGGCATACAGCAGCACGGTGAACTTGGCCAGCTCCGACGGCTGAAAGCTCAAGGGCCCCAGGCTGATCCAGCGCCGCGCGCCATACACCACCTTGCCCACGTGGGGAATCAACACCAGCACCAGCAACACCAGAGAGGCCAGAAACAAAGGCCGGGCGATTTTTTCCCACACATTCACCGGCACCTGGTAAGCCAACAGGGCGCCCACCACGGCCACGCACAACCACAGGGCGTGGCGTACCAAAAAGTAGCTGTGGGTGTATTTGGCAAAGCGCGGGTTTTCCGGCATGGCAATCGAGGCCGAATAGACCATCACCAAGCCCCACAACAACAACCCCACGGTGACCCACACCAGCGGCTGGTCAAAGCCTTGCGCGCGCGTGGGAGCCGTGCCGGTGGCAGAACGGCGGCTTTGCCCTAAGCGCACCGGCAGCACTTCGCTGTCGCCCGACCTGGCGCGACCCAACCTGCCCAGCAGGCCAGTCAAGCCAAAAAAACCAGTGAAGCGGGCTGCAAGCGGGTTCATGCGTCAGCCTCCAGTTGCACGCCCGCTTCCAGAGCCAGGTCTTGCACCGCTTGCACAAACACCTGGGCACGGTGGCCGTAGTTGTCAAACATGTCAAAGCTGGCACAGGCCGGCGACATCAGCACCGCGTCGCCCGCCTGCGCCTGGGCGTTGGCCTGGGCCACGGCATCCGCCATGCTGCCGGCCTCCAGCAGGGGTACATGGGCATCTGCCAGCGCGGCACGCAGCAGCGGCGCGTCGCGCCCGATCAGCACCACGGCGCGCACAAAGCGGCGCACCGGGTCAACCAGCGGGCTGAAGTCTTGCCCCTTGCCTTCACCGCCCAGAATCACCACCACCCGGCGATCGGCTCCCAGGCCTTGCAAGGCCGCCACAGTGGCACCCACGTTGGTGCCTTTGCTGTCATCAAAAAACTCGATGCCATGGATCGTGCCCACGGCTTGCACGCGGTGGGGTTCGCCCCGGTATTCGCGCAGGCCATACAGCATCGGGCCGAGCGCACAACCGGCGGCGCTGGCCAGCGCCAGGGCACTGAGCGCGTTGATGGCGTTGTGACGGCCGCGAATGCGCAGCGCGTCCGCAGGCATCAGGCGCTGGATGTGAAGCTCGGGCACGTCGCCCTTGCGGGGTTTGAGGGTTTCATCCGCCTCCAGGGCGCGCACCAGCCAGGTCATGCCGTTGACGGTTTCGATGCCAAAGTCACCCGGGCGCTGTGGCAGGTCGCCTCCAAACAGGATGCAATCGCGTTGCTGCGGTTTTTGCAGCTTGACCCTGATTGGAGGAGGCAGCATCTGCATCACCAACGCGTCTTCTCGGTTGAGCACCATCACGCCGGTTGGGCCAAACACGGCCGTTTTGGCCTGGGCGTAGGCGGCCATGGAGCCATGCCAGTCGAGGTGGTCTTGCGTCAGGTTCAGCACCGCACCGGCGCTGGGCTCAAAGGTTTTTTCGCCGTCGAGCTGGAAGCTGGAGAGCTCCAGCACCCAAACTTCGGGCAAGGCATCGGCATCGAGCTTTTCAGACAAGGTATCGAGCAAGGTGGGGCCAATGTTGCCGGCCACCGCCACGGTTTTGCCAGCGCGCGCCACCAGTTGCCCGGTGAGCGAGGTCACCGTGGTTTTGCCGTTGGTGCCGGTGATGGCCAGCACCTTGGGCGCGTAGCCATGCGTGGCCTTGAGTTGTGCCAAGGCTTGCGCATACAAGCCTAATTCACCTGCAGCCCATATACCCATTGTGTGAGCAGCTTCAAAAACAGGAGCGACTTGGGCGGGGCTCAAGCCCGGGCTTTTGAACACGGCGCGCACCTGAGTGCCTTGCACCAGCGCGCCATCCAATGGACTACTGACAAATTGGGCGGCTGGCACGTCGCGCTGCAGGGTGACCAACTGCGGCGGCGCAGTGCGCGTGTCGGCCACTGTCACCTGTGCGCCGCAACGGGCGCACCAGCGCGCCATGGCCAAGCCCGAAGCCCCCAAGCCCAGAATCAACACGTGTTGGTCTTGCAGGTAGTGCGTGCCGTCGCCAGGCCGCCCTAAGACGGCAAGCTCTCCCGCGGGGGGCGGCGCAGCACATGACATGGAAAGCGTGGGGGTCGTCATGCTTTTAACGTAATTTCAGGGTGGACAGACCCACCAGGCACAACAGCATGGTGATGATCCAGAAGCGCACCACCACCTGCGTTTCTTTCCAGCCGCTTTTCTCAAAATGGTGGTGCAACGGTGCCATCTTCAAAATGCGCTGGCCAATGCCAGTGCGTTTTTTGGTGTACTTGAAATACGTCACCTGCAGCATCACCGACAGCGCTTCGGCCACAAACACGCCACCCATGATGGCCAGCACGATTTCCTGGCGCACGATGACCGCGATGGTGCCTAAAGCGCCACCCAAGGCCAGCGCGCCCACGTCGCCCATGAAGACCTGGGCCGGATGGGTGTTGAACCACAAGAAGGCCAACCCGGCACCACTCATGGCGGCGCAAAAAATCATCAGCTCACCCGCCCCCGGGATGTGCGGCAAGAACAGGTAGCGGGCAAACACCACGTTGCCGGTCACGTAGGCAAAAATACCCAGGCAGGAACCCACCAGCACCACCGGCATGATGGCCAGGCCGTCCAGCCCATCGGTCAGGTTGACCGCGTTGCTGGAGCCGACGATGACCAGGTAGCTCAGAATGACAAAGCCCAGCACCCCCAGGGGGTAGCTGATTTCCTTGAAAAACGGCAGCATCAGTCCGGCCTTGGGCGGCAGGCTCATGTCAAAGCCGGATTGCACCCAGGTGAAGAACAATTCGAGCACACGGTAGTTGGTGTTTTCTGAAATTGAAAACACCAGGTACAGCGCCGCCACCAGGCCGATGAGCGACTGCCACAGGTATTTCTCGCGCGAGGGCATGCCCTCGGGGTCTTTGTTGACCACCTTGCGCCAGTCGTCAGACCAGCCAATGGCGCCAAAGCCCAGCGTCACCAGCAGCACGATCCAGACAAAGCGGTTGCTCCAGTCAAACCACAACAGGGTGGACACCGCAATGCAGAGCAAAATCAGCACGCCGCCCATGGTCGGAGTGCCGCTTTTGATGTGGTGCGACTCCATGCCGTAGCCGCGAATCGGCTGGCCAATTTTGAGTTCGGTCAGGCGGCGGATCACGTACGGCCCGGCGGCCAAGCCCATCAGCAAGGCGGTTAGCGCGGCCATCACGGCACGGAAAGTTTGGTACTGGAACACGCGCAAAAACCCCCAGTCCGGGTACAGGCCTTGCAGCCATTGGGTGAGCCAAATCAGCATGTTTTGGGCTCCTTGGTGTCAGCGGCGGCGCACAGGGTGTGCACCACCTGCTCCATCTTCATGAAGCGTGAGCCTTTGACCAGCACGCTGGCCACTTCGGGCAGGGCGGTCAACACGGCGGCTTGCAGGTTTGCCATCTCGGGGTGCGCTTCAATAGCTTTGAATTCAATAGCAGCTTGCCCAGCAGATACGCCGGTTACAAGCACTTTTTCTATATTTTTATTCAAGGCCAGTTGCAGCGCCTCGCGGTGGAAGGCAGGGCCCTGGTGGCCCACTTCGCCCATGTCGCCCAGCACCAGCAGGCGCGGCCCGGGCAGGGCGGCCAGCACCTCAATGGCGGCGCGCACCGAGTCGGGGTTGGCGTTGTAGGTGTCGTCCACCAGCGTGATACGGTGGCCCTGGTGCACCAGTTGCAGTGCCCGTGAGCGGCCTTTCACCGGCTCAAAGGCGCTCAGGCCTTGTTCAATCGCTGCCAGTGGCACACCGGCGGCCAGGGCACAGGCAGCAGCAGCCAGGGAATTATTGACGTTGTGCGCGCCGGCAATGTGCAAGCTGTAACCCAGCGCGCCTTGCGGTGTCATGGCGCTGACCTGCCAAGCGGCATCGACCCAAACGGCCTGTGTGGCGTGAACTGTTGAATTTACTGTGTCGACTGATGCCGACCATGGTCGACTGAAGTCGACCCCACGCGCATCACCCAAAGAGGATTCGACTGGTTGTCCAAAACACAGTTGCTCTCGCGCACCCGCTTTGCCTGCCCACAGCGCGTGGAAGGCATCGTTGGCTGGAAACACCGCCACCCCGTTGATCGGCAGGGCATCGATGACCGAGCCGTTTTCTTGCGCCACCGCTTCAACCGTGGCCATGAACTCCAGGTGTTCGCGCTGCGCGTTGTTGACCAGTGCCACCGTGGGCTGGGCGATGGCCGCCAGGGTGGCAATTTCACCGGGGTGGTTCATGCCCAGTTCGATCACCGCCACACGGTGTGTGGGGCGCAGGCGCAGCACGGTCAGCGGCACGCCGATGTCGTTGTTCAAATTGCCTTGCGTGGCCAGGCTGGCATCACCCTGCCAGGCGCGCAGGATGCTGGCGATCATTTGCGTCACGGTGGTTTTGCCGTTGGAGCCGGTCACTGCAATCAGTGGCAAGGTGAATTGGGCGCGCCAGTGGGTGGCCAGTTGCGCCAGCGCCAATTTGGCATCGGGCACGACCCAGCCGGGCAGATGCGCCTGCGCCAGTTTGCTGACGGCGGTGTCGCCCTGACAAATCGCCGCCACGGCCCCTTTGCGCCGGGCTTCAAGTAAAAAGTCATTGGCATCAAAGCGCTCGCCACGCAGCGCCACAAACAGGTCGCCGGGTTCAATGCTGCGGCTGTCGGTGTGCACGCGCTGCACCTGCACCTGCGCCAGATCCAGGCCGGCGTGGCTGGCTTGCACTGGGTTCAACCACTGGGCGACTTGTTGCAGGTTCATCATGGCGCTCATGCGTGTGGCTCCTGTGGCGCGCTCAGGCCGAGCGCGGTGCGCACCTGGGCGATGTCAGAAAACGGAACACGCTGGCCTT
>MNXW01000164.1 GCA_001871515.1 Comamonadaceae bacterium CG2_30_57_122
TGTTTCATGCTTTGGGGTGTCCTTGTGGAACATGGACGTTAACGTGAAACAACGCCCACAGCCCACAAAAATGGCGTGTCGTAGGGCCGACTTCAGTCGGCCATGGCGGGTTGAAACCCTTCCCTACACAGGGCACGCATGTTTCATGCTTTGGGGTGTCCTTGTTGAACATGGACGTTAGTTATCTGGCTCCGAAACCACAGCAGGATGCCGCAGCTGATGGCGCGAACCTGTCCGAATTGTCATGTTCATGTCATGTTGGTGATGCCCTTGCGTTTTTAGACTGACCAGACGCATTGCAACTTTTGAAGGAGCCCTCCATGCAATTACCTTGTTCGATCAACCGCCGTCACCTCATACTTGCCGGTTTGCTGCTGCCAGCAGTTGGCATGGCTGCAGCACCCCAACCCCTCATCGAAGTCTGGAAAGACCCGAGTTGCGGCTGCTGCAAGGATTGGGTTGCTGCCATGCGGCAAGCCGGGTTCAGCGTCAACGTGTTTGAAACCGGCAACAACGGTATGCGGGCACAGTTGGGCTTGCCCGCCAAATTAGGGTCATGCCATACTGCCCGCGTGGCTGGCTACGTGATCGAAGGGCATGTGCCAGCGCGCGACATCAAGCGCTTGCTGCGTGAAAAACCCGATGCCATTGGCCTGACCGTGCCTGGCATGAAGGTCGGAAGCCCGGGCATGGATGGCTCTGTTTACAAAGGTCGCAAAGACCCCTACCAAGTGCTGTTGGTGCGCCGCGATGGCAGCACGACGGTCTACCAGTCCTATTCCTGAGCGCCTCAATTGTCTTTTTTAAAGGAGAACACCATGAAAGTTCGTTACCGTTACCTTATGGCATCCGTTGCAGTTCTGACGCTGTCAGCATCGCTGGCCGTTGCCGTTGCCGCCACTGACAACGCCACCAACCCTGACCATGCAGGCCACCACCCTGCGGCAGCAGCCTCAGCAGCCGAGGCAACAACAGCGCAGCAAATTGATGCCATGCGCCAGATGGCCAAGCAGCAAAAATCCATGCACGAACTGCATCAAAAATTCATGGCTGCTAAAACGCCTGAGGAGCGCAACGCCTTGATGCCCGAACACATGAAAGCCATGCAGCAGGCCATGGGCATGATGCAGGGCATGTCAGGCATGATGCAGGGAATGTCAGGAATGTCAGGCATGATGCAGGGAATGTCAGGCATGTCAGGCATGTCAGGTATGTCAGGCATGTCAGGCATGGGCATGGGCATGATGGGTGACATGGCTGGCATGAAAGACAAAAGCATGAAAATGAAGATGCCCGCCGACATGGCCGTGCACCATCAGATGATGGAGCAGCGCATGGAGATGATGCAGACCATGATGCAAATGATGATGGATCGTCTGCCAGGAGCCGCTGAAAAATGAGATTTCCTGCCATTAACCCAGCCGCCAACAAATCAGTCCGTACACAGGTTTTTTGGCGCTCACGCTATGTGCCTGGCTTGGCTGTCATGGGCGCTATCGCAAGCTATTTCTTGCTAACCGGGCACCTGGCGCACACGCTGGGCGCTTTGCCCTATCTGCTGCTGGCCGCGTGCCCCCTGATGCACCTGTTCATGCACCATGGGCACGGCGGGCACGGCTCTATGCCGCAAGCTGGCAAGGATATCGCAGCTGGCGCTAGTCCACCAAGTCAAGGCACACCATGAACACCTCACCAAAAACAACGCTGACCGACCCCGTCTGTGGCATGACGGTGACGGCATCGTCCCCCCATACGCTCCAGCACCAAAATCGCCCCTATTATTTTTGCAGTGCCAACTGCCAGGGCAAATTTGCCACCAACCCGGCGCAGTACCTTAGCGATACAAAGGCACCGGCATCAGTGGCACCAGCAGAGCCCGCGGAGGTCTCGCCAGGAACCCTTTACACCTGCCCGATGCACCCCGAAGTGCAACAGGAGCACCCCGGCAACTGTCCCAAATGTGGCATGACGCTGGAGCCCATGCTGCCCTCACTCGCCGAAGAAGACCACACCGAGCTGCATGATTTTCAGCGCCGTTTCTGGTGGACGCTGCCCCTGACCTTGGTGGTGTTTGTGCTGGCCATGGCCGGGCATCGCCTGCAATGGATGAATATGGCGGTGCAGAGCTGGGTAGAGTTGGTGCTGGCCACACCGATTGTGTTGTGGGCCGGTTGGCCGTTTTTTGTACGCGGCTGGCAGTCGCTGGTGAACCGCAGCCCGAACATGTGGACCCTAATTGGCCTGGGCACCGGCGCTGCTTATAGTTACAGCGTGGTGGCAACGCTGGCCCCGCAGGTGTTCCCGGACTCGTTCATTTCCATGGGGCGTGTGGCGGTGTATTTTGAGGCGGCCGCCGTCATCATCTCGCTAACCCTGATGGGCCAGGTGTTTGAACTCAAGGCGCGCTCACAAACCTCAGCCGCCATCAAATCGTTGCTCGGCCTGGCACCGAAAACCGCGCGTCGTATCCGCACCGACGGCAGCGAAGAAGACGTGCCCTTGTCCAATGTGCATGTGGGCGACAGCCTGCGCGTGCGCCCCGGTGAAAAAGTACCGGTCGACGGCGTGGTGCTGGAAGGCAGCAGTGCGGTGGACGAGTCGATGCTCACCGGGGAACCCCTGCCGGTGACCAAACGGGTGGGCGACCAACTTATTGGTGCCACCATGAACACCAGCGGTGCACTGGTGATGCGCTCAGAGCGTGTGGGCGCGGCCACCATGTTGTCGCAAATCGTGCAAATGGTGGCCCAGGCGCAGCGCTCACGCGCGCCCATGCAGCGCATGGCCGACGTGGTGGCGGGCTACTTTGTCGTCACCGTGGTCTCCATTGCCGTGCTGACCTTCTTTGCCTGGGGCTGGTTTGGCCCCGAGCCCGCCTGGGTGTTTGGCCTGATCAACGCCGTGGCGGTGCTGATCATTGCCTGCCCCTGTGCCCTGGGGCTGGCCACGCCGATGTCGATCATGGTGGCCACCGGCAAGGGCGCGGCGCAGGGTGTGCTGTTTCGCGATGCGGCGGCCATTGAGAACCTGCGCAAGGTGGATACCCTGATCGTCGACAAGACCGGCACCTTGACCGAAGGTAAACCGGCTTTTAACACGGCCGTCCCGGTGGCTGGCGGGTCTGCCGATGAGGTGCTGCGCTTGGCCGCCAGTCTGGATCAGGGCAGCGAACATCCGCTGGCCGAAGCGCTGGTGCGCGCTGCCCGCGAGCAGGGCCTGGCGCTGGAAAAACCGGAGGGCTTTGAGTCGAGCTCTGGCATTGGCGTGCGTGGCAAGATTGCGGGCGTGTCGCTGGCGCTGGGAAACACCACGCTGATGCAACAAGAAGGTGTGGTGTTTACCCCATTGGTAGCCAAAGCAGAGCAGTTGCGCGGCGAAGGTGCCAGCGTGATGTACCTGGCTTCAGGTGGGCAACTGCTGGGGCTGGTGGCGGTGTCTGACCCGATCAAACCCAGCACTGCACAGGCGCTGGCAGCGCTGCAACAGGCCGGCTTGCGCATCATCATGGCCACCGGCGACGGCCTGACCACGGCCAAAGCGGTAGCCAATCAACTGGGCATCAAGGAAGTGCGCGGCGAGGTCAAACCGGCCGACAAGTTGGCGCTGGTGACCCAATTGCAAAAAGAAGGCCGTGTGGTGGCCATGGCGGGGGACGGCATCAACGATGCCCCGGCCCTGGCCAAAGCCAATGTTGGCATTGCCATGGGCACCGGCACCGACGTGGCCATGAACAGCGCGCAAGTCACCCTGGTCAAAGGTGATTTGCGCGGCATCAGCACCGCCATCCTGCTGTCGCGCGCCACGGTGAAAAACATGAAGCAAAACCTGGCTTTTGCCTTTTTGTATAACGCGCTGGGCATCCCGATTGCGGCGGGCGTGTTGTACCCGCTCACCGGCTGGCTGCTGTCGCCGTTGATTGCCGCGCTGGCCATGAGTTTCAGCTCGGTCTCTGTCATTGGCAACGCGCTGCGGCTGCGCTAATATTTTTCAACTTGGCAAAATCTTTCCGCGCCCCAGCGGAATAATCGCGACTTGACCCATGAAGAAGGACTGTGATGAAAATCCTCATCGTCGAGGACGAACAAAAAACCGGCGACTACCTGAAACAAGGGCTGACCGAGGCTGGCTTTAGCGTGGATCTGGCGCGTGATGGGGTAGACGGTCTGCACCTTGCGCTGACCGAAGGCTACGACCTTGCCATACTGGACGTGATGCTGCCCGGCATCGACGGCTGGGGCGTGCTGGCGGGCATTCGCCGTGCCGGCAAAGACATGCCGGTGATGTTTTTGACGGCGCGCGACGCAGTGGACGACCGCGTCAAGGGGCTGGAACTGGGCGCAGATGACTATTTGCTCAAACCCTTTGCTTTCTCAGAGCTGCTCGCGCGCGTGCGCACACTGATGCGTCGTGGCAGCAAGCCCTCAAGCGACCCGTTTTTGCACGTAGCCGATCTGGAACTCGATTTAATGCGTCGGCGCGTCAGCCGTGCCGGCCAGCGCATTGACCTGACCGCCAAAGAGTTCGCCTTGCTGGAGTTGCTGCTGCGCCGCCAGGGCGAGGTGTTGCCGCGCTCGCTGATTGCCTCGCAAGTGTGGGACATGAACTTTGACAGTGACACCAACGTGATTGAAGTGGCCATGCGCCGCCTGCGCGCCAAGGTGGACGACGCGTTTGAACCCAAACTGATCCGCACCGTGCGCGGCATGGGGTACGTGCTGGAGACGCCGCTTTGAACCGCCTGTCGCTGACCCAGCGCCTCACGCTGATATTTGTTGGCGTGTGCACTGCCGTACTGCTGGGTCTGGGTTGGGTGGTGTCGAACTCGGTGGAGAAGCATTTTGAAGCGCTCGACGTGGAGGTGCTCTCGGGCAAGATGGAGCTGATTGCCCAGGCGCTGCAAAGGGTGGGCGCAGCCAGCGACCTGACACAACTGTCGCACCAGCTGGCGCGCTCGCTCATTGGCCACCACGGACTGGAGGTGCTGCTGCTCGATGCCGATAAAGCCGTCATTTTTGCCACCGTCAACGCCAGCTTTGACCCCGCCATGGTGGCAACCCAGGCCACCCAGCATCCAGGGCAACCCATGCTATGGCAACTGGCAGACCAGACCTACCGCGGCCTGGCACAGCAAATTCCAACTGCAGCCCTTGATGCAAAAGGGAACCATGCTTCCGTTATCGTAGCAGCGGCGATTCACATCGGCCACCACCAGAGCTATATGCAGGCTTTTTTGCAAACGCTGTGGCTGTTTGTAGCGTGCGCCGCATTGCTGATAGTGTTGCTGGGCTGGTGGTCGGTACGGCGTGCACTTCAGCCCCTGCGTGCCATGCGCGACCAGGCTCAAGTGGTGACCGCGCAGCAGCTCAACCGCCGCGTGTCGCTGCAACGCATGCCGGTGGAGCTGATCGAGCTGGCGCAGTCGCTCAATGACATGCTGGCGCGGCTGGAAGAGGCGTTCAAACGCTTGTCGGATTTTTCCAGCGACATCGCCCACGAACTGCGCACACCATTGAGCAACCTGATGACCCAGACGCAGGTGGCGCTGTCGCAACCGCGCGCTGCCGACAATTACCGCAGCGTGCTCGAGTCCAACGCCGAAGAGTTGGAGCGCATGGCACGCATGATCGCCGACATGCTGCTGCTGGCCAAGGCTGACAACGGTTTGGTGCTGCCGCACCGCGAAACCCTGAACCTGGCCGACGAAGTAAGCGCCCTGTTTGATTACTTTGATGCCCTGGCGGATGAACAACACATCAAGCTGACGCTACAGGGCCAAGGTTCAGTCAGTGCCGACCGCCTGATGCTGCGCCGCGCCGTGGGTAACCTGCTGTCCAACGGGCTGCGCCATGCCCAGAACGGCAGCGAACTCATCGTTCGCCTTGAAACCTTGCCCGATGCGGTGCAGATCACCGTAACCAATCAGGGGGCGGACATTGCCCCTGAGCATCTGGAGCGTGTGTTTGACCGGTTTTTTCGGGTCGACCCGGCCCGACAGCACAACGCAGAAGGTGCGGGCTTGGGGCTGGCCATCACCCAATCCATCGTCACCGCGCATGGCGGCGCGATCAGTGTGGCATCAGGCAATGGGGTCACCAGCTTCACCATTAACCTGCCATCGGCATGACTTCTTCTTGAATTTTTGTGGTCAGATTTTTTTGAGCTACCTTCACTTCAAAAGCAGTCTGCAAATTCATCCACGTTTGCACATCTCCGCCAAAGTAACGCACCAGTCGCATGGCGGTATCGACCGTGACCCCGCGCCGCTCCAGCACAATGTCATTGACGCGTGACGCCGGCACCTTGAGCGCCTGCGCCAAGGCGTTGGCACTGATGCCTAAAGGCTTGAGGTAATCCTCGCGCAACACCTCACCAGGATGGATGGGGCGAAGGCCGTTTTTGGGGGCTGAAATGCGCATAAAAACCTCCGGTAGTTCAGTGGTAATCGACAACTTTTACGTCGGATGCTGCCGCCGATACACCCACATCAAAATCCATCATCAAGTCAGCCAGTCTTTTACCGTCGATCAGCACCACTTTGGTATCGACTTGAGCCCGTTTCTACCCCACCCACTTGCGCGCATTGCGCCACAACTGCATCCACGGGCTGAAGGCTGACACATCCTGGTCTGTCCAGCTCAGCTGCAGGTTGCGGAACACGCGCTCGGGGTGCGGCATCATGGCGGTGAAGCGGCCGTCTGCCGTGGTCACTGCCGTCAAGCCACCGGGGCTGCCGTTGGGGTTGAACGGATAGGCCTCGGTGGCTGCGCCGGTGTTGTCGGTAAAACGCATGGCGGCAATGGCTTTGTTGGCGTTGCCGCGGTAGTTGAAGTTGGCAAAACCTTCGCCGTGCGCCACGGCAATCGGCAGGCGGCTGCCGGCCAAACCGGTAAAGAACAGCGACGGCGATTCCAGCACCTCGACCATGCTCAGGCGCGCCTCGAAGCGCTCGCTCTGGTTGGTGGTGAAGCGTGGCCAGTCTTGTGCGCCGGGAATGATGTCGGCCAGCTCGGCAAACATCTGGCAGCCGTTGCACACGCCCAGACCAAAGGTGTCGGTGCGGCCAAAGAAGGCTTTGAACTGATCGGCCAACACGGGGTTGAAGGTGATGGAACGCGCCCAGCCAATGCCCGCGCCCAGGGTGTCACCATAACTGAAGCCGCCGCAAGCCACCACGCCTTTGAAGTCGGCCAGCTTGGCGCGCCCCGTTTGCAAATCAGTCATGTGCACGTCAAAGGCCTCAAAACCGGCTTCGGTGAAAGCGTAGGCCATTTCCACATGCGAATTGACGCCTTGCTCGCGCAGCACCGCCACTTTGGGGCGACTTAGCAGCAGCGCAGGTGCCTCTGACACGGTCATGGCAGGCTCGACTTGCAAACCATGGCTGCCAGAGGGCGTGCAGGAGAACACGTCAGCTACATTTTGTGTAGCTGCTTGCCCTTTATATATAAGGGCTAGAGCCTGATTTTTCATATAAAAATGCAAGCCCGGATCAGCCGCCAAACCCGCTGCCGCGTGCTCGGCATCGGCACATTCGGGGTTGTCGCGTTGCTGGCAAATCTTCCAGCTGGTGGCATCCCACACCTGGTGCAAGTCAGCCAGCTTGGCGCTGAAGATCGACTTGGCATCGCGCCAGACTTGCACCTCGCCCACGCCCGCCTGAATTTGCGAGGTGGCCGGGCGCGTCTGGCCAACCACATGGCTGAAGGCGCTCAAACCGTGCGCGCGCAAGACCTGCATCACCGCGTCGCGGTCGGCTTTGCGCACCTGCAGCAGCGCGCCGAGTTCTTCGTAAAACAGCGCTTTAAGCGTCTGCTCATCGCGCCGACCACTGA
>MNXW01000281.1 GCA_001871515.1 Comamonadaceae bacterium CG2_30_57_122
GATCGCCGACACCTATTCACAACTGCGCGCCCAATTGGAACAAGCCGGCACAGCCATCGGCCCCAACGACACCTGGATCGCCGCCGAAGCGCTGCACCACAAGCTGGTACTGGTGACCGACAACGTGCGTGAGTTCTCGCGCGTGCCTGGTCTTCAGGTTGAAAACTGGCTCTGACCCCAACAAACCAAGCCCATGCTGATCGACTTCTTCTACACCCTGCGCGCGGCCAAGCTGCCGGTTTCGGTCAAGGAATTTTTGACCCTGCTGGAAGCCCTGAAGCTCGGCGTGGTCGGCCCCAAAACAGCGCAGGCCGATGACGCTGTCAACGCCCCCAGCGGCTACAGCCTTGACGATTTTTACTTTTTGAGCCGCGCCACGCTGGTCAAGGACGAAAAGCATTACGACAAGTTTGACCGCGCCTTTGCCGCCTATTTCAAAGGCGTGGAACTCATCACCGACTTCACCAAAGACATCCCCCTGGACTGGCTCAAAAAAACGCTCGAACTTAACCTCAGCCCCGAAGAAAAAGCCGCCATCGAAAAAATGGGCTGGGATGAGCTGATGGAGACGCTCAAAAAGCGCCTGGAAGAGCAAAAGGAGCGCCACGAAGGTGGCTCTAAATGGATTGGCACAGGTGGCACCAGCCCCTTTGGCAACAGCGGCCACAACCCGCAAGGCGTGCGCATTGGCGGCAAAGGTGGCAACAAAAGCGCCGTCAAAGTGTGGGAGCAGCGCGCCTACCGCGACTACGACGACACCCAAGAGCTGGGCACACGCAACATCAAGGTGGCGCTGCGCCGCCTGCGAAAGTTCGCCCGCGAAGGCAACGTTGAAGAGCTAAATTTGCCCGACACCATCCGCGCCACCGCCGCCAACGCCGGCTACCTCGACATCAAGATGCAGCCGGAGCGGCACAACAACGTCAAAGTACTGCTCTTGATGGACGTAGGCGGCACCATGGACGAGCACATTGCACGGGTGGAAGAGTTGTTTTCTGCCGCCAAGGCCGAGTTCAAGCACCTGGAGTTTTATTATTTTCACAACTGCGTCTATGACTTTGTCTGGAAGAACAACCGCCGTCGTTTTGCCGAAAAATTTCCCACCTGGGACATCGTGCGCAAGTACAACAAAGACTACAAGCTGATCTTCATTGGCGATGCCACCATGAGCCCCTATGAAATTTTGCAGCCCGGCGGCAGCGTGGAATACAGCAACGAGGAAACCGGCGCTGAATGGATCGGCCGCCTGACCCACGCCTACCCACAATTCGCCTGGATCAACCCCGAACTGCAAGGCGTGTGGCAGTACCGCCAAAGCATCGGCATCGTGCAGCAACTCATGAGCGGGCGGATGTACCCGCTCACCCTCAAAGGGCTGGAAGAAGCCATGCGGCACTTAAGCAAATGAAGCGTTTCTGGTTGGTATTTTTTCTGCTCTTTGCGAGCGTGCAGGCTTGGGCTGCAAATGGATTTGATCTTCAGATTGAAGCCCCAGACGAAGTGAAGCAACTGCTCACACGTCACTTGGAACTGCAACGTTACCAAGAGCTCACCGACCTGAGCGACGATGAACTTGACCGCCTGCAAAACGAGGCCGAGCACGATGCCCGCCAGCTACTGGGCACCCTGGGCTATTTTGCACCAAACATCGTGATTCAGCGCCAAACCAAGCACAGCACCGACGCCAGTAACCGGCTCATCCGCATTCAGGTCTCGCCAGGCGAACCAACCCGCGTCACACAAGTGAAGATTCAGTTCATGGGAGCCATTGCAAGCGATGCTAACAATATAACCAATGTCCGGCTACGCAACCAGATTCAAACCAGCTGGACGCTTCCAGCACGGCAACGCTTTACTCAAACCGCGTGGGACAGTGCCAAACAAAATGCGCTGCGCCTGCTCACCAATGCCCACTATCCACAAGGGCGTATCAGCCAGACACTGGCCAACATTGATCCCGAGCACCACCAGGCGCAGTTGCACATCACGCTCGACTCCGGCCCGGCATTTCATACCGGCGCACTGGTCATCGAAGGCCTGCAGCGCTACACCCCTGAGTTGGTGCACAACCTGCTGCGCCTGCCCAGCGGCACGCCTTATAGTCAAGTCATGTTGGTACAAGCACAACAACGCCTGTCAGACAGCGGCTACTTTGACTCCGCCTTTGTTGCGCTTGACACAGAAGCTACCCCTGACGCTGCCAGCGTGCTCGTCAGATTGCGCGAGACACCATTGCAAAAAATGGTGTTCGGCATTGGTGCCAGCACCGACAGCGGCCCACGCCTGTCGATTGAACACACCCATCACGATGTGCCAGGCCTGCACTGGCAGGCGGTGAGCAAAGCTCAGCTTGACCGTGATAGCCGGGCTTTTGGCTCCGAACTAACCTCACAACCCGATGCTGACAGCTGGCGTTGGGTCGGCTCCGGGCTGATTAAAAAAGAGCAACTCGGCACGCTTCATGTAACCAGTCAGCAACTGCGAGGTGGCCGCAGGCAAAGTAGCGCGCGCATTGATCGCAACTTGTTTCTGCAATACGACCGCGCCGAGTCTGCCAGCACCAACACCACCGTGCCGGAGCTGGCTCAGTCTCTCAGTGCCAACTATGCATTTGCGGTTCGACATTACAACAGCCTGCCGTTGCCAACCGCCGGCTGGGGCTGGGGTGCAGAAGTGGGCGGCGGCGGCACCCTGGAAAGTCAACCTCAGGTCTACACCCGGCTGTTGACACGTGGGCAGGGCTTTGTTGGGCTAGGCCAGGCCGGACGCTTGTCAATACGCGCCACACTGGGTGCCGTGCTGGCTCAAAAAGGCATTGCCCTGCCCAGCACACAACTGTTTCTGGCTGGTGGCGACAACAGCGTGCGCGGCTACGGCCTCTATGACATCGGCGTGCAACTCGCCGACGGCAGCACCACCGCCGGGCGTTACCTCAGTGTGGGCAGCATCGAATGGCAGCATCCGATCCGGCTCAATGGTCAACCGAGCGACTGGGAAAACACCGTGTTTGTTGATGCCGGTGCCGTGGCCAATCAGCCCGCAGACCTGTCAGCCAAAGTGGGGGTCGGTGCCGGCGCACGCTGGCACAGCCCGGTCGGCCCGTTGCAAATTGACCTGGCCTATGGGGTCGACGTGCGCCGTTTTCGCTTACACCTGAATCTTGGATTTACCTTTTAATGCGTGCCGTTTTTTTTATCATGAAAGCCCTGGCTACCAGCCTGTTGACGCTGTTGACGCTGGCTGTTGCCCTGTGGTGGTGGAGCAGCACCCCAAGTGCTTTGCCGTGGGTGCTGACCCAACTACCACACTTTCTACCCAGCGGCCAATCGCTGCAAATCAAAGACGTGTCGGGCAAGCTTCTCAATGGTGGGCACATTGGCTCGTTGCGCTGGACGCAAGGGGCGCTCAGCATCCAGGCCCAAGACATACGCATTTCCTGGAATCTTCGCCCCCTGCTGGACAAACACCTGCAACTGGGTGAATTGCACATCGCCACCTTGCACATTGATGACCAACGCCCAGCCAGCACCACCGGCAACGCTCTCACCCCACCGATCAGCCTGAGTCTGCCGCTAACACTGGAACTGCCCTTTCACGTGAGCCGCTTGAGGCACACCGGCCGCTTCGAGCTGGAGGCCTCCGAACTCAGTGGAAACTATACTTTTGATAGCTTCTCGCACAGGTTGGACAAGGGCTACGCACAAATTTCATCTGGAACCTATCAATTAAGCGGCAGCCTGCAGGCACAGACTCCGATGGCTCTGCAGCTGCAGTTAAGCGGTCAAGTGCGTACCAGTGTACCGGGCCGCAGAGCACCTCTGATGGTGTCTGCACTGGCGACCCTGACAGGTGACATCGCTGCCTCCAACACGGTACTCAAGCTGCAAGCCCACCTGAAACCTGAGCCCGTACCGGGGGCTATGCAGGCCAGTCTGTCGGCGCAGATCAAACCCTGGCAAGCCCAGCCACTGTCCCAGGCACAAGCCCAATGGCAGTCCCTGAACTTGGCTGCGCTATGGCCACAAGCCCCTCAGACCCAACTGTCCGGCCAAGCCAACGTGACTCCGATCGACACCAAGGCGCTGGACGCCAACCACATCAACTTCACTTTACAGCTGGCCAATACGCAACCCGCGCCACAGCAGTTCAAACTTCGCCTACAAGGCCAATGGGCAGCCCCGCAACTCACCCTAAGTGATGTCAACCTGACCACACCGCAGGCACAGCTCCTTGGCGAAGGCAGTTACCACACCCGCACCTATGCCAGCAAGGCCAAGGTGGCATTGAGTCTGCCCGGTTTAAGCGCCTCAATGGACGGCCATTTGGACAGCCGAAACGGCCAGGGCACGCTGGCCTTGGAGGTTCAAGATGCCCAACGCGCCACTCAATGGTTGGCACGGTGGCCGCTGCTGGCCAGTCTCTTGCAAGGCCAGCAGGCGCAGGGCCGCGCCAGCTTGCAAGCCCACTGGCAAGGGGGCTGGCAACAGCAGGGCCAGCGGCTGCACATCAACGCCCACCTGCAAGCGCCGCAGCTGACCTGGCCGGTAGACTCAGGCCGTGCCAAAGATTCAGCATCAGCCCTGCAACTGCGCGAGCTGCAGGCCGATGTCAGTGGCAACCTGGCGGCTCTGACCCTGCGCACCCAGGGCAAGGCCCAACTTGGTGCCCGGCAGCTGCACTGGCAAGCACAGGCTCAGGGCGGACAACGCGCAGGCCAACATTGGCAAGGCCAGTTCAGCCAGCTCACGCTGCGCGCCCAGGACGACACCCACCCGGGGTTTTGGACCCTGACCCCCCAACCCTTCAGCGTCAACTGGCAGCAAACCAGCAGCGCCCACACCCTGCAACTGGGTGCCAGCAGCGCGCAACTCAGCAGCCCCCTGCCCGGCCTGACGCAACTGAGCTGGCAACCCATGCGCTGGACGCAAGCACGCCGCCCTGCGGGTGCAGCCGCCCAGCCCCCGGCGCAATGGCAAAGCCAGGGTCGAATCAGCCAGCTACCGTTTGCCTGGCTGGATGCCCTGAGCCCCAAAACCCTGGACGCCCTGGGTCTGTCCAGCACCCTGGTGCTTGACGGCACTTGGGATGCCAGCCACACCGATGCCCTGCACCTGAGCGCCATGCTGGAGCGCAGCGCCGGTGACCTGCGCCTGAGCCTCGATGTCAGCCCGTCGCGCAGCTTACCGGCCCTGCTGCAAGAAGCCCGGCTGCAGCTGAACCTGGCCGACGACCAACTCTCTGCCAGCCTGCGCTGGCGCAGTGAACGTGTCGGCCACGCCCTGCTGGCGTTCAGCACCCAGTTGCAAACCAGCGCCCAAGGCTGGCGCTGGCCAGACACTGCGCCACTGGGTGGAAGCCTGCAAATTGAACTGCCACCAGTGCAAGCCTGGTCGATGCTGGTTCCACCAGGCTGGCGGCTGCGCGGCACGCTGCAAGCCAACGCCAACCTGACCGGCACGCGCCAGCAACCCCAATGGCAAGGCACGCTGCAAGCCAATGACCTGGCGGTGCGTTCGGTGGCCGACGGCATTGATTTCCAGCAGGGCAGCCTGCGCGCCCGGCTGGAGGGGCAACAGTTGTTCATTGACGACTTCACCCTGCATGGTGGCGCAGGTGGCGCAGGTGGGCAACTCAAGATCACCGGCCTGGCTCAGTGGCTCTCCAGCAGCCAGCCCAACATGGTTTTGGCTCAACAATTACAAATTGCGTTGGACGCACAGGCTCAGACACTGCGCTTGAGCAGTCGTTCAGACCGGCTGCTAACGGTGTCTGGCCAACTGCATGCCCAACTTGACAACAGCACTTTGAGTCTGAGTGGCCAGTTGGATGTGGATCAGGCTCTGATCACTCTGCCAAGTGAAACTGCACCCCAACTAAGCAGCGATGTGGTGTTGCCTTCATTTACCGCGGTTAAGCCCACCGAAGCCACCCGGCAAGCCCAACGCACTGCCCCACGCTTCACCCCTGAGGTGCAACTCACACTTAACCTGGGCAACAACTTTAAGGTGCGCGGACGTGGTCTGACCACACGGTTGGCAGGTCAGCTTGAGCTGCAAGCCAGTGGCAACGCCAGCCCGAGCCTGATGGGCGAGGTCAGCACCGTTCGCGGCACTTACCAGGCCTATGGTCAGCGGCTTGACATTGAACAGGGCGTGTTGCGCTTTGTCGGCCCCTCAGACAACCCGGGGCTCAACATTCTGGCTCTGCGCCCCAAGCTCAGCCAACGTGTGGGCGTGCAGGTGCTGGGCACGGTACAGTCTCCAGTGGTGCGTCTGTATGCAGACCCTGACTTGCCCGATGCCGAAAAACTCTCCTGGCTGGTGTTGGGGCGCGCGAGCAGCGGCAGCGGCGGCGAGGCCGCCCTGCTGCAGCAAGCAGCCTGGTCATTGCTGGGTAGCAATGGTCAAAGCCCCAGCGCCAGCCTGACCCAGGCACTTGGGTTGGACGAGCTCCAATTTAACAACAGTGACACTGATAATGGTGCCAGCGTGACCCTGGGAAAACGTCTAGGCAGAGATTTTTACGTGGCCTACGAGAGTGGCCTTGCTGGCATCATGGGTGTATTCACCATTTTTTACGACCTGTCCAAAAGTCTCTCCTTACGTGCCCAAACCGGTCAACAAAGCGCGGTAGACCTGATCTGGACGCACCGCTACGACTGAACCCCTAAAATCCCAAACTTGCCGCCGTAGTTCAATGGATAGAACGGGGACCTCCTAAGTCTCAGATATGGGTTCGATTCCCGTCGGTGGTACCACCCCTTAACCGCCCTGTTGCACGCCCCCCTTCACGCCCGTCCAGCCCACCCAACATGTCCGACCCAGCACGCGCACCTCGCCTGCGGCCCCAAACGCTGGCCGACGTGGCCTACCCCAAAACCATCAAAAGCTTTGTGCGCCGCGCCGGCCGCGTGACCACCGGGCAAACCAAGGCGTTTGAAGAACTGGGGCCACAGTACCTCTTGCCATACCAGCCATATGCTATTGATTTTGTAGCTGCTTACACAGAAGCAGCAAGGGCTAGATGCCAAAATGATTCAAAAGCTGCAGCCACGGTGTTGGAAATAGGTTTTGGCATGGGTGAGGCTACGGCGCACATTGCCGCGCTGCTGCCGGACACCAACTTCTTGTGTTGTGAGGTGCATGAACCCGGCGTGGGCGCGCTGCTCAAACGCATTGGCGAACAAAGCCTGCACAACATTCGCATCTGCGCCCACGACGCGGTTGAGGTCATTGACCACATGCTGCCAGAGCAAAGCCTGGACGGTGTACACATCTTCTTCCCCGACCCGTGGCACAAAAAAAAGCACAACAAACGCCGCCTGATCCAGCCCCCGCTGGTGGCCAAACTGGCCGCGCGTCTGAAGATCGGCGGCTACCTGCACTGCGCCACCGACTGGCAAGCCTATGCCGAGCAAATGCTGGAAGTCTTGCGTGCCGAGCCGCTGCTGAAAAACACCGCTCTGGCCACGCACCCCGAGTTGCAGGGCTACGCCCCCAAGCCACACTACCGCCCGCTGACCAAGTTTGAAAACCGGGGCATCAAACTCGGCCACGGCGTCTGGGACGTGGTGTTTGAAAGGGTTTAAACCCCCCACGCGTAACGGCGTTGGTCCTAGTTGCGTGGCCTTGCCGGCGGGCACATGGCTTAGCCTGCTGGACTTCTTGGCTGAGCGTTTTCCCAACGTCAGCCGTCAAACCTGGCTGGAGCGGTTCACCCGCGGCGATGTGTTCAATGAAACGGGCCAGCGCATCTCGTGTGAGCAAGCCATGCAAGCGCCCTACCCGGCGCATTCACGCCTGTACTACTACCGCGACGTGCCCTTTGAAGCGCCCATTCCGTTTGATGAGGTGGTGCTGTTTGAAAACGCGCACCTGATCGTGGTCGACAAGCCGCACTTCTTGCCTGTGGTGCCCTCGGGTGGTTATTTGAATGAGACCGTGCTGGTGCGCCTCAAACGCAAGCTGGGGCTGGATGATCTGGTGCCAATCCACCGCATTGACCGCGACACCGCCGGCCTGGTGATGTTCTCCAAGCAGCCTGCCAGCCGCGCTGCCTATTGCGCCCTGTTCAGCCAGCACGCGGTGCGCAAAACCTACGAAGCCATCGCCCCCTGGCGTGCCGACCTGCACTTTCCTTTGGTACGCCAGAGCCGCATCCA
>MNXW01000204.1 GCA_001871515.1 Comamonadaceae bacterium CG2_30_57_122
CACGTGGACGATGCGCCGGGCGCTGTGGCCGCCTTCGCGGGTCAGGTGCAGCGCGCCGTCTTCCTGCGAAAACGGCACGCCCATGGTTTGCAGCCAGGCGATGCCCTTGGGCGCGTTTTCCACCACAAAGCGTGTCGCTGCCGGGTCGCACAGACCGGCGCCGGCGACAAAAGTGTCTTGCACGTGCGCGTCAAAGGTGTCGTTCTTGTTCCATACTGCCGCCATGCCGCCTTGCGCCCAGCCGCTGGAGCCTTCGGTGACGGCGCGTTTGGTGATGATGGCGATTTTTTTACTGGTCGGCAGCAGCAGCGCGGAGCTCAGGCCGGCCAGACCGCTGCCCACAATCAGGACATCAAAGTGCAGCGGTGCGGTGGCGGTTGTGGTCTGGCGTGAGGGCATGTCAACTCCGGCAATGGGTTCAGGAAGGGGTGTAGGCCAGCCGCACGTAAATGGGTGCAAAGGCTTCGGCCTGGGTGATTTCGATCAGGGTTTCTTTGGCAAGTTCCAGCAGAGCAATGAAAGTGACCACCAGCACGGCAGCACCTTTTTCGGGTTGGAACAGGCGCTCGAACTCAACAAAACGCTGGCCTTGCAAGGCTTTGAGCACCATGCTCATGTGTTCGCGCACCGAGAGCTCTTCGCGCGTGATCTTGTGGCGCTGGATCAGGCTGGCACGCTTGAGAATGCTGGCCCAAGCCTCTTGCAATTCGGCGATGTTCACATCCGCAAAGCGGGGCTGCAGCGACTGTTCCACATAGACCTGGGCGCGTAAAAAATCACGACCCAGTTGCGGCAGCTGGTTGATGCGTGCGGCGGCCAGTTTCATTTGCTCGTACTCCAGCAGGCGGCGAACCAGCTCGGCACGCGGGTCATCTGCTTCTTGCCCCTCTGGCACCGATTTGGGCGGCAGCAGCATGCGCGATTTGATTTCAATCAGCATCGCGGCCATCAGCAAGTACTCTGCGGCCAGCTCCAGGTTGTGGTGGCGGATTTCTTCCACATAGCTCAGGTACTGGCGCGTCAGCCCGGCCATGGGAATGTCAAGAATGTTGAAGTTCTGCTTGCGAATCAAATACAGCAGCAAGTCCAGCGGCCCTTCAAAGGCTTCCAGAAAAACTTCCAGGGCATCGGGGGGGATGTAGAGGTCTTGCGGCAGCGCAAACAGCGGCTCGCCATAAAGTCGAGCCACGGCCACCTGGTCAATCACCTGGGGCATGCTCGTCAGCGTCGCGTTGCTGTCAATGACGGTGGCGGCAGGGACAACCATCAAGCGACAAGATTGCTATATTAAAAGTAGCTACTAGCCCTTATTAATAAAGGGCTACAGGCTATATTTTCATTAATTGTTAGATGTTTGATAGACGTAGGGTTTCTGCGCCACGCGTGCTTGCTTGAAGTTTTGGACAGCTTCACGATCCACCGACTTGTTCCACAACAAGGCCAGGCCTTCGCGTTGCCGCGCTTCCATGCCAGGGGTTTGCGCCTTGAGTTGGTCAATGAAAAGCGTGGCATCTGATTGGTATTGTGGGCGGTAGAAAATATTCATGGTGTTACCTTTTGCATGCATTTTAGACCCGGCGCGATGTTGACGTTTTTACGCAGCGTCTACAGCGGATGTTTGAATTGTGGGTGTAATATTGCAACAAATAACTCCTGATTTTTTGAACCGATGAACCCTCTTCCCGCCATCACCGACTGGGTCCATTTGGACTGGGTGTTGGTTGTAGTGGTGGCGTGGTTGGCCATCGGCTTCATGGGCGTGGTGGCGCTGCGGCGGTTCCGCTTTGTGGCCGTCGTGCTGTTCCCGGTGGGGGCTTGTTTTTCATTGTTACTGATGGCTGTGGCCCTGAGCGCCGCATTCAGTGGCACTGAAACAGCGGTCTTGCCCCTGGGGCTGCCCCAGCTTCCCTTTCACCTTCGGTTGGACAGTCTGTCGGCCTATTTTCTACTGCTGATTGGTGGGGTGTCGGCAGGGGTCTCAGCTTTTGCGGCGGGTTATTTTCGTCAGGGTGAAGGCACGCCACCAGGTCTGATGTGTCTTGAATACCATTTGTTCTTGGCCAGTTTATCCATGGTGGTTCTGGCTAATGATGCGTATATTTTCATGGTGGCATGGGAGACCATGGCTATGTCGTCATTTTTCTTGGTCATCGCCAACCACCGAATTCCTGAAATCCGTCATGCGGGCTACCTTTATATTTTGGTGGCGCATATTGGTGCGCTGGGTATTTTGCTGTGTTTTGGCTTGTTGCAAGCCAACACCGGCGACTACACCTTTGCCAACATGCGCGCGCAACACTTGTCACCGTTTTGGGCTTCCACTGCTTTTGTGCTGGCTGTCTTTGGGTTTGGTGCCAAGGCAGGTGTGTTGCCATTGCATGCCTGGCTGCCAGAGGCGCATCCCGCTGCTCCTTCTCCCGTGTCTGCGTTGATGAGCGGTGTGATGCTGAAGATTGCGTTGTATGGCATCTTGCGCGTGTCGTTTGATTTACTGCAAACGCGCATCTGGTGGTGGGGCGTGTTGCTGATGGCGGTCGGCTTGGCCACCGCCCTGTTTGGCGTGGTGTTCTCGACCGTGCAGGTGGAGATGAAGCGTTTGCTGGCGTATTCCTCCATCGAAAACATTGGTTTGATGTGTGCGGGTTTTGGCCTGTCGCTGCTGTTCTCGGCCTATGACATGAAAGCCTTGTCGGCATTGGCGCTGACGGCATCGATGTACCACATGCTGGCCCACGCGTTTTTCAAGAGCCTGCTGTTTTGCAGCACCGGTGCGGTGATGCACGCCACGGGTGAGCGCAGCCTGGGTAAGTTGGGTGGCCTGATGCGTTACATGCCCTGGGTGGCCTGGCCGACGTTGGTGGGCGCACTGGCTTGTGCCGGTTTGCCGCCGTTTGGCGGCTTTGTGGCCGAATGGATGCTGCTGCAAAGCTTTCTGTTTACCACCGGTTTGCCCAATGGTTTCCTGGACATGCTGGTGCCGGTGATGGCCGCACTGATTGCCTTGATCGCTGCTTTGTCGGGCTACACCATGGTCAAGTACTTTGGTGTGATCTTTCTGGGTCAACCGCGTGAGGAAAGCCTGTCGCATGCCCATGATGCCGGGTCGTGGGAACGTTTGGGCATGTCCTGGTTGGTGGCGGGTTGTGTCTTGCTGGGCTTGTTTCCCAATCAGGTCATTGCCATCATCGACCCGGTCACCCAACTGCTGGTGCATGCCGGTCTGGCGCATACCGTGGCTGACAATGGCTGGTTGCTGATTCCTGTGAATGTAGAGCGAGCCAGCTACGCTCCTGCTATCTTTTTGTTGGGCATCTTGGGCAGTTTTGCACTGGCGTTTTTGTTGGTGCGCAAGCTCTACCATGGGCGCATGCGGCGGGTGCCGCCATGGGACTGTGGCTACCCCTGGCAAACACCACGCATGCAAGACACGGCCGAAGGTTTTGGCCAACCTATCAGGCAAATTTTTGAACCCTTCTTTCGTTTGAAGCGTCATTTGCCCAAGGCCTTCGACGAACAACCAAGCTACAAAGTGACGTTGGAAGACCCGTTGTGGTACTGGTTGTACCTGCCGGTGGCCACCTTGGTGGAACGCGTGTCCAGAATCATTGGCATGCTGCAACAGGGTCGCATTGCGGTTTACCTGATGTACAGCTTTGTGACGCTGATCGTGGTCTTGCTGGTGGTGAAACGATGAGCATTTTGGGCGTTCTTTCACAACTTCTGGCACTTGTGCTGGCGTTGCTATTGGCTCCGTTGTTGACCGGCTGGGTCAACCAGTGGCGCGCACGCTTGCAAAACAAATCTGCACCAGGTCTCTTGCAGCCCTACCGCATGTTGCACAAGCTGTTCAACAAGGACTCGGTGATGGCCGAGCACGCCTCACCCCTGTACCGCACGGCCCCCTATGTAATTTTCAGCTGCATGCTGCTGGCCAGCGCCATCATCCCCACCATTTCTACTGATTTGCCTTTGTCACCTGCGGCCGATGCCATTGCACTGGTGGGCTTGTTTGGTTTGGCGCGGGTGTTTATTTCACTGGCCGCCATGGATGTCGGTACCGCCTTTGGCAGCATGGGTGCGCGGCGTGAAATGCTGGTTGGTTTTCTGGCTGAACCGGCCTTGCTGATGGTGCTGTTTTGTGCCTCCATGATCACCCGTTCTACCTCGCTGACCGTCATTGTGGAAACCCTGGCGCACCGTGACCTGGCCATCTACCCCAGCATGTTGCTGGCAGGGGTGGCCTTTACCATGGTGTCATTGGCAGAAAATGCCCGCGTGCCGGTGGACAACCCGGAAACCCACCTTGAGCTGACCATGATCCATGAGTCGATGATTCTGGAATATTCAGCACGCCATCTGGCACTGCTGGAATGGGCTGCCAGCCTCAAATTGTTTGCTTATTCATGTGTGGGTCTGGCGCTGTTTTTTCCATGGGGCGTGGCAGAGGCCAATTCACCGCTGGCGCTGTTTCTGGCGTTGCCGGTACTGATCTTCAAGCTGGCAATAGGCGGGTTTTTGCTGGCCTTGATTGAGACCCTTAGTGCCAAGATGCGCATCTTCCGCGTGCCAGAATTTTTGGGTACAGCGTTTCTGATTGCCGTGATTGGTTTGCTGGTGAACGTGTTGCTGGGGGTCGGATGATCAAATTTGCGCCTCAGCTCATCAACCTGTTTGCCACCTTGATCCTGTTGCTGTCGTTTGCCATGATCTCGCAGCGGCGCATTGTGACGCTGATCAATTTGTTCATGATTCAGGGGGCAGCGTTGGTCGCTGCATCGTTCCTGCTTGGTTATTTCACCCATCAGCCAGACCTGTATGTATCAGGTGTGTTGACGATGGTGCTCAAGGTGATCTTCATCCCCTGGATGCTGCACCGGGTGATTCGCAAGCTCAATGTGCGCTGGGACGTAGAAACGCTGTTCAATGTGCCCACCACCATGTTGATTGGTATTGGCCTGGTGATTTTTTCATTTAGCCTGGCGCTGCCTATTTCGCGCCTGTCGGACTCAATAGCGGGCGGTTCACTGGGCATTGCACTGGCCTGCGTGTTTTTGTCGTTCATGATGATGATCACCCGCTCCAAAGCGGTACCCCAGGTGATTGGTTTTTTGTCAATGGAAAACGGTCTGATCTTTGCTGCCACCACCGTCACCAACGGCATGCCGATGATTGTGGAGTTCGGTATTGCACTTGACGTGCTGGTGGGCGTGTTGATCTTGGGTGTGTTCATGTTCCAGATTCGCGAGAAGTTTGACAACCTGGACATCCACAATCTTGAAGCTTTAAGAGAAGACTGAGCATGCACGCGCTGTTATTTGTACTCGGGATTCCTTTGCTGGGTGGCATGGTGCTGGGCTTGTTTGGCCACCGCGCCTATGCCCGTGACATCAATGTGGTGTTCAGTCTGGGTACCTTTCTGGCCGCTTGCGATTTAACCATCCAGGTGGTGTCCGAGGGACCGCAATTTGTCTTGCAAAAACAGTTTTTCATTGACCCGTTGAACGTGTTTTTGGTCACCTTGACCGCGTTTGTGAGTTTGACCACCGCCATCTTCTCGCGCCCCTACATGCGCATAGAGCAAGACCACGGCAAGATGACACCGCCGCGCATGCGCCTGTACCACAGCATGTACCAGTTGTTCAGTTTCACCATGCTGCTGGGCTTCACCACCAACAACTTAGGGATCGTCTGGGTCGCCATGGAAGCCGCTACCCTCACGACCGTGCTGCTGGTCAGCGTGTACCGCACCACCGCCAGCCTGGAAGCGGCCTGGAAGTATTTCATCTTGTGCGGTGTCGGCATTGCTCAGGCGTTGTTTGGCACCATTTTGTTGTACATGGCGGCAGACAAGGTGCTCGGCCCCGAGAACGCCACGCTGCTGTGGACCAACCTCAACGACATCAAGGGTCAGCTTGACCCCAACATCATCAGCCTGGCCTTTGTGTTTTTGCTGATTGGATACGGCACCAAAATTGGCATGGTGCCCTTGCACAGCTGGCTGCCCGACGCACACGCCGAAGGCCCCACACCCGTGTCGGCGGTGCTTTCGGGCTTGTTGCTCAATGTGGCCATGTATGCGGTGCTGCGCTGCAAGGTGCTCACCGATGGCGCGCTGGGCACTAACATGGCGGGCCAATTGATGATGGGATTTGGTTTGCTCTCGGTCACCGTGGCGGCGTTTTTTCTGTCCCGGCAAAAAGATGTCAAGCGCATGTTTTCGTACTCCAGCATTGAGCACATGGGCATGATCACCTTTGCCTTTGGCATGGGTGGACCAGTGGCCAACTTTGCCGGTTTGTTGCACATGACAGTGCATTCGCTGGTCAAGTCGGCGATCTTTTTTACCGTGGGTCATGCCACCCAAAAAGCCGGCACGCAGGTGATGAGCGAGATTCGCGGCCTGATCAAGGTCAACCCTACCGTGGGCTGGGGCTTGATGCTTGGGGTGATGGCCATTTTGGGTATGCCGCCATTTGGTGTATTTGCCAGCGAATTTTTGATTTTGACCACGGCCATGCGTGAGCAGCCCTGGGCGGCTCCTTTCCTCTTTTTGGCATTGGGCGTGGCCTTTGCATCAATTTTGATTCGGGTTCTGCCCATGGTGTTTGGTGACACCACGCTCAAGCCCCTGGCGCATCCACCGGCGCTGGTACCGGTGTTTGTGCACTTGATGCTGGCACTGGTGTTGGGGCTGTACATTCCGTCGTACCTGAATGGCTGGTATGTGCAGGCGGCCAGCATGTTGGGAGGCTGAAGCCATGCAAATACCTGGTTTAGATCTTGAATTTGCAGCCTTGGCCGCACCCGTGCCGGTGTGGCACGCTGAGGTGACCACGGCACAGTGGCAGGCCGCTGCGTCAGCAGTGCGCGATGAGGGTGGGCGCTTGTTGGCACTGTGGGCCGGGCCGATGCCCCTCCCTGATACAGAAGGCGTGAGCCGCCAGGAC
>MNXW01000014.1 GCA_001871515.1 Comamonadaceae bacterium CG2_30_57_122
AGTTTGATTTCTGTCGTTTTTGATTTTGTATTTTTTTTGAAAGATAAACATGAGTGCAATCGTAGATATCGTCGGTCGTGAAATTCTGGACTCCCGCGGCAACCCCACCGTGGAATGTGACGTGCTGCTGGAAAGCGGCACCATGGGTCGTGCAGCCGTGCCCAGCGGCGCATCTACGGGTAGCCGTGAGGCCATTGAATTACGTGACGGCGACAAAACCCGCTACCTGGGCAAAGGTGTTTTGAAAGCCGTTGAGCACATCAACACCGAGATTTCCGAAGCGGTGCTGGGCTTGGACGCCTCCGAGCAAGCTTTTCTGGACAAGACGCTGATCGATCTGGACGGCACCGAGAACAAAAGCCGACTGGGTGCTAACGCCATGCTGGCCGTGTCCATGGCGGTGGCTCGCGCCGCCGCTGAAGAATCGGGCTTGCCGCTGTACCGCTATTTTGGCGGCATGGGTGGCATGCAGTTGCCCGTGCCGATGATGAACGTCATCAACGGCGGCGCGCACGCCAACAACAGCCTGGACCTGCAAGAGTTCATGATCATCCCGGTGGGTGCGCCGAGCTTTCGCGAAGCGCTGCGCTACGGCGCTGAGACCTTCCACGCGTTGAAAAAAATCATCGACGAGCGCGGCATGAGCACCGCAGTGGGTGATGAAGGCGGCTTCACCCCCAGCGTGGAAAACCATGAAGCCGCGATCCAGTTGATTCTGCAAGCCATTGACAAAGCCGGTTTTGTGGCAGGTGAACACATCGCCATTGGTCTGGACTGCGCCGCCAGCGAGTTCTTTAAAGACGGCAAATACCACCTGAGCGGCGAAGGCCTGGTGCTTGATGCCCAGCAGTGGACGGACGTGCTGGCCACCTGGGTTGACAAATACCCCATCATCAGCATCGAAGACGGCATGGCCGAAGGCGACTGGGACGGCTGGAAAATCCTGACTGATCGCCTGGGCAAGCAGGTGCAAATCGTCGGCGACGACCTGTTTGTCACCAACACCAAAATCTTCAAGGAAGGCATCGACAAGGGCATTGCCAATTCGATCCTGATCAAGATCAACCAGATCGGCACGCTCACGGAAACCTTCGCCTGCATTGAGATGGCCAAGCGTGCCGGCTACACCGCCGTCATCAGCCACCGCTCTGGTGAAACTGAAGACAGCACCATCGCCGACATTGCTGTGGGCACCAACGCGGGTCAAATCAAGACAGGGTCTTTGAGCCGCAGTGACCGCATGGCCAAATACAACCAGCTGCTGCGCATTGAAGAAGACCTGGGTGACATTGCCACCTACCCAGGGCGCGCGGCGTTCTACAACCTGCGCTAGCCGTCTTCATGAGCCACCGCGCTGTTCCCCTTGCTCTGATTGCACTGCTTGTAATCCTTCACGGGCAGTTGTGGTTTGGACGCGGCAGTGTGGCGCAAGTGGCTCATTTGCGTTCACAACTGGCAGATCAGGCTCAGCGCAACGAACAGACTCAATTTGCCAACGACCAACTGGCAGCCGAGGTGCGCGACCTTAAGGAAGGTCTAGAAATGGTCGAGGAAAAGGCCAGAATGGAACTTGGCATGATCAAGATAAACGAAATTTACGTGCAAATCGCACGCTAAACGCTCTGCTTACACGTCTACAATCTTCAACGTCTGCCGCGCTCACTGGGCTTTATATTTCCTTGAACCAATGCTCATAGAGCCAGGGCTTGGAATATTGTGATGTTGGCGTGATCATCTCGCGTTAGATGAACCCAAAACATTCACTGACCTCGCCCACCTGAACTCCGGTTCAGGATGCCAGTCTGGTGGCGTGCGCAGACATCTTCACTCTTCTTCCTGCTTATGCCTTTTGACTTTTCAGTGATCCTTGAACTTGTTGCCTTGGGCTTGTGTTCGGGTTTTTTGGCAGGGTTACTGGGCATTGGTGGCGGCATGGTCATGGTGCCCTTCATCACCGCCATTTTGTCCGCCAGAAATGTCAACAGTGAACTGGCTGTGAAGATGGCCATTGCCACCTCCATGGCCACCATTGTGTTCACATCCATCTCAAGTGTGCGTGCGCACCACCAACGCGGCGCTGTACGTTGGGACGTGGTCAAAGCCCTGGCTCCGGGGATTGTTCTCGGAGCGGTTGTTGCCAGCATGGGGGTCTTTACCGTTCTAAAAGGTTCATCGCTGGCCTTGCTGTTCGCGCTGTTTGTTGGTTTTTCTGCCACACAAATGTTTTTGGATAAAAAGCCAGCCGCCACCCGGCAACTTCCAGGCCAGGCGGGTTTGCTTGGCGCTGGCAGCGTGATTGGTTTTATGTCAGGGCTGGTGGGCGCTGGTGGCGGCTTCATCAGTGTGCCCTTCTTGGCATGGTGCAATGTGGCCATCCACAATGCTGTTGCAACCTCAGCAGCCTTGGGGTTTCCGATTGCTATCTCTAACGCTTTGGGCTATGCCGTCAGCGGCAGCCATGTCGCTAATTTGCCACCTTATTCAATCGGATACATCTGGCTACCTGGCCTGCTGGTGATCGCCACCTGCAGCGTCACCACCGCACCTTTGGGTGCAGCCGCAGCGCACAAATTGCCTGTCAAACGTTTGAAAAAAATATTTGCCAGCGTACTCTACTTGCTGGCGGCCTACATGTTGTACCGCGGTCTACTCAACTACTGAGAGCATCAAAAAAAAGAGCCTGCTCAATGATGAGCAGGCTCTTGTGTTTGGTGGGATGTGCGGGGATCGAACCCACGACAAACGGATTAAAAGTCCGCTGCTCTACCAGCTGAGCTAACATCCCAATCTTTCAAGCAACGTTAATTGCTACAAGCCTTAAATTATAAACATTTTTCCAGCCAGTCTTAGCCCGCTGCTGCCAATTTATTCAAAATAACACCTGCTGCACATTGACCAAACGTCGCTGTCACGGTCACCACAGATCCAAAACCGTGACAATTCAAAGTTCCATCGCCGATCAAGCCGCAGGATGCATCAGGGGGGGCCACGGCTTCACGGCTGAAGACGCCGGTGATGCCTATCTTCTTTCCATCGCGTGCTGCGCCATGCTCTTTTCGCAAGGCATACCGAAGCTTGGATAACAGCGGGTCGTGCGTCACGGTGGCAATGTCTTCAACTGCAACCAAGTGGGCCTGCCGTTTGCCACCAGCCGCACCAACCGCAACGTAGATGCAAGCTGTTTCCAACGCCCATGCAGCCATGACAGTCTTGGCGCGAGTCTGATCACACGCATCCACCACCGCATTCACACCTGCAGGCAACAAGCCAGGCCAGTTCTCTGGCTCGGCAAAAGCTTCTACGCAATGAACTTCACATTCGGGGAAAAAAGCATGAATGCGGTCACGCATGGCATGCACCTTTGCCATGCCCAGGCTGGCTTGGGTCGCGTGGATTTGCCGGTTGATATTGGACTCTGCCACCTGATCAAAATCAATCAGACTCAAGTGCCCGACACCACTTCTGGCCAAGGACTCGGCCACCCAAGACCCCACGCCGCCAACGCCAACCACCGCCACATGTGCATTGAAAATACGCTGGGCAGCCTCAACGCCAAACAAGCGCTCGATGCCCCCAAAGCGACGCTCTGTCATTTCAAAGTGGACAAACGTTCCTTGGCGGCTACTGCAGCTTCAGACTGAGGGTATGCCTTGACAAGATCCGTCAGGGTTTTGCGCGCACCTTTGCTGTCTTTCAACTCCAACTGACAGTTGGCCACGGACAAAACCGCTTCTGGTGTTCGCATGTGTTCAGGATCACGCGCAATCAAAGCCCTGAAATTGATGATGGCTTCTTTGTAATCACGGCTGGCGTATTGCGCATTGCCCAACCAAAATAAGGCTGATGACACGTATTTGCTTGCCGGATAGCGCCCCACAAAACTTACAAACAGGTTTTGAGCAGTGACAAAGTCACCTTTTCTAAAACTTGCCAACGCGCCCTCAAAATCACGCTTTTCATCGGGCTCAGCCAAAAATTCAATGCCATCCACTTGAACTTTGACCGGTTCAAACCGAGCCAAACGGTCACCGACCAGTTGCGCCTGATCTTTTTGACTTCGTTGTACGTCGGAGAGTTCACGCAGCAAAGTTTCATTGGAGCCACGAAGTGTTGAAATTTCTGTTTTAAGAAGTTCAATCTGGCGCTGCAAATCAAGCAAACTATTGCCAAGGATCGCGTTATCTTCAGATGCCAACTTGCGGCTTTGCCCCAACTCTTGTTGAACTGTTTCCACCTTTTGGCGCAAATCCAGAATCGCTTTGCGTGCTTCATCATCCTCAAACAAGCCGGCGTGGGATGCGGTTGCAGTCAAAAGGCTGCAACATACAAAAACGAAAGTTTTGAGCAACTTCATGCGCCTAAAGCTCACTGATAACGAATTTCGGCTCGGCGATTTTTAGCGTACGCCGCTTCATCCTTGCCAGTCACAGCTGGTTTTTCCTTGCCAAAACTCACCGACTCCATTTGAGATTGAGGGACGCCCAAAATTGCCATTGCATTGCGAACCGCGTCTGCACGTTTTTGCCCCAATGCCAGGTTGTATTCACGACCACCGGTTTCATCGGTATGGCCTTCAATGGCCAGTTTGCGGGTCGGTTGTGCCTTGGCGACACGCACCTGCGCTGCAATTAATGACTGGAATTCAGGCTTGATCACAAAACTGTCGTAATCAAAGTAAACCGTTCGCGACTCAGCTGACGCATCGGCTGACGCAGTGGTCTTACCTAGATCAACCGGTGTCACGCCGGTGCCATTGACACCTGTCCCATTGGCATCCGAACCTTGCACGGAGTTGGCAGTTACATCAACCACAGGAACATCATTTAACGGTACAGAAGTACCACAAGCTGTCAAAAAAACTACCGCAAAACACATGGCTACCAAATGCTTCATCTCAATACTCCCAAAACTCAAGGTTTAAAAAAAGGACCCCAGTGTGGTTCACGAATATCGCCACCCTGGCCATTCAAACGGGCTTTGACTTTGCCATCCAGCGTACTGGTCATCAAAGCTTCACGACCTTGTAGCTGTGTGGCAAACAACAGTAATTTGCTGTTGGGGGAAAAGCCAGGACTTTCATCGGCTGATGTTTCTGTAATAGCCGTGCTTGTGCCACTTGCCATTTCCATCACATGCAATTTGAAAGCCCCACCCATCCGTGAAATATAAGCCATCCATCGGCCGTCTGAGCTGATCGCTGGAGAAATGTTGTAAGTACCAGTAAATGTGACACGCTGCACTCCCAAACCAGTTACAGACACTTTGTAGATTTGGGGTGAACCACCGCGGTCACTGACAAAGAAAATACTTTGTCCATCAGGTGAAAAGGCGGGTTCCGTGTCAATGCTGTTTGACTGGATCAGACGACGCGGCTCGCCCCCAGAAGCACTTAGCAAAAACAACTGTGAACCACCATCACGGCTCAACGTCACGGCCAGTGTTTTGCCATCTGGTGACCAGGCAGGCGCACTGTTGGAGCCCTTGAAATTAGCGATTAACCTGCGCTTGCCGGTGCTGACGTTGTGTACGTAAATGACAGGTTTGCGTGACTCAAAAGACACATAGGCCAACTGGTTTCCGTCTGGCGACCAGGCTGGTGAAATGATGGGCTCAGGGCTTGCCAGTGCCGACTGCGCATTTTCACCATCGGCATCCGCCACCCACAATTGATAGCGCGCGCCAACTTTGGTGATATACGCAATCCGGGTGGAAAAAACGCCTTTGTCTCCCGTTAATTTCTCATAGATGTAATCAGCCACTCGATGCGCAGCCACACGCAAGTCTAAGGCATTGACCGCAAAACCTTGCCCGCCCAAATCCTGGCCATTGACCACGTCCCATAAACGAAAACGCACATCAAACCTACCATCGGCCAATTTGCTCACGCTGCCTGCAGCCAACGCATCTGCGCCAGCCTGACGCAACGCCGACAGCTCCGGCTTGGTACTCTCGTCCAAACTGCTCACAGGAGACAAAATCGACCGAAACTGACCACTGCGTTCAAGGTCAGCCAAAACAATGTCTGAGATTTTTTGAGTCAGTGCGTCCTGCCCACGGAAAGGTGCAACCGTGACCGGAACCTGGGTCAACCCGACCCCTGCGACCTCAATCCGGAATTGAGCCAAGCTGACTTGCGAACACAGTGCAAGTGCACAGGCGATCCATAAATTTGATAAAAAACGCATCATGAAATAGTTTTGCCTCTTGGCCGGTTGCTCAGTTCAGGCGGGTGATCACCGCACCATCTGCATGCAGATTATCGCGGATACCTTTGGTGGCACGCACGATGCCAGTCTGGATGCGGTCTACGACACGCTGGTGGTTCACGTCTTGCGCATGACGGCTGTTTTGTCGATGCCATAGATGATAAACCTCGGTGCTGAGAAAACCGTTTTTTCGACACAGGCCATGGTGATGCAATCGAAGCACCAGGTCAGCATCCTCATGCCCCCAACCTTCAAAAGATTCATCAAAACCATTGACCACTTCAAAATCATGCTTCCAGAGTGCAAAGTTGCAGCTTCGAATTTGCTTCCAGCGAAATTCGGACTCACACCTACCAGGCGCTTGCGGCCAATAAACCAAATGCGCCAGCTTGTTGACATCTCCCCTGAACCGCCAATGTATCCAGTCGTACATACCGGCCTGCATCAAGTCCACGTGCCCAGAAGTGACTTGATGGCTAAGACGCTCGCTCAACAACACCCGATTGCCATTGACAAAGAACCCCTTTTGCGCCAGCGCCTCATGCGCCCGGACAAATCTGGCATTGGGCACGCAATCGCCATCCAGAAATACCAGGTAATCGCCTTGGCTCACCATGGCAGCCAAATTTCTGGCCCGTGAAGCCGTGAAACCAATATCTGGATGCCAGACATGTTTCACTGCGCAGCGAAAGGCTGGCAGTTGCTGGCGCAGCGTTGCCACTGCCAGTGTGTTGGAACCATCATCTGCAATCACCACTTCATGGCGTTCATTACATTGCAAAGCCAACGACTGCAACACCGGGATCAGTGCGTCCACACGGTTGTAAGTCAGTACCACAAAAGAAACAGACACACGCATATCAAGACGATTGCTCTTGCCGCAACATCAACCAACGCTTGGCATACCGGTAGTAGGTTCCCTCTGCATTGGAAATAGCCAGCGCCAAGCCCAATTGCCCATCCATAAAACCCCGTTGCAACACATACGTCCGAAAAAACGCCCAGACACCGTGCCCGATAGCGCCCCACAGGCTGGCACGCCTGCCCTTGGCGCGCAGGGCTTGGGCACCGGCGGTGGAATAGCGGTTGGCTTTATCCAAGACCGATTCAAAGTCTGGAAAACTGTAGTGCATCAAAGGTGACTTCAAATCGCCCACCGCACCGGTAAACACCAGTTTTTCATGCACCAAATCGTCTGAAAACCTGGCTGTGCCTCTTTGAAACAGACGCAAGACCCAATCTGGTGACCAGCCTGAATAGCGCATGAATTGCCCACAATACCTGGACTGTCGCGCAAACCTGTAGACACGCGGGCCGCTTGCTCGTGAAATAGCTGACAGAATTTCATCACGCAAAGCGGGTGTTACCCGCTCATCGGCATCCAACGACAACACCCACCGCCCCCTAGCCAGTGCCAACGCGCGGTTCTTTTGTGGCCCAAAGCCAGGCCAATCGTCCGTGACAAGAACCTGCGCCCCCAAACCACGTGCAATATCTGCAGACTTATCCGAACTTGCAGAGTCCACCACAATGATTTCATCCGCAAAATCCAGGCTTTTAAGACAGTCACCAATATTGGCCTGTTCGTTATGGGTAATGACAATGGCAGAAATACGCATGGGTAGCAAAAAGCAAAATAGGATGGCCATCATAGATGAGCTTCCCCCCAGCTCAGACATCGATGCCAGTGCGGTAAAGTCGTGAAGTTCTTAATCCAACTTATGACCAATTTGACTCGCACGGCCACAGGCCTTCGTATTTTTGCTTTTTGTATCGTGGCGGCTTCAGTGAGTCTACCCATGGCGTGGGTCAGCCTAGGCAAATTGGTTCTATTTGTTGCTTGCCTGGTCTGTCTTGGAAAGCATCTGTTCACAGGTTCAACAGACGAAGCGCTGGACAAACTTTGGGCGGTTCGCATTATTTTGCTGATTCTTGCCAGCTTTGCACTCAGCATGACATGGACTGAAGCCCCCTCAGACATTGCCCTGCTGGCATTTGCCAAACACAGTAAGTTGCTTGAGCTCGCCCTGCTGGTGATCTTGATCAGGAACGCGCGTGAGGCGCGGATTGCCTTGGCAGTTTTTTTTATAAGCCAGGGCATTTTTATTTCGAGTTCATGGGTCATGGCAGCAGGCTTCAGAGTACCCTGGGCCAGCAGTGCAATCAACACCGCATTCAACTCGGTGGTGTATTCCACCTACCTCGATCAAACCCTGATTTTTTCTGCAGCAGCAGCCGTGTTGTGGCATCTGCGTTTAAGCTGGCCAGGCCTGCGCTGGGTGGCTGGTTTTTTGGCCATAGCTGCCCTTGCTAACAACTTGTTTTTACAAGAGGGGCGAACCGGCTACCTGGCCTCCATCGCAGTTCTGGTTCTGGCCTTGGTGTGGGAAGTGCCAAAAAAATTGCGCCTGCTTTCATTGGTCGTGATCCCCCTCGTCGTGTTATCAGGTGCTTACCTTGGCTCAGACAAATTGCAGCACCGCACCGCTCAAATGCTCCAGGAGAGCCAAAGTTACGCTGCCCAAGGCAGCAGTGAAACCTCATCCGGCTTTCGCTTGCACGCCTGGCGCAGATCCATCCAGGCCATGGCACAGCAACCGCTTATTGGCCATGGGGTCGGTAGTTGGACATCATCAGTTAAGCACATTGAAGGCCAATCTGCCGACCAGGTCTTTGGCACGGGACTTGCCAGCAACCCGCACCAGGAATTTTTATTGTGGGGTGTCGAGTTGGGCGTAGTCGGCACTTTGCTGCTGCTTGCGCTGGTGGCAAGCCTGGTGCGTGATGCCTTGCGGTTTGAGATGCCTGTGCGGCGCGCCACACTGTCGGTTGTAGCGGTCATGGTGGTGGGTTGCATGTTCAACTCATCGCTCTATGACGCGCTGATTGGCGATTTTTTCTGCGTTACCCTGGGGGTGCTGCTGGCGCGGGGTATCAGAACTTCAAACCGGCATAAGGCCACATGGCCTGCCACGCCAAGCAAGGCCTTGGCATGACTACAAAAGCAACCCTGATCAACTCAAAATCCAGCAATTCAGAAGCTGCGCTCAGTATGCTGCAACGCATCCGGCGCTTCACACCTTACTTTGGCACCTTGCAAGGCATCTGGCTGATGGTCGCCCTGAGCGCCATCGTCGGAGCCGCCACGGAGCCCATGATCCCGGCTCTGCTCAAACCCCTGCTAGACCGCGGATTCCAGCAGGGTCAGCTGGAAATATGGGAAGTGCCCGCCTCCCTTTTGTTGCTGTTTGGCGTGCGCGGCCTGGCCGGCTATGTGGCTCAAATCGGATTGACACGCATCACGCACCACGGGCTGCAGCTGATGCGCCAGGCGATGTTTGCCAAAATTCTGGCTGCAGAACTGCGGCTGTTTTCCCAACAAAGTTCCAGCGCCCTGTCCAACACTGTGGTGTATGAGGTACAAACCGGAGCCACCATGCTGGTTAATGCCATGCTCAGTCTGACGCGCAACGGCCTGACGCTGCTGGCGCTCACCGCCTACCTGTTTTACCTGAACTGGAAGCTCACCCTGATCGTTGCGGCCATCTTTCCCGCCGTAGCCTGGGTCATGAAAGTGCTAACCCGGCGCGTGCACAAGCTCACCCAAGCCAATCAAGAGGCCACCGACCAACTGGCTTACGTGGTGGAAGAAAACGTGTTGGCACACCGGGACATTCGCCTGTATGCGGCCCAAGCCACGCAAGCCACGCGTTTTAACAAACTGAGCGAATCGCTGCGCCACCTGGCCATGAAATCGACCGTGGCCGGAGCTGCCATGACCCCCATGACGCAAATGCTGGCTGCCGTAGCGCTGTCCGCTGTGATCTCGGTCGCCCTGATTCAAAGCGCCAGCAGTGGCACGTCGGTGGGCGGTTTTGTGGCCTTCGTCACCGCCATGCTGATGATCATTGCGCCGGTGCGTCAACTCTCGGAGGTCTCCAGCCCCATCACCCGGGGCCTGGTGGCGCTGGAGCGTGCCTTGGCCTTGATCGAGCAAACCCCCGATGAATCCAGCGGTAGTTTTGCCACCCCACGGGCCACTGGAATGCTCTCTTTTTCAGAGCTAATAGTGCACTATCCATCAGGGCAAAGCCCCGCTTTGAGCATTGATACCTTGACCATTCAACCGGGTGAAACGGTGGCCTTGGTCGGAGCCTCGGGATCAGGTAAATCGACGCTGGTGAATGTATTGACACGTTTTGTCGACATCCAGTCCGGACAAATCCGGCTGGACGGCCATGAATTGCGCGACTGGCAATTGCCCGCCTTGCGGGCACAGTTTTCGCTCGTCAGCCAGCAGGTGGTGATGCTCAACGACACCGTCGCCGCCAACGTAGCACTGGGCTTGCCCATTGACCAGCAACGGGTGATGCAGTGTCTGGTGTCAGCCAACCTGGACACCTTTGTGCAGGCTCTTCCCAAGGGTCTGAACACGCTGGTAGGCCACAACGCCACCCAACTATCGGGTGGGCAGCGTCAGCGCCTGGCGATTGCGCGTGCGCTCTACAAAGATGCGCCAATTTTGATATTGGATGAGGCCACCTCGGCGTTGGACACCGAGTCTGAACGCAGCGTGCAAGAAGCACTGGAGCGGTTAATGACCCACCGCACCACGCTGGTGATTGCCCACCGCCTGTCGACCGTGCACCACGCCGACCGCATTGTGGTGCTGGACCACGGCCGCATCGCCGAATCCGGCACCCACGCCCAGTTGCTGCAGATGGACGGTTTGTACGCCCGC
>MNXW01000155.1 GCA_001871515.1 Comamonadaceae bacterium CG2_30_57_122
ACGGCACCCACATACGACGAGCTCAGCCCCTCACAAGAGCTGCTGGAAACCGGCATCAAGGTGATTGACCTGGTGTGCCCGTTTGCCAAGGGCGGCAAGGTTGGCCTGTTCGGTGGTGCCGGTGTGGGCAAGACCGTGAACATGATGGAACTGATCAACAACATTGCCAAAGCGCACAGCGGCTTGTCGGTGTTTGCCGGTGTGGGTGAACGTACCCGTGAAGGCAATGACTTTTATCATGAAATGGCCGACTCCGGCGTGGTCAACCTGGAGAAGCTTGAAGACTCCAAGGTGTCCATGGTGTACGGTCAAATGAATGAGCCCCCAGGAAACCGTCTGCGCGTGGCTCTGACCGGCCTGACCATTGCCGAATCGTTCCGCGACGAAGGCAAAGACGTGCTCTTCTTTGTGGACAACATTTACCGCTACACCCTGGCTGGTACCGAAGTGTCCGCGCTGTTGGGCCGTATGCCTTCAGCTGTGGGCTATCAGCCGACGCTGGCCGAAGAAATGGGCCGCCTGCAAGAGCGCATCACCTCCACCAAGGTCGGTTCCATCACTTCCATCCAGGCGGTGTACGTGCCAGCCGATGACTTGACCGACCCGTCGCCTGCCACCACCTTTGCTCACTTGGACTCCACCGTGGTGCTGAGCCGTGACATCGCTTCCCTGGGTATTTACCCCGCCGTGGATCCGCTCGATTCCACCAGCCGTCAGCTCGATCCGAATGTGGTCGGTCTGGACCACTACGAAACCGCCCGCGCCGTACAAGGCACACTGCAACGCTACAAAGAGCTGCGCGACATCATTGCGATCTTGGGTATGGACGAATTGGCACCTGAAGACAAGCTCACTGTGGCTCGTGCTCGCAAGATTCAGCGTTTCCTGTCGCAACCCTTCCACGTGGCCGAAGTGTTCACCGGCTCGCCTGGCAAATACGTCAGCTTGGCAGAAACCATTCGCGGCTTCAAGATGATTGTGGCTGGCGAGTGTGACCACCTGCCGGAACAAGCCTTCTACATGGTGGGTACGATTGACGAAGCGTTTGAGAAAGCCAAAAAAGTCTGATGACTTTGCGGGACAGACCTTTAGCCCTGTCCCCAACTGATTAGGAAAAAAATGAACACTATTCATGTTGATGTGGTGAGTGCCGAAGAATCCATCTTCTCTGGCGAAGCGCGTTTTGTGGCGCTGCCCGGTGAAGCAGGCGAGCTAGGCATCTACCCGCGCCACACCCCCCTGATCACACGCATCAAGGCCGGTTCGGTGCGCATTGAAAAGGCCGATGGCAATGAAGAGTTCGTCTTCGTGGCCGGCGGCATTCTTGAAGTGCAACCCAACTGCGTGACGGTGCTGTCTGATACCGCCGTGCGTGGTAAAGACCTTGACGAAGAAAAAGTCAATGCGGCCAAGCAAGCAGCCGAAGATGCCGTCAAAAACGCCAAGACTGATCTTGACCTGGCCCGGGCATCGTCCGAACTGTCCGTCATGGCTGCCGAAATTGCCGCGTTGCGCAAATACCGCCAGAAAAAGTAAGCAACGTTTTCGCTACTCATCAAACCCGCATCACATTCGTGTCATGCGGGTTTTTTGTGACTCAACCCAAAACGGGCGAATTGGGTAGTTCGTTGGGGTTGCGCTGCAGCTTGTCCAACGCAAAATGCTGTTGCAGCAGCGTCGTCACCTCATCCACAGCTTGGGTCAGTCCCAGCTCAAAGTCACCGGCTTTGAATGCCAGCTCCATGCGCTTGGCCAAGTGTTGCCAGGTTTCGACGGAAACCAGGTTGTTCAAACCCCGATCCGCTACGATTTCCAGTCGACGCTCCACTAGCAGCAGGTAAATCAACACCCCGTTGTTGTGCTGGGTGTCCCAGACGCGTAGCTTGCCAAACATGGACAGCGCGCGCCGACGCACCACCTGCGCCATGGGTAGGTCCAGCCAGAGGTAGCTGGTGGGCATAGCGGCCTCAACATAGATCCGAATCTCGCCGCTGTGCCCCGATTCGCTTTGTTCCACACGGGCTGCCAACTTGTCCAACAAGCTCGTCGGAATCGTTTGCCGGGTTGCAGCATTGCTCTGCCAGCGGTGTTTGAAAACGCGTACCAGTCGTTGCCACATCACCAGTCCCCCGAGGCACCACCGCCTCCAAAATCACCACCGCCACCTGAGCTGAAACCGCCACCAAAGCCGCCCGAACCCGAGCCAGAGCCCGATCCAAAACCACCACCATGGCCCCAACTGCCATGCGATCGGCCCCCACCGAACCCGTGGGCACGGGTGCCCTGCAGCAAGGTGAACAGCAGCGCCAGTACCCCAGCCACACCCGCGATCCACAGACTGGCCGTGAGCGTCATGGCGATCACGCCGGCTACACCGCCAGTGGCCAAGGCTCCCAGTTTGTTCCCCAAAATGCCTTTGGAGACCGCACCGACCACAGGCACAGCAATGAACATGAAAATTCCCAGTTGCATCCAGTCAAAATCCCCAGCCTGGGCAGAAGTTGCGGGGGTGGGGGCTGGCAAGCCCTCGCCGCTGATCAGCCCCATGATGCGCTGTGTACCCGCCTCCAGCCCACCGGCCACATCGCCCTGTTTGAAGCGGGGGGTGATGGCTTCGTCAATGATGCGTTTGGCCGCCAGGTCGGGGATGGCACCCTCAAGCGTTTTGGCCACCTCGATGCGCAGTTTGTGGTCTTGCAGCGCCACGACCAGCAGCAGGCCGTCACCGATGCCCTTGCGACCTATCTTCCAGCTGTTGGCCACCCGGTTGGCATAGGAGGCTATGTCTTCGGGCTGCGTGCTCGACACCAGCAGCAGCACCACCTGTGCGCCCTTGGCTTGCTCGAAAGAGGCGAGTTTGCTTTCCAGCGCGTCGTGTTTCGCCGCAGTCAATGTGCCCGTGGTGTCGACCACATGGCCGCTTAGCACCGGCACGGCTTGTTGGGCGAAGGCTGGCCAACCCAGGCAGGTCAAGGCCAGCAACAGCCCAATGCAGCGCAGAGTCCAGGCATGCAACGCAACCCACACTGCGCGGCGCATGCCTGGGCGCGGGTAGGTGCTCATTTCTTGTTGAAATCAACCACCGGTGGCGCTGAAATGACGGCTTCGTTTTGCACCGAGAAATTGGGCTTGGGCGCGTAGCTGAAGACCATGGCGGTCAGGTTGCTCGGGAAACTGCGGGCCAGCACGTTGTAGTCTTGCACCGACTGGATGTAGCGGTTGCGCGCCACGGTGATACGGTTCTCTGTGCCCTCAAGTTGCACCCGCAGGTCGCTAAAGCCCTGGTTGGCCTTCAGGTTGGGGTACTGCTCCACCGTGACCATCAAGCGGCTCAGGGCCGAGCCCAGTTCCCCTTGCGCAGACTGAAACTTGGCAAACGCTTCCGGGTTGTTGAGGGTCTCGGGGGTAACCTGCATCGAGGTGGCCTTGGCGCGCGCCTCAATCACTTTGGTGAGGGTTTCCTGCTCAAAATTGGCTTCGCCCTTGACCGTGGCCACAATGTTGGGCACCAGGTCGGCACGACGCTGGTATTGGTTCAGCACCTCGCTCCAGGCCGACTTGGTTTGTTCGTCCAGCCGTTGAAAATCGTTGTAGCCACAGCCTGTGAGCAGCAGGGCGGCAAGCAGCATCAAAAACCAGCGTTTCATGGGTGTCTCCAAAACCAAAAACATAACGGTAGCATACGTCAGCAGGACACCCTGAACAGGGCATCACAAATAAGGTCAAAATCAGCGCTTCTAAGTTATCCCATTGCCATGTCAAAAATCAAAAAAACAGCAGCCACCGTTGGCGGCTCCGCGGACGACACTGAAACCAAGTTTTATGAGGCGCTGCAGACCTCGGATCTGGATCGTTTGATGGCCTGCTGGGCCGACGAAGACGAGGTCATTTGCGTCCACCCGGGCGGCCCGCGCCTGATTGGACTGGGGGCGATACGGGCGGCTTTTGAGTCGATGTTTTCCAATGGCACTCTTCGCATTGAAGCGCAGTCCGTGCGCAAAATCGAGGCCATGGGCAGCAGCGTGCACAGCGTGCGTGAGCGCATTGAAATCCTGACCAATGAAGGCCCTCTTGATGCCTTTGTAATGGCCACCAACGTGTACCACAAGACCGCTCAGGGCTGGCGGCTGGTGGCGCACCATGCCAGCCCCGGCAATCCACGCGAAGCCGAGGACGTGACAGAACGTCCGCCGGTGTTGCATTAATATGCCTCTAGCCCGCGTGCTACCTGTGCACATAGCTACTATAAACAGAGCGCCATGGTGGCTCCCGGGCGGCCACGCACAGACCATTTGGCCAGCACTGCACGCGCGTCACATGGCCTCCCCAGCCCTGCACCAAGTGGCGTACCGGCGCGAGCGCTGGCCGACACCCGATGGCGACTTCATGGATGTGGATTTTCTGGCGAATCAGCAGACCAACCGGTACACAGCTGCAGGCGCGACGCGCAGCCATGTGCCGCTGCTGGTGCTGTTTCATGGGCTGGAGGGATCGTCGCGCAGCCATTACGCCCTGGCGTTCGCGCAAATGGCCCGCCAGCAGGGCTGGGCGTTTGCTGTGCCGCATTTCAGGGGCTGCAGCGGTACGCTCAACCTGGCTCCACGCGCTTACCATTCCGGTGACTTTGAAGAAGTGGACTGGGTGCTACAGCACCTGCGACAACGCAGCACACAGCCGCTGCTGGTGGTAGGCGTATCGCTTGGCGGCAACGCGGTGTTGCGCTGGGCCGAGGAAATGGGCACGCAGGCGCGACAGGTGGCACGCGCCGTGGCCAGCATTTCGGCCCCGGTGGACTTGGCCGCCAGCGGACAAGCCATGGGGCAGGGGTTTAACCGCTGGGTCTACACCCGCATGTTTTTGCGCACCATGAAACCCAAAGCGATGCTCAAACTGGCCCAGTACCCGGGGCTGTTTGATGCACACAAACTGCAGGCAGCGCGCACCCTGTACGACTTTGACAACGTCTTCACCGCGCCGCTGCATGGCTTCAAAGACACAGCAGACTATTGGCAGCGTGCCTCGGCCAAGCCTCATCTGGCGCGTATTGAAGTGCCTACGCTGCTGGTGAATGCACAGAACGACCCGTTTGTGCCAGCTGCCAGCTTGCCGCGGGTGCAGGAGATGACGCGCCACGTCACGCTGTGGCAGCCGCGCCATGGGGGGCACGTCGGCTTTGTCCAGGAGCCGTGGCCCGGCCAAATCAACGCCTTGCCGCAGGTTGTGGGCGCTTGGGCTGCCCCGCATGCCGGGCTGATGCTAAAGGAGGACTCTGGTGGATGACATTGTTCAACAAGCCATGCGCAAGTGGCCCAACGTGCCCGATTGTTATGGCTGGCTGGGCCTGGACGCACGTGGCAATTGGTTCATGCGCGACGAACAGGCGCAGGCCTGCGGCCCGTTTGACGGCCCCACCCCGGGCTGCAAAGGCTCTGAGCTACGCCACGGCAAGCTCATCGATTTCATTGCCCGCAACTACGCGGCAGATACGCGGGGTTGCTGGTATTTTCAGAACGGGCCGCAACGGGTGTTTGTGGAGTTGCAAGCTACCCCGCTGGTGTGGCGGCTGCAGCCTGGCGGTGGCGTGCAAGACCACACCGGGCGCACGGCCAGCGTGCAAAGCTGCTGGCTGGACGAAACCGGCCACCTCTACCTGCTGAGTGATGCCGGGTTGGGACTGGTGCACAGCCAGGACATGCACCTGGCAGCTGATTGTGTTGAGCAGGGTTTGTGGCAACCCCAAGACTGCTTGCAGGCCGACATCGAACACCAGTTTGGTTTTGTCAAAAGCCCACAAATGCTATAAAATAAATAGCTTATAGCCCTTTTAAATCATGGGCTAGATGCCAATTTTGCTTAAAGTTTATTTGGCAGCCGAGGCGGCTTCTTCCGGTGCGCCAGCACCCTCTGGCGCTTTGGGTTCTTCAAACTTGGCACCGCCGGCGTTGGCCATGTAAACCAAGGCACGCGAAACCTCATAGTCAGAAAACGCGCCGCCGCTTTGGGCTGTCATGTTGCCTTTGCCCTTGAGCGCCGAGTTCAGCAAGGCGGCATAGCCAATGGCAATGCGTGGTGCCCAGGCGGCGGCATCGCCAAACTTGGGTGCGCCCAACAGGCCAGCGGTGTGGCAGGTGGTGCACTGCGCCTTGAAGACTTCCTCGCCAGTTTTGGGTTCGCGTTTGGATTGACCAAGTTGCAGCATGCCCACTTTTTGAATCCGTGCGGCCACGGCTTCTTCAGACATGCTCGACATCTGCGCGCTGTCGTTGGATTTGTAAACCCCGATCAGTGCGCCCACGGTGACGACCGGAACTGCCAGCAGCACCACCAGGTTGAAAGCTTTTTTGGCAGCGCTGGGGGTAGCTGCGCCGTGGGCATCGTGCCCGCTGGAGTGGTGGTTGTCGCTCATGGAAGCCTTTTATAAATGGAAAATGGGGGTAGCTCAAAATTATAGGGTTCTGCTGGGCTCAAGCGCATCGGCGTGCACCGCCAGGCCTGCAAACCACAAGAGGGTGTGAGAGAATGCACCCCTTGTACAGCAGTACCGTGCGGCTGTAGCTCAGTGGATAGAGTATCGGCCTCCGAAGCCGAGGGTCGTGGGTTCGATCCCCGCCAGCCGCACCATTATTAGGTTCGATGCTATAAAAACTGATATTTTGCGCATTCAAAACGAACAGACCAATCGTCGTACAGAACCCTTAGGGGGCAAGCGAGAATAACTTGAACAGTTCGGCCGTGCTGACAAGCGCAATGCGTTGTTGCAAACCGCTTGTGTAGCCAGCTACACCGCGCGGTTTGCGTCTAGCCTAGCACTTGCCATCACGACCTCCTTTGTCCAAGTTATTCTCGCTTGCCCCCTTAACCCAAAACGGGCTGATAGTCACTCCAAAAATCTGAAAATCCTGTGACCCCCGGTGGCTCATCCATGGCACAACCGCGACCCACGTGTTTTTAGCCAGCGTCACATTTGAGTATTGGCTTATGGCCTAAACAGTTTGCCACCTAACGTCCATGTTCAACAAGGACACCCCAAAGCATGAAACATGCGTGCCTTGCGTAGGGCGGGTTTCAACCCGCCATGGCCGACTGAAGTCGACCCTACGTCACGCCATTCTTGTCGGCGGTGGGCGCTGTTTCACGTTAATCAACAGAATACCTACTTGAAATACGCAGGCGTTTTCGCATTTTTAAAAATTATTGTTGAAAAACAAAAACTTGACGTATCATGCGTGTCGTATTCTTTTTTATAAAGTGATACGTGGTTTGCGGTGAATGTCAGTCTCGCGTCTGCTTTAAGTCTTCAATGGTTTGTTGATTGCGGTTATGGACTCCATCGCGTTTTGAGTTATTTTGAGGAGTCCTTTCATGGGCAACAAACTTTACGTAGGCAACCTGCCTTATTCTTTCCGTGACGACGATCTGCAACAAGCATTCGCCGCCCACGGTACCGTCACCAGTGCCAAAGTCATGATGGAACGTGACACCGGCCGCTCCAAAGGTTTCGGTTTCGTTGAA
>MNXW01000135.1 GCA_001871515.1 Comamonadaceae bacterium CG2_30_57_122
CGCGTTGCTTATGCTTTTCTATTCAAGGCCTTCTGCATTGGAAAGCCCCTGATCCAAATGGGGATTTTGCACCAAAAATGGGCATTTGGCTATGAGCCGCAGCTGACTCAATGCAAAAACATGGAGATGTCAGACAGCGCTTGTGCATCCGGTGGATTGGTGCACAGGGTCTGCGGGTCGAGTTTTAACAGTTGCAGCAACATGACAGGCAGCTGATCAACTGAGCTTGCTGTGACTGCACCCGCATCTGCCAGGCGTGCCGCCAGGTGCAGTACCGCAGCGAGTTTGTTGAAGCTGCTGGGCTGCAGCGGTTGACCGGCTTGACGCAAGCCATGCACCAGCGCGCCAGGAAAGTCCCAGTGTTGTGCTAGCTCTGCCGTTACTGCAGCTTCATCAAAGCCGATCAACGCGCGCTGGCGCACCCAGCGCTCACCCGGCTGAATGGGTTTGGCTTCAATGCGGGGCAGGGCAAACGGGCATACCTGCCCCAGGTTGATTTCGCCCAGGCGCAGCATCATGCCGCATAGCCAGGCTTCTTGGTCGTCCACTTCGCACAGGTCAGCCAGCCACTGGGCGTAACCCGCACACAACATGCAAAAACGCCAAAACTCCATCGGTTCCATGCCCATGGGCAGGTGGTAGCTGCGCACGATGCAAATCGACAATGCCCGGGTGCGCACCAATGACATGCCAACCACATTGACTGCGCGCTCCAGGGTGTCCACCGTGCCGGACAGGCCAAACATGGCACTGTTGGCCATGCGCATCAGGGTGGCCGTCAGAGCCGGGTCTTTGCGGATGATTTGACACACCATGTAGGTGTCGGCATTTTCATCATTCAGGCTGCTGATCAGCGCTTGTCCTACCTCGGGCATGACTGGCCATTCGACATACTTCAGGAAGGCGGTCATTTGGGTAAATGGCATGCGTTCAGGCGTGTTCACGGCGCAAATTACCTCAGGTGTTTTTTGATTCGAACTCACAATTGGATGCTACCGCACACTGGGCGCATTTGGGGCTGCGCGCCTGGCAAATGTAACGCCCGAGCAAAATCAACCAGTGGTGGGCATGCACCAGATATTCAGCGGGTACGCGTTGCAGCAGGTGTTGTTCTACCTCAAGCGGTGTGCGACCGCAAGCCAGTCCGGTGCGGTTGGCCACCCGAAAAATATGCGTGTCGACCGCCATGGTGGGCTCGCCAAAAGCCACGTTGAGCACCACATTGGCGGTTTTGCGACCAACCCCCGGCAGGGTCTGCAAGGCCTCCCGGGTGCGCGGTACTTCGCCCGAATAGTGATCGATCAGTATCTGGCAGGTTTGCAGCAGATGCCGCGCTTTGCTGTGGTACAGGCCAATCGTTTTGATGTGCGCTTCCAGACCAGTCAGGCCCAAATCCAGCATTTTCTGTGGCGTGTTGGCCACCAAAAACAAGGTTTGAGTGGCCTTGTTGACACTGACATCGGTGGCTTGGGCAGACAGCAGCACCGCCGTAAGCAATTCAAACACGCTGGCAAATGCCAGCTCGGTTTGAGGCTGCGGGTTGACTGCAGCCAGGGTGGCAAAAAAAGCTTCGATGTCGGTCAACTTCATCAGGTGCGGCGGGTTAGTGGATGCTGACAAATGTGTCACACGATGGCAATTTATCTTTCAGCCAGCCGACATCCAGGCTCAGCTTCTCAATCACATCCACCGGCAGGTGATCAATGTCCTGCGCTTTGGCATGTGGCACATCGGCCAGGATGCCGGCCAAATGGATTACCGCGCCCAGTCTGGAAAAAGCCTGTTCAACCAATGGATCGTAGCTGCGCTCCAAGGCCTGAACCATTTGCAATGGAAAGTTCCAGCGCCGTGCTAGCTCTGCGGTTATTTGCCCTTCAGAGAAACCAATCAGCCGCTTTTCACGCTCCCAACGGCCACCCGGCAGCTTGGGCAGTTTTTCGACCTCGGTCAAGGCCTTGGGGTCGGCTTGTGCAATGAGCAGTTCGCCCAGGCGCAGCATCATGCCAGTGAGCCACGCTTGCTGAACGTCCATGCTCAAAGCGCCTGCCAGCCATTGGGCATAGCCCGCGCAGGCCATGCTGGTTTGCCAAAAGGTCTGCTGGTCTAGCCCTGGCACACTTGGAAACGATTCATTCAAGCAGGCCCCCACCGACAAGGTGCGTACCTTGGCCATGCCGACCATGTGAATGGCATCGTCCAGAGAATGCACGCCGCGCGGCAGCCCAAATTGCGCGCTGTTGGCCAAACGCAGAAGTTTCGCGGTGAGCGCCGGGTCTTTGGCAATGATGTCGCGCACTTCAGTGACCGATACATCGTCCTTGTTCAGCGTTTTGATCAGTTGGTGCGCCACCTCTGACATGGTGGGTAATTTAACGGTGGCAAAAAAGGAATCAAGATTGGACACGGGGAGCTCCTGTTTGTAGTGGGTATGTGATCGGTGACAATTTACCCCAATTACTAAGGGTTTGTTCACAAATAACATGCACATTTGACTCGCCAACTTTGGGCGCACTGCGTCGTTGCAAATTGCTTGTGCAGCAGGGCTGCACGGCACGCTTTGCGTCTCGCATTGCATCCCAAATCCGGCGGCCAAATGTACAGCTTATTCATGAACAAGCCCTAACCAACTCTGAGTGGCGGAGTACTTAGTCCTCAGTCCTCAGATTCGTTCGTATTTATTTTTCACAAGTCAACCAAGAGCCTTCATATGCACTTTGCCGATCGCCTTCAAAACGTTGAAACCTCCGCCATCCGCGAGCTTTTCAAACTGCTGGGCAAACCCGGCATCATCAGCTTTGCCGGTGGTTTCCCGGACCCGGCATTGTTTGATGCGGTGGGTATTGCACAGTCCAGCGCGGCGGTGTTGTCCAACAACCCGGGCCCGGTGCTGCAATACGGGGCTACCGAGGGCTACCAGCCGCTGCGTGAAGGCCTCAGCAGCTTCATGGCGGGCAAGGGCAGCACAGTGGCTGCTGAAGGCCTGATCGTCACCACCGGCAGCCAGCAAGCATTGGATTTGATCGGCAAGACCATGATTTCGCCAGGTGACAAGGTGATTGTGGAGGCGCCCACATTTTTGGCCACCATTCAGTGCTTTCGCTTGTATGGTGCGCACATTATTGGCGCGCCGATTGATGCCGACGGTGTCGATGTGGATAAGCTGGAGGCTTTGATGCTTGAGCACAAACCCAAGCTGGTGTACCTGATTCCTACCTTTGGTAACCCCAGCGGCGCTACCCTGTGCCTGGCACGGCGCAAACGCATTCTAGAGATTGCCGCCCGAACCCAAACCCTGGTGGTGGAGGACGACCCCTATGGTGAGCTGTACTTTGATACCGCACCCCCGCCGAGCCTGCTGGCACTGAGCGACAGCGTGCCTGGCAGCCGTGCATGGCTGGCGCATTGCGGCTCCTTCAGCAAAATTCTGAGTCCGGGTCTGCGTGTGGGGTGGCTGATTGCGCCGCCAGAGTTGTTGGCCAAAGCCACCATGTGTAAGCAGTTCAGCGACGCGCACACCAGTAACCTGACGCAAGCCATCTGTGCCCATTACCTGACCCTGAATCGATTGCAAGACAGCTTGGCGGTGGTGCGCCAAACCTACGCCGAACGCGCCCGTGTCATGGCGGAATGTTTAACCCATGAACTGGGCGATGCAATTGAATTCAACCAACCGCAAGGCGGCATGTTCTTCTGGGCGCGTTTGACCGGTGCGAATGGCAAACCGGCCAATGCGGCCGACTTTGCCAAGCGCGCCATCGAACAAGGCGTGGCTTTTGTGCCAGGCGTATCGTTTTATGCGCATGATGCGGACAAGTCTTCTTTGCGCTTGAGTTTTGCAACCGCCGATGTATCCAAAATTCGTGATGGCATTGCACGGTTAGGCCAGGCGTTGTCCTTTCATGATTGATGGAACAGGCTTGTTTTGACCCCTGCAGCATGTCGCTGGCCTTGGACATGACGCCTTCAAGTGCAACCTGTTCATACATGGGTCTTCTGCGTCTCTCCGTTACAACAGAAGCAGGCTGAAATAGCCAGGATTAAAGTGGTTGTCTCTACCTATACTTGTTGCTTAAACGATTTTTTACATGGGTGTCATACGTGAGCGGTAGAAACTTGAAATTTTGCAAAGGGTTTTTTCTTGGCTGACCAAGATTTGGCTGCCCTGGCTCTGGCTGCGTTTGATCAAGTCGTTTCTGCATCGCCCGGTTTCCGTGCGCGGGCTGGCCAGCGACAAATGGCGCAACGCATTGCTGACAGCCTCAATGACATCACACTGGGTGAGCACGATGCACCACAGGTTGCGGTGACGGTAATCCAGGCTGGTACCGGCGTCGGCAAATCTGCTGCTTATTTATCGACCACTGTGGCCATGGCACTGGCGCGCAAAACCCGGGTGGTGGTGTCTACCGCCACCGTGGCGCTGCAAGAACAACTGATGACCAAAGACCTGCCCGCGCTGGCGGCGGTGCTGGACCAGCCGTTTGTGTTTGCGCTGGCCAAAGGCCGTGGGCGCTACGTGTGCAAGCTCAAGCTGGAACGCCTGGTAGGCGGCGGCGAGGCGGTGGACATGTTTGAGGGCGACGACGAACCCGCAGCGCAGCCGCAAAAAGCGCCCAAACCCAGCAAGGGACAAATCTGGCAAGACCCGGTGGAGCGGCGCGTGCAGCTCTACGACACCCTGGCATCGGGCCTGGCCACAGGCAAGTGGGACGGCGACCGCGACAGCCTGGCCGAACAACCCGACCCTGCCGACTGGGGCACGGTGGCCGCCGAGCGCCACACCTGTACCGCGCGCCATTGCCCGCGCTTTGGTGCTTGCAGCTACTACCAGGCGCGCATGCAACTGGCGCAGGCCCAGGTGATCGTGGCCAACCACGACCTGGTGCTGGCCTCGCTGGGCATGAAAGCGCTGCCTGATCTGAACAATTGCCTGGTGGTGTTTGACGAAGGCCATCATTTGCCAGCCGTGGCGCTGGACCAGTTTTCCAGCGCCATGGAGTTGAGTGGCCTGCGCTGGCTAGACAAGCTGCCCAAAATCTTGATTGAGGTGGCAGAAAAAATGGGCTTTGTGCTAGCCCAAGATGTCTCCACCCTGGCGCAACAGCTCAAAACGGCCTTGTTGGAAGCCAGCCGCCTGGCGATGGAGTTTTTGCGCGGCATGACCAGCACCTACGACGTGGTGCACCGCTTCAAGGAAGGCGTGGTGCCCGAGGCCATGCTTGAACCCTTCAAGCTGATCCACGGCCACGCTGCAGCCTTGTCCGATGCGCTGGAAGCCCTGGGCGCAGAACTTAAATTGCGCGCCAAAGAAGACCCCACGCAGGCGGCACAAACGGCCACCCAATACGCCAAGCTGGGGCCGCTGGCGCCCAAGATTAACAGCGTGGTGGCCACCAGTTCGATGTGGTTGTCTGACAGCGAGCCGCCCTTGGCCAAGTGGCTCAAGTCTGACACCAGCTCCGGCCTGGTGCACCTGAGTGCCCACGCCTGTCCCATTGTGCCCGGCGACTTGCTGCGTCGGCATGTGTGGGCGCAGGTGCGCGGCGCGGTGGTCACCTCGGCATCACTGACTACCTGCGGCAGTTTTGATTATTTTCTGGCCGAGACCGGCTTGGCAGACTTGCCGCAGGTGAGCACGCTGGCGGTAGACAGCCCGTTTAACTACCGGCAACAGGGGCAGCTGATTGTGGCTGACACAGCGGCGGATGCCCGCCAGGTAGAGGCTTACACCACCGAGATGGTGGCCGCGCTGCTGGCCGATTTGCAAGACGTGCCGCACGGCGCACTGGTGCTGTTTACCTCACGCGTGCAGATGCAGGCAGCGGTGAATGCGCTCGATGCCCATTTGCTCGACGTGGTGCTGGTGCAGGGGCAACTGGCGCGCGCCAAGTTGCTGGGCATCCACCAGGCGCGGGTCGAGGCGGGCAGGCCGTCGGTGATTTTTGGCCTGCAGTCGTTTGGCGAAGGCCTGGATTTGCCCGGCAGCTTGTGTGAAACCGTGTTCATCACCAAGCTGCCGTTTAGCCCGCCCAGCGACCCGGTGGAAGAAGCGCGCGCTGAGTGGCTCAAGCGCAGCGGGCGCGACCCGTTCTCGGAGCTGGTGGTGCCCGCCACCGGCATCAAGTTGCTGCAGTGGACAGGGCGCGCCATTCGCAGTGAAACCGACCAGGCTCGCGTGATTTGTTATGACAAACGCCTGCTTACCATGGCCTACGGCAGGCGCATGTTGCAGGGCTTGCCGCCCTACGCAGTGTCGCGTCGGCCGGTGCGGTGACGCGATGTCATTGCTGGGCGGGTTTTAACCCGCCATGGTCGACTGAAATCGACCCTACAGAAGCCCAATTCATCGCGGTAAAAGAGGTATCGCCCTCTTTATCTTTCAGCGCAGGGGAATTGCTTTGGGTAAGGGCTTGCATGCGCGCCTATGGCGCGCATGTGAAAGGATCAAAAAGAAATCTTAATGGCTGAATTTGTGAATGCGTTGCTGGGCTTGATGGTGCGGCTGGTGTTGTTCTTGGCTGGCTTGAGCTTGATACTGCTGCTGGCGTGGATGCTACAGCGAAGGCTCCGAGGTACAACTCTTTGGGGGGCGCAAGGTGCTGCGAGATACAGCAACGGTCAGCAACGGTCAGAGCAGCCCAGCATGACTTTCACTGGCAAGTATCTTCAATTCGGAGCGGATCAAGTCCCATTTGCCAATGGAGTTAACCCGTGGCAAAGATCGTTTTCAGCTGACAGCATGGAATTTGACAACCTCGGCCGTGTCCTGCTGCTCAAGGGTTGGGTGCGTGGCATGTTGCTGCCTGGCGTAGCCCCATGAAGTTAAAGTCTAAGACACCACTGGCTTTGATCACAGGAGCCTCCAGCGGCATAGGTCAGGCTCTGCACTACATGCAAAGAGGCTGACACCTGGCTTTGGTCGCACGCCGTACAGATGTAATTCATTCGTGGTTTGACACTTATGAAACAAGCTGGTTGCTTCAATAAGTGCAGATGGACATGGATAATTTCAGTCTCAGTCAGGTTCATCTTTTGGGTACTAGCGCTACCCACCCGATTGAGCCACTGGCAACGCGCCTGGGGTCGCTGCTCTTCCTTGCGGTCAGTAGCCCGCTGCGGTGTCACGGCTTATCCAGCCGCGTTACCAGCAGCCCACTCGGTCGCGTCCAAATCAGGAATCTGGGCGGTTGTCGGACTTTCGGCACCGAAGCGTTCTTGAAGAGCTGCGTAGCCAAATTCGACCCCAGCCCAGCGAGGACATTTGTTGCCGGATTTGCAGGCTCATAGCCGTAGCCATGGGTCAAAAAGTCGGTAAAAAATGGACGGCTGCGGACGGATTGCAGCCGATGTAACGAAAGTCCGACAGCCTCCTAGGTTAAATCCCCAATTTGAAAACAATCAAAAGCATCAAGCGTCCCCGACTTATCCGGTAACGCGCTGCACTGATCTGGTGGAGCAGTGATGTGGCGAGGCCGGGTTATGACGGGTTATCATCACATCCATTCATACGGTGTCACTGTGTTTCAGAATTAAGACAGAAAAAGATTTGACGATACTTTTGACGGTACTTTTTTTGAAATAGAAAAATTTAATTAATCAAATCAAATACTTAGAGGTTGGACGCGGTTCCGGTCTCGGCACCAATACACTTACACCACATGGCTCGCTACAACGCACCTCTAGAAATTCATGTTCATGGACAAGTGACATTGCGTGGCGATGTCACTTTTGTCCATCTGCAAGACGCACTTAAACCCTTGTGGAAATACGCGGGTTCGCGCTCTCTTGCTGATGCCGCAGGCAGCTTTTACGAAGATGAACCTGGTATCAAATTCGATGCCCACGAGCATCTGTTACAGATGTGCTGGACTGTGGAAGGCGACGATGATTTCCGTCAAGCTCTGGACGAAATGTGCATGAACCTCAACGAGTTAGCGCAAACGGGCGCGGCCATTGAGGTCACTTTTTACGATGCCGAGTTTGATGAAGAAGAAGAGGGTGATTCCCCTGACGCTGAGTCACGTGACGACTTTGTCATCTTGTTTGTGGGCCCCGACCCGGCCTCCATCATGCAGGTGCAGCGCGACTTGCTGGTGCAAGACGTGGTGAGCCTGATGGAGCGGCACTTTGATGGTGCGGAATTGGGTGGGGTAGTGGCTGCCATTGACACGCTTTTCAGCCAGCGTTTTGATGACCTCGTCAGCTCCCTGCAGTTAGGCAGGCCGCCGCGCGGCGGCGGAGGCATGGGGCACGGTGGGGGCCGCAAACCACGGCATTTGCATTGATCATTTTTTAGTCAAAGATCATGAACCCATCCGCAGCCTTAAAACCCAGCCCTGCGCCAGGGCGGCCAGAAAAATTGCGTTTGGGCGACGTGTTGGTGCAGCAAAAGCTGATATCCCAAGAGCAGCTGCAGCAAACGCTTGACCTGCAGCGCCAGACCGGCAAAAAAATGGGCCGCTTGCTGATTGAAACCGGCTTGATCACCGAAGAGTTACTGGCCAACGGCTTGGCCAGACAGCTGCGCATCCCGTTTGTCAACCTCAAAACATTTCCGTTCAGGGCCGACGTGGTCAAGCTTTTGCCAGAGGCTGCGGCGCGTCGCTTCAGGGCGCTGGTGCTGGAGGACAAAGGCGACACCCTGCTGGTGGCGGTGGCTGACCCATTGGATTTGTTTGCGTTTGACGAACTCACGCGCATTCTTAAGCACAATATTTCAATAGCAGCAGTGCCTGAGAGCCAATTGGCGCTGGCCTTTGACCGTTTGTACCGACGCACCGAAGAAATCAGCGGTTTGGCGCGCGCGCTTGAAAAAGACCTAGGTGATGCGGTGGACTTTGGCGAGCTCACTGCCAGTGTGGGTACAGAAGGTGCGCCCGTAGTCCGCTTGTTGCAATCGGTCTTCGAAGATGCTGTGCAGGTGGGTGCTTCAGACGTGCACATTGAGCCCCAAGAGTCGGGCTTGCAAATACGGGTGCGGGTGGACGGCGTGCTGCAAACCCAAACCCAGGCCGACAAACGCATTGGTGCCGCCTTGGCTCAGCGGTTGAAGCTGATGGCTGGGCTGGACATTTCAGAAAAGCGTTTGCCGCAAGACGGACGCTTCAGCGTGCGCCTGCGCGATCTCACCATTGACGTACGCTTGTCCACTTTGCCCACCAACTATGGTGAATCAGCGGTGATGCGTTTGCTTAGGCAAGGTGCTGGCATGAAACGCCTGGACGACATTGGCATGCCGCCAGACCTGCTCAAGCGATTTCGCGAAGTGTTGGGTCGAACCTCGGGTTTGGTGCTGGTCACCGGTCCCACCGGCTCGGGCAAAACCACCACCCTTTATGCCGCTTTGGCCGAGATCAACGCCGCAGAGCTCAAAGTCATCACCGTTGAAGACCCGGTGGAATACCGCTTGCCTGGCCTGACCCAAGTGCAGGTCAACGAGAAGATTGATTTGACTTTTGCCAAGGTGTTGCGTTCCTGTTTGCGGCAAGACCC
>MNXW01000142.1 GCA_001871515.1 Comamonadaceae bacterium CG2_30_57_122
AGGTCGTCCAGGCCATCGGCGCCGCTGGCCAGGGCTTGCAGTGGTTCGTGGGTGAGGGCTGCCAGATGCGGGTCTTGCGCGGCGATGTAGGGCGGGTTGGAGACGATGCAGTCAAATTGGGCCATCGCATCGGCCAAGCCCTCAAACCATGAGCCTTGACCAAAACTCACCGCCAGCTTGAGCCGTTGGGCATTGCCTTGCGCCACAGCCAGGGCATCTGCACTGAAATCAATCGCCTGAACCTGCAGTGCAGGCAAGCTGGCCTTGAGTGCCAAGGCGATCGTGCCGCTGCCGGTGCCCAGGTCAAGCACGCGTGCCGGTTGCTGTGCACGCGCTGCGCCGCCGGGCAATGTCAGCGCTTCCAGCACATCGAGCGCCCAGTGCACCAGGGTTTCGGTGTCCGGCCGGGGCACCAGCACGCGGGCATCCACCTGCAAATCCAGGCCAAAAAATTCCTTGTGACCGGTCAAGTAGGCCAATGGTTCGCCTGCCAGGCGGCGTTGTGTCAGCGTGGCCAGCGTTGCGGCAAGCTCGGGTGGCAGCAAGTCGGCATCGTGCGCCAGCAGCCAGCCGCGCTGGGTTTGCGGCTGACCCAGCACATGCAGCAGCAACAGTTGCGCATCGAGCCGCTCCAGGCCTGCGCTTTGCAGTCTGGCCAGGGTATGGGCGATGGAGGCAGTGGCAGTCATAATTGCTACTTAATTAATAGCTACTTGATCAATGAATAATAGGGCTAGAGGCCAATTATTCATATAAGTTCAGGCGTTGAGTTCCAGCGCCGCCAGCTGGGTGGCGGCCTCATGCGCTTGCAGGGCGTTCACCACGTCGTCCAGGTCACCTTCCATGATGGCCAGCAGCTTGTACAAGGTGAGGTTGATGCGGTGGTCGGTGAGCCGCCCCTGCGGAAAGTTGTAGGTGCGGATGCGGTCGCTGCGGTCGCCACTGCCGACCAGGCTTTTGCGTTCTGCAGCGTCTTTGGCCGCGCGTTCGGAGCGGTCTTTCTCGTGGATGCGGGCGGTCAATACCTTCAGTGCCTGCGCCTTGTTGCTGTGCTGGCTGCGCCCGTCCTGGCATTCAGCCACGATGCCGGTGGGTAGATGGGTAATGCGAACCGCCGAGTCGGTTTTGTTGATGTGCTGGCCACCAGCACCGCTGGCGCGGTAGGTGTCAATGCGCAAATCTGACGGGTTGATTTTGATCGCCTCCGCCTCGTCGGGCTCGGGCAGCACCGCTACCGTGGCGGCGCTGGTGTGGATGCGGCCCTGCGTTTCGGTCACCGGCACGCGCTGCACGCGGTGGCCGCCAGACTCGAACTTGAGCGCGCCGTAGACCTGATCACCCTCAATGCGCAACACCACTTCCTTGTAGCCACCGAGTTCACTGGCCGATTCGCTCATCACCTCATGTTTCCAGCCTTTGCGGTCGGCATAGCGCAGGTACATGCGCGCCAGGTCGGCGGCAAACAGGGCAGACTCGTCGCCTCCTGTTCCAGCGCGGATTTCCACAAAGGCTGGTCGTGCGTCGTCTGGGTCTTTGGGTAACAGCATGCGCTGCAACTCGGTCTCCAACTGGGTAAGGTCAGCGCTGGCCGCGTCAATTTCTTCCTGTGCCATGGCTGCCATGTCAGCGTCATGGGCGGCCTCTTTGAGCAGGTCTTGCGCGGCGCTCACATCCGCTTCACGCTGCTGGTAGCGCAGCCAGCGCCCGGCCACGGCGGCCACGTCGGTGTGCTCGCGCGAGAGCTTTAAAAACTGCTCCATGTCGCTCATGATGTCCTGGCGTGAGAGCAAAAACTCAAGCTCTCCCAAGCGGTCAGCGTAGCGGGCAAGTTGTTGACGTAAAAAGGGTTTCATGGGAAATGGATTGGAAAGGGTGTGCTGAAAACGATGTGCACCAACGGCTGAGCAGGGTGCTATGGGGTTGGTTTGCACCGACCTGGCCGAATGAATTCGACCCTGCAAGAGGCTTCGAAGGCTTAGCCCAGCTAACGTTCTTTGCGCAGAAAGAAGTGGTGCGCGGCTTCAGAGGCGCGCTCGCGGCTGGTGACATCGCCACCGCGCAGTTCAGCCATGGCTCCGTGCAGCATTTTTTGCGTCAAGCCTTTGCTCAAGGCTTCCAGCACGCTGTCCACGTCGGTGCCTTTGGCCAGCAGTTTGCGGGCTCGGGCAATCTCTGCCGCACGCCATTCATCAGCCTGGGCGTTGAGCTGCTGAATCAAGGGCACGGTAGCGCGCTGCTCAATCCAATGCAAAAAGCTTTGCACACCGGCATCCACAATGGCTTCAGCCTGCGCCACGGCAGCCTGGCGGTTGGCTTGTGCGGTTTGCACCACGCCGGCCAGGTCGTCCACGGTGTACAGGTACACGTCTTCCAGGGCTTTGACTTCAATTTCAATGTCGCGTGGCACGGCCAGGTCGACCATGAACATTGGGCGGCGACGGCGTTTTTTGAGTGCACGCTCAACCGCACCCAGGCCAATCAGCGGCAAGGTGCTGGCGGTACAACTCACCACGGCATCAAATTCATGCAGGCGCTCGGGCAGATCCGCCAGGCGCATCACCTCGGCTCCAAATTGCGCAGCCAGGGCTTCGCCGTTGGCCAGGGTGCGGTTGGCAATGGTGATGCTTTTGGGGTTCTTGGCGGCAAAGTGGGTGGCGCACAGCTCGATCATTTCGCCTGCGCCGACAAACAGAATTTTGACCTCGCTGAGGTCTTCAAACAGCTGGCCGGCCAGGCGCACTGCGGCGGCGGCCATGCTGATGGAGTGCGCGCCAATCTCGGTGGAACTGCGCACTTCTTTGGCCACTGCGAACGAGCGCTGGAACAACTGGCTCAGGGTATTGCCCAGGGCGCCTGCGGCTTCAGCGGCACGAATCGCGTTTTTGATCTGGCCCAGAATCTGGGTTTCGCCCAACACCATGGAGTCCAGCCCGCTGGCCACCCGAAAGGCGTGGCGTGCGGCCAAGCCGTCGTTCATGGTGTAGGAGTGGGCGCGCAACAACTCAGGTGACACGTCTCCGGTTTTGGCCAGCCAGGCCAGGGTGTGTTCAAGTTGGGGGAGATCGCCTGCACAGTAAATTTCGGTACGGTTGCAGGTGGAGATCAGCGCGGCTTCAGGCTCACGGTTCAAGGCATGGCGCAGGGCATGCAAGGTGGGTTCGACCTGGTCGATGGCGAACGCAAACCGGCCGCGCAGATCGAGCGGTGCGGTTTTGTGATTGATGCCTAATGCCCAAACTGCCATCTTCAGATTATAAAATCACGCAGATGGTGCACATTGATACACATCATTTTTCTTTTACTTCGTGGAGTGTTGATGGAACCTGTGGCCTTGCTCAACCATGGCATCAACCTGCTTGCCCCGGCCATTTGGATGGCCTTGTTGCTACCCATATGGAGTCTAATTATTTTTAGAAAAAAGCATTTAGCCCCCGTATTCATTGTGCAGGTAGCTATTAATTTTGTATTTTGCTCACTTGCTCTGGTGATCGGTCTGGCGGTTTTTGGCCGGGACGGAAAAATGCTGACTTACCTGGCCATGGTGGCGCTGAGTGCCAGCACCCAGTGGCTGCTGGTCAAAGGCTGGCGGGGCTGAACAAGTCCACACGGTCGGTGATGATGCCGTCCAACCCCATGCCAAACAGCTTGTGTGCGCTAGCGGTTTCGTTCATTGTGTAGCTCAGGGTACGCAGGTCAGCACTTTTGGCTTGGCGCATACTGGAGTCGTTCCACAAGTTCTGGTTGCAGATGACGGCCACACACTCCAGCCGCAAGGCGGTCTCTAGCCACCCCGTCCACAAGTCATCGAGCAACAGGCCGCGTGGCAGTTCGGGCTGGGCTTGCTGGGCGGCTTCAAGGGAGGCCACGTCGAAAGAACTCAGCAGCGGTGGTACCAAGGTGCCATGCCAAAGCCGCGCCGCATGGCGTGCCACCACCTCGCCAGTGTGGTGTTCATCACCTGGGGTGGCCTTGATTTCAATGTTCAAAAAATAATGGTTCTTGAGACAAAACCGGGCAATGGCCTCAAAGGTAGGCAAAGATTCACCGGCAAAGCGGCGTGAATGCCAGCTGCCCGCATCCAGCAGTGACAACGTACCCCAGGGGTGTTCGCCACCGACCTGGCTCAAACCATGGCCCAGGGCATCCAGGGCATTGGTGGTGCGCTCCAGCGTGGCATCGTGCAGCAGGAAAGGAATGCCGTCAGCACTTAACTTCACGTCGCATTCGAACATGCGGTAACCATAACCAGCGCCGGTACGAAAAGCCGCCAGGGTGTTCTCAGGTGCGAATTTTCCCGCCCCTCGGTGGGCAATGAAGCGCGGGTAGGGCCAATGGTCAAAGGTGACGGGTTTCATGGTGTGTTGGCTAAGATAAAAAGCTTGCAGGTTTGGGTTTGATTTGTGTCCTTAAATTAGACGTTGAATTTCAAGCCAAAGACATCAGGGTTTCCACAGGGTCACCATCAGGGGAGTAGGGCGATGCTGCACTGCGGTAACATTGCATGACCAGCCAAAGCCTGCCTGGCAGGCCGTTTTAAAGCCTCTTACGGCTGTCCATACCTTATCTGATGAACGCTTCCATTAAGTTCAAGTCTTTGTTGCCTGCTGGCGCTGATGCGCCTCATGGGCAGGAACGCATCCGCGAAATTCCGTACAACTACACCTCGTTTTCTGACCGCGAAATCGTCATCCGTTTGCTGGGTGAGGCCGCTTGGGGCTGGTTGAACAAGTTGCGTGATGAACGACGTACCGGGCGCTCAGCGCGCATGCTTTATGAGGTGCTGGGCGACATTTGGGTGGTGCAGCGCAACCCCTATTTGCAGGACGATCTGCTGGACAACCCCAAACGGCGCGTGTTGCTGGTGGAGGCCTTGCAGCATCGGCTCAATGAGGTGCAAAAACGCCGCACACCTGACATCGACTCCGAGCGCGATGCCCTGGTAGGGCAATTGCTGGCTGTGGCCCGGGCTGCGGTGCAAGCTTTTGATGCGCATTTTGTCGCCACTGCCATGCTGCGCCGCAAAGCGCAAAAAGCTCTGGTCAAACTCACGGCCAAAGACAACATCAAGTTTGACGGGCTTTCGCGCGTCAGCCATGTGACGGATGCGACCGACTGGCGGGTGGAATACCCGTTTGTGGTGCTCACACCCGACTCTGAAGCCGAGATGGCGCATCTGGTCAAGGGGTGCATCGAGCTTGGCTTGACTATCATTCCACGCGGTGGTGGCACAGGTTACACCGGCGGCGCGATCCCCTTGACCTGGAAGAGCGTGGTCATCAACACCGAAAAACTCGAGGCCATGACCGAGGTGGAAATGCGGTGCTTGCCGGGCTTGGATGTGGAGGTGGGCACGGTGTGGACGGAAGCCGGTGTGGTCACCAACCGCGTGTCGCACGCGGCAGAGCGCGCCGGTTTTGTGTTTGCCGTAGACCCCACCTCGGCTGAGGCATCGTGCATTGGCGGCAACATCGCCATGAACGCCGGCGGCAAGAAAGCTGTGCTGTGGGGCACGGCCTTGGACAACCTGGCCAGCTGGCGCATGGTGACACCGCAAGCAGAGTGGCTGGAGGTGACCCGCCTGAACCACAATCTGGGCAAGATTCATGACGTGGATGTGGCTAGTTTTGAGTTGCACTATTTCAAGGCCGACGGTAAAACCCCCATTCGCACCGAACGGCTGGACATTCCTGGCAAGACTTTTCGCAAGGAAGGCCTGGGCAAGGATGTCACCGACAAATTTCTGAGCGGCTTGCCTGGTATTCAAAAAGAAGGCTGCGACGGCCTGATCACCAGCGCGCGCTGGGTGGTGCACAAGATGCCCAAGCACACCCGGACCGTGTGTCTGGAGTTCTTTGGCAATGCCAAAGACGCGGTGCCCAGCATTGTGGAGATCAAGGACTTCATGTTCGCCGAGCAAAAGCGCTCTGGCGTGGTGCTGGCCGGGCTGGAGCACCTGGATGACCGCTATTTGAAGGCGGTGGGTTACGCCACCAAATCCAAAAAAGGGGTGCAAGCGGCGGGCTCCAGCAGCACCGTGCCCAAGATGGTGCTGTTTGGTGACATTGCCGGTGACGATGCCGATGCGGTGGCGCGCGTCACAAGCGAAGTGGTGCGCATGGCCAATACCCGCCATGGTGAAGGGTTTGTTGCTATCAGTCCTGAAGCGCGCAAGAAATTCTGGCTGGATCGCAAGCGCACCGCTGCCATCAGCAAACACACCAACGCCTTCAAGATCAACGAAGACGTGGTGATTCCGCTGCCGCGCATGGCCGAGTACACCGACGGCATTGAGCGCATCAACATCGAACTAAGTCTGAGCAACAAACTGGCGTTGTGTGATGCGCTGGAGGATTTCTTTAAACAGGGCAACCTGCCGGTGGGGCGCCAAGATGACGCAGGCGACATATCTGCTGACGAACTGCTGGAAGATCGGGTAGCTCATGCGCTGGCCCTGGTGGCTGAGGTGCGTGCCCTGTGGTCCGGTTGGCTGCGCGATGTGGAACCCTTGTTTGACCAGTTGCAAGAGCATTCCTTGCGCGCCAGCTGGAAGACGCAAATCCGCTTGCCTTTGCAACAAATTTTTAATGGTGTGGCGTTTGAACAGGTTCTGAAAGAGTGCAATGCGATCCACCAGCGGGTGCTCAAAAGCCGGGTCTGGGTGGCGCTGCACATGCACGCGGGTGACGGCAATGTGCACACCAACATTCCCGTCAACAGCGACGACTACGAGATGCTGCAAGCCGCGCACGGTGCGGTTAAACGCATCATGGCGCTGGCGCGTCGCCTGGACGGTGTCATCAGCGGCGAGCATGGTATTGGCATCACCAAGCTGGAGTTTTTGACCGAAGCCGAATTGCAACCGTTTACCGACTACAAAGCCAAGGTCGACCCTGAAGGGCGTTTCAACAAGGGCAAGTTGCTACGAAATAAAGAGCTATCAGCCCATAAAGAACAAGGGCTAGAGGCTGATTTGTTATATGCCGACCTGACCAACGCCTACACCCCTAGTTTTGGTCTGATGGGGCACGAGTCATTGATCATGCAGCAGTCAGACATCGGTGCGATTGCCGACAGCGTGAAAGATTGCCTGCGCTGTGGTAAGTGCAAACCGGTGTGCGCCACGCACGTGCCGCGCGCTAATTTGCTCTATAGCCCGCGCAACAAAATTCTGGCCACCTCGTTGCTGGTGGAGGCTTTTCTGTACGAAGAGCAAACCCGTCGCGGGGTCAGCATCAAGCACTGGCAGGAATTCGAAGACGTAGCCGACCACTGCACGGTATGCCACAAATGTGAGTCGCCGTGTCCAGTGAAAATCGACTTTGGTGATGTGACGATGAACATGCGCAACCTGCTGCGCAAGATGGGACAAAAGTCGTTTCGACCCGGCAACGCAGCTGCGATGTTTTTCCTCAATGCCACCAACCCCGAGACCATCAAGGCGGTTCGCGTCGGCATGGTGGGGGTTGGCTTTAAGCTGCAGCGCCTGGCCAATGACCTTTTCAAAGTGGTGGCACGGTGGCAAACCAATGCGCCGCGCGCCACACTGGGTGCCGCGCCGATCAAAGAGCAAGTGATCCATTTCATCAACAAGAAGATGCCAGGTGGTCTGCCCAAGAAAACGGCGCGTGCCTTGCTGGACATTGAAGACAAAGACTACGTGCCGATCATCCGCAACCCGCAGACCACCACATCAGAGACCGAGGCGGTGTTTTACTTTCCTGGTTGCGGTTCTGAGCGCTTGTTTAGCCAGGTGGGTCTGGCCACGCAGGCCATGCTGTGGCACGCCGGGGTGCAAACTGTGCTGCCGCCGGGCTATTTGTGCTGCGGTTACCCGCAGCGCGGCAGCGGCGAATTTGACAAGGCCGAGAAAATCATCACCGATAACCGGGTGCTGTTCCATCGCGTGGCCAACACCCTGAATTACCTGGACATCAAGACCGTGGTGGTGAGCTGTGGCACCTGCTATGACCAGTTGCAGGGCTATGAATTCGAGAAAATTTTTCCCGGCTGCCGCATCATCGACATCCATGAATTTTTGCTCGAAAAAGGCATCACCCTGCCCGCAGGCCAGGGCGGCTACCTGTACCACGAGCCGTGTCATAACCCGATGAAGCTGGGTGACTCGATGCAGACGGTGCGAGCCTTGGTGGGCGACAAGGTCTTGAAGAGCGATCGCTGCTGTGGCGAGTCTGGCACGCTGGGCGTGACCCGTCCCGACATCTCGACCCAGATTCGCTTCAGCAAAGAAGAATCCATCCGCAAGGGCGAAGCCGCACTGCGCGCCAGTGGGGCGGTGGCGGCTACTGCAAACGTCAAAATCCTGACCAGCTGCCCGAGCTGTTTGCAAGGCCTCAAACGCTATGAAGACGATCTGCAAAATGGGTTGCTGGAAGCCGATTACATTGTGGTTGAAATGGCTAAGCAAATTCTTGGTGACCAGTGGTTGCCCGAATATGTGAAGGTGGCCAATGAAGGCGGCATTGAGCGTGTGCTGGTCTGAGCTTGAATACATTCACAGGAGTGAGACAACATGGCAGGTTTACAAAACGGTGCACCTACACCGCAGGACATCACGGTGCACAGCGCCTCGCGTGTACTTGAGGTCAGTTTTTCTGACGGCGCGTCGTTTCGCATTCCGTTTGAGCTGATGCGGGTCTACAGCCCATCGGCTGAAGTGGCTGGCCATGGGCCGGGTCAGGAAGTGCTGCAAACCGGCAAACGTGAAGTGACTTTGAGCGGGCTGGAACCGGTGGGCAACTACGCCATCCAACCCGCGTTTTCAGATGGTCACGACAGCGGCATCTATTCCTGGGATTACCTGTATTTTTTGGGTTCGCAGCAAGACAAATTGTGGGCCGACTACAACGCACGCTTGCAAGCTGCTGGCGTCGAGCGTGATGCGCCCATGCCCGAAAAAGCCGGTTCCAGCTGTGGCCATCACTGAAAGTTTGAAAGTTCGACCCACATGAGTACCACACATTTCGGATACAAGACGGTTGAAGAGACCGAAAAAGCCAAATATGTCAAAGGCGTGTTTGATTCGGTGGCTCCCAAGTACGACTTGATGAATGACCTGATGTCCATGGGGCTGCATCGTGCCTGGAAAGCCTACACCGTCATGGTGGCCAACCTGCACGAAGGTGACAAGGTGCTCGACATCGCCGGTGGCACGGGTGACCTGGCCCTGGCTTTTGCCAAAAAAGTGGGCAAAACCGGTCAGGTGGTGCACACCGACATCAACGAAGCCATGTTGCGTACCGGCCGGGATCGGCTGGTAGATGCCGGTGTGCTGCTGCCCACGGTGGTGTGCGATGCTGAGCATCTGCCTTTCCCTGACAACCACTTCAACCTGGTGACGGTGGCGTTTGGTCTGCGTAATATGACGCACAAGGACATGGCGCTCAAAGAGATGAACCGGGTGTTGCAGCCCGGTGGCAAATTGCTGGTGCTGGAATTTTCCAAAGTGGCCAAGCCGCTGGAGAAGGTCTACGACTGGTATTCGTTCAAGGTGCTGCCCAAGCTGGGTGAGCTGGTGGCGGGGGATGCATCAAGCTACCAGTATCTGGCCGAGTCGATCCGCATGCACCCGAGTCAAGAGGAACTCAAAACCCTGATGAAAGCTAATGGCTTTGGCCACGTGGATTACCACAACATGACTGGTGGTCTGGTAGCCTTGCATTTCGGTATCAAATGTTGATCTGAATTTATCAGGAGTGTTTATGAAACGTTGGTTTTCGGTGATGGCGGTGTGTTTGGCCTTGGTGGCAGGGCACGCTGATGCTGCAAAGCGTTTTGGTGGCGGCAAGTCCTTCGGTCAGCAGTCCAGCAATGTGACGCAGCGCCAGGCAGCACCGGTTGCGCCAACGCAGGGCGTGAACGCTACACCGAAATCTCCCGCGCCCGCTACACCTGCTGTAGCTGCGACGAAAAAACCCTGGGGAGCCATGCTGGGCGGCCTGGCTGCTGGCTTGGGGCTGGCCTGGTTGGCCAATTCCTTGGGTTTAAGTGAAGCCATGGGGCAGTTCATGATGTTCGCGCTGTTGGCACTGGTGGTCATGATGGCGGTGGGCTGGTTCATGCGGCGTAAAACACAGGCTGTTGCAACCAATGGCTCACCGTTTGCCTTTCAAGGCGCAGGCTCATCGGGTCAAACGCCTGTGCCAGCCAGCTATCGTCCGGAAAACGTCGGTAACGACGCGTCAGCTCGCCCGTGGGAGCGCAGCGCACCGGCTGCCTTCGAGGCAGCCACCCTTGCGGCCACCGGCTCGATGATTGGTTCCGGTTTGTTGGGGGCTCAAACCTGGGGCATCCCTGCGGGTTTTGACAGTGAAGGTTTTCTGACTTCAGCCAAGGCCAATTTTGTGTCCTTGCAAGCGGCCTGGGACAAATCCGACATTCCGGCGCTGCGGGTCATGATGACCGACACCATGCTGAAAGAAATCCAGGCGCAACTGGCCGAGCGCGAGGCCCACACTGGTGGCCCGGTGAATTTGACCGAAGTGGTGATGATCGAGGCGCATCTGCTGGGCATTGAAGATTTGGGCAACGACTACATGGCCAGCGTAGAGTTCTCTGGCATGATCCGTGAAGAGCCTTCATCCGGCCCGAGCCCGTTCCGCGAGGTCTGGAACATGATCAAATCAAAAAATGGCAGCAATGGCTGGCTGGTTGCAGGGGTTCAGGCGCTGCAATAAAAAAATCCTGTCATTTCAGGGAATAATCGGGGACTATGGCAACACAGTCCCCTTTTTTATTGCTGGAGGGTTTCCTCCAAAAACTTCCCCTTCCCAACCTGCAGCCCCCGGCTTGGGCCGTCTTTGAGGCGCAACGCCGGGTGGTGCTGCTGCTCAACCATGTGTTGATGCAGGAACCTGAGGCCATGGCTCGCTTGTTGCGCCAAAAAGGGCAGGTTTTATTGGTTCAGTGGCGCTCTTTCAGTTTCAAACTGCTGGCCACACCGGCTGGTTTGCTTGACCTGGCTCAGGCGCAGGACACGCCAGATCTGGTGATGACTGTCACCGAAGAATCACCCTGGTCTCTGGCTCAGGCTGCATTGCGGGGTGAAAAACCTGCGGTGCGCATTGAAGGTGATGTGCAATTGGCTGCCGAAGTCAACTGGTTGACCGAACACGTGCGTTGGGATCTAGAAGAAGACCTGGCGCGGGTGTTGGGTGATGTGCCCGCGCATACCCTGGGTCAGATGGTGCAGACACTACGTTCTAGCCTGGCGCAATTCATCACAAAAGCGGCCGCTTTTGTACCGGGCAAGTCGAGCTCATGACCCGACTTTTTCGTGGCATCTTCATCCTGTGGGTGATGTTGCGTTATGGCCTGGACGAATTGGTATTAACCAGTTTCAAAAAACCTGCTTTGCTGACCCTGGCGCGCGTGCTGACCCTGGGGCGCAAGCTTGATGCCCCCCGCGGACAACGCATTCGCCAGGCGCTTGAGAGCCTGGGCCCCATCTTTGTCAAGTTTGGGCAAGTGTTGTCCACACGGCGTGATTTGTTGCCGGTGGACATTGCCGATGAATTAGCCAAATTGCAAGACCGGGTGCCGCCTTTTCCCAGTGCCGTGGCCATTGGCATTGTGGAGCGTGCGTTCAAAAAATCAGTGGCTGATATTTTTGTCTCTTTTGAGACCGAGCCGGTGGCCAGTGCGTCAATCGCCCAGGTGCACTTTGCGGTCTTGAAAGACAAGCACGGGCAACAGCGGGACGTGGCCGTCAAGGTGCTGCGTCCTGGCATGGCAGACGTGATTGACAAGGACATGGGTCTGTTGCGCATGATGGCGGGTTGGGTGGAGAGCCTGTCGGACGATGGTCGTCGCCTCAAACCGCGTGAAGTGGTGGCTGAGTTTGACAAGTACCTGCACGACGAACTTGATCTGGTACGCGAAGCCGCCAGTGCCGCCCAGTTGCGGCGCAACATGGCCGATCTGAACCTGGTGATGATCCCTGAAATATGCTGGGACTACTGTGTGACCGATGTGTTGGTGATGGAGCGCATGAAGGGCATCCCGATCAGCCAGGTGGATCGTTTGCGGGCGGCGGGGGTAGATATTCCCAAGTTGGCGCGTGACGGTGTCACGATTTTTTTCACTCAAGTGTTTCGCGATGGTTTCTTCCATGCGGACATGCACCCAGGCAACATTCAGGTCAGCGTCGAGCCGGCTACTTTTGGTCGCTACATCTCGCTGGACTTTGGCATTGTGGGCACGCTCACCGAGATTGACAAAGAGTACCTGGCGCAAAATTTCACAGCGTTTTTCCGTCGCGACTACAAACGGGTGGCTGAACTGCACATTGAATCCGGCTGGGCTCCTGCAACCACCCGGGTGGACGAGCTGGAAGCGGCCATTCGTACTGTGTGCGAACCCTATTTCGACCGACCACTGAAAGAAATATCTTTGGGGATGCTGTTGATGCGCCTGTTTCAGACTTCGCGTCGTTTTCAGGTTGAAATCCAGCCCCAATTGGTGCTGTTGCAAAAAACTCTGCTCAATATCGAAGGCCTTGGGCGTGACCTGGATCCTGATCTTGACTTGTGGCACACCGCCAAGCCGTTTCTTGAAACCTGGATGGTGGATCAGGTTGGACCGAAAAAGCTGTTGGAAGAACTGCGCAATGAAGCGCCTCACTATGCCAAGCTGTTGCCAGAGTTGCCTCGCTTGCTGGTCGAGTTTTTGCAGCGGCGGCCTGCTTCGGCTCATGCGGCCGAGTTGCGCGCTTTGTTGACGGAACAAAAACGCACCAACCGGCTGCTGCAGACCATCATTTATGGTGGTATGGGATTTGTGTTGGGTTTGATCGTCACGCAATTGCTGGTGCGCGTTCGTCTTTTTTAAGGGTGCTGGCTGGGGCAGCATCAGGACATTAGCACCTGAACATGGGGCTGACTTTATAATCTCTGGCTTTGCAGCTCTTAACCAAGCCTGAACACACCATGCCTATTTACGCCTACAAATGCAATGCCTGTGGCTTTGCCAAGGACGTGTTGCAGAAAATCTCTGACCCCCTGCTGACCGATTGCCCCGAGTGCGGCCAGGCCACCTTCACCAAACAGTTGACGGCTGCTGGTTTCCAGCTCAAGGGGTCGGGTTGGTACGCCACTGATTTCAAAGGTGGCAATGCTGCTACTTCAGCCCCGGCAGTTGCCACAGGAGCTGCTGCAGACACCAAACCCAGCGTCTCGGATGCACCTGCCGCCAAGACGGATTCAGCCCCACCCACCAGCGGTGGTTGTGGCACCGGTTGCGCTTGCCACAGTTAAGCGTGTGCTCAGGAACTGACCGTGCCTTTTAAAAAATACCTGTTGACCGGCTTGTTGGTCTGGCTGCCCTTGGCCATCACCATTTGGGTGTTGTTGTGGCTGGTCAGCTTGCTGGACGGCATTTTTCTGGGTTTGCTCGCTGGAGTGCAAGCTGTGATGCCGGACGCGGCCTCCCGCTTGTTGGAGCCTTTTAAACACATTCCAGGTTTGGGTGTGGTGCTGGTTTTTGCCAGCTTGCTGGTGACAGGGGCACTGGTATCGAACGTGGCCGGACGTTGGTGGCTGCTTCAGTGGGATCGCCTGTTGACCCGCATTCCAGTTTTTAAATCCATTTACAACAGCGTCAAGAAAGTCTCTGACACCCTGTTTTCAAGCAACGGCAACGCCTTTCGTACCGCTTTGCTGGTGCAATACCCGCGTGCTGGCTCCTGGACGATTGCCTTCCAGACCGGTGTCCCTGGTGGTGAAGTGGCCAAGCATCTGGACGCTGACTTTGTCAGTGTGTACGTGCCCACAACTCCCAACCCGACCAGTGGTTTTTTCTTGATGTTGCCACGTCGTGATGTGATTGAACTCAACATGAGCGTGGACGAAGCCTTGACTTATGTGATTTCCATGGGCTCGGTCGCCCCTAGTCCTTTGATGGACTCGGTGGGCAAATAATTTTTTGACAATCCGCTGCCCTGTTGGGTGGCTTTAGAAAGCAATTTTTATGGCAATGCGTTCTCATTATTGTGGTCTGGTGACCGAAGCCTTGATGGGTCAAACCGTGACACTGTGCGGCTGGGTCAATCGTCGGCGCGACCACGGTGGCGTGATTTTTGTCGACGTGCGCGACCGCGAAGGGTTTGTGCAGGTGGTGTGTGATCCGGATCGAGCCGAGATGTTCAGGGTGGCTGAAGACCTGCGCAACGAGTTCTGTATTCAGGTCAAAGGTCTGGTTCGTGCTCGCCCTGAAGGCACGGTCAATGACAACCTCAAGAGTGGCAAGATTGAAGTCTTGTGCCATGAATTGACGGTGCTCAATCCGTCGGTCACACCACCCTTTCAGCTGGATGAAGAAAACCTGTCCGAGACCACCCGTCTGACCCATCGCGTGCTCGACCTGCGTCGTCCCTACATGCAAAACAACCTGATGCTGCGCTACCGCGTGGCCATGGAAGTGCGCAAGTTTCTCGATGCCAATGGTTTTGTGGACATTGAAACTCCCATGCTCACCAAGAGCACCCCAGAAGGCGCGCGCGATTACCTGGTGCCCAGCCGGGTGCATGATGGCCACTTCTTTGCCTTGCCGCAAAGCCCCCAACTGTTCAAGCAGTTGCTGATGGTGGCCGGGTTTGACCGCTATTACCAGATCACCAAATGCTTTCGCGACGAAGACTTGCGCGCTGACCGTCAACCCGAGTTCACCCAGATTGATATTGAAACCTCGTTCATGACCGAGGAAGACATCCGCGACATGTTCCAGGGCATGATCAAGACCGTGTTCCAGAACACACTGGGTGTGGATCTGGGCGAATTCCCGGTAATGACCTACCAGGAGGCAGCCTACCGTTTTGGCTCTGACAAGCCCGATCTGCGTATCAAACTTGAATTGACCGAACTCACTGACGTGATGGCTGACGTGGACTTTAAAGTGTTCTCGACACCCGCCACCACCAAGGGTGGCCGCGTGGTGGCGTTGCGTGTGCCCGGTGGTGCCGAGATCAGCCGGGGCGAGATTGACAACTACGGCGAATTCGTCAAGATTTATGGAGCCAAGGGCCTGGCCTGGATCAAGGTCAATGATGTGACCCTGGGACGTGACGGCCTGCAAAGCCCGATTGTCAAAAATTTGCATGACCGCGCCATTGCTGAAATCCTCAAGCGCACCGGTGCACAAAACGGCGATGTGCTGTTTTTTGGTGCCGACAAGGTAAAGATCGTCAACGATGCCATTGGTGCCTTGCGTCTTAAAGTGGGTTTGAGCGAGTTTGGCAAGAAAAATGGTTTGTTCGAGAACCGTTGGGCTCCGCTGTGGGTGGTGGACTTTCCGATGTTCGAATACGACGATGCCTCAGACCGCTGGATGGCCGTGCACCACCCCTTTACCGCGCCCAAAGACGGGCATGAAGACCTGATGGTGACAGACCCTGGCAAATGCATCTCCAAGGGCTACGACATGGTGCTCAACGGTTGGGAAATGGGCGGTGGTTCGGTGCGTATCCACCGTGCTGATGTGCAGCAAAAAGTGTTTGATGCCCTCAAGATCACACCTGAAGAAGCACAAGAAAAATTCGGCTTTCTTCTGGACGCGCTGCAATACGGCGCGCCACCCCATGGCGGCTTGGCCTTTGGTCTGGATCGCATCATCACCTTGATGACCGGGGCTGAATCCATCCGCGACGTGATCGCTTTCCCCAAAACCCAACGCGCGCAGTGTTTGTTGACCCAGGCTCCCTCACCGGTAGATGAAAAACAATTGCGCGAGCTGCACATTCGCTTGCGCAATACCGATGTGCTGAAAGCCGAGTGACATCCGGGTTTTGACACCAGCCCCCCCAAACCAGTGTCTGAAACCCATCTTCATTTCAAGATACCGCAATCGGTGCTGGTGGTGATTTACACCCCGGCGCTGGAGGTGCTGTTGATCAAGCGTGCCGATGTGGCTGATTTCTGGCAATCGGTGACCGGCAGCAAAGACACGCTAGCCGAGTCTTTTGACCACACGGCTCGCCGTGAGGTGCTGGAAGAAACGGGTATTGACTGCACGCAAGTTAGCGGGCTGGCAGGGCAGTTGCTGGATTGGCAGCTGGAAAACGTCTATGCCATTTATCCAAATTGGCGGCATCGTTATGCGCCAGCGGTGTTTGAAAACACCGAGCATTTGTTTGGGCTGGGTGTGCCAGCGGGTACAAAAGTACGGCTGAATCCATTGGAGCACACCGCCTACCAGTGGTTGCCATACCAACAGGCGGCCCAGGCCTGTTTCTCGCCCTCCAACGCCGAGGCTTGTTTGATGCTCCCACGCTTTGCAAATGGAGCGGTTCACAAATGAACACGCCCAATCCAACCATTCGCATCGCCACTTACAACATTCACAAGGGCGTGCAGGGGGTGGGGCCGGTGCGTCGCCTGGAAATTCATAACCTGGTGCTGGCGGTGGAAGCCCTGGATGCGGATGTAGTGTGTCTTCAGGAGGTGCGCCAGCACAACCAGCGCGAGGCCAGGCATTTTGCGGCGTGGCCCCAGTTGGGTCAGGCGGATTTTTTGGCTCCTCCTGGTTACGAGGCGATTTACCGCACCAACGCCATCACGCGCCATGGTGAGCATGGCAATGCATTGCTGTCGCGTTGGCCGGTGTTGTCGCACCAGCATGAAGACATTTCAGATCACCGACTGGAGCAGCGCGGGGTGCTGCATGTGACGTTGCAGGTGTACAGCCGGGTGATGCACGTGCTGGTGGTGCATTTGGGGCTGGTCAAATCCAGCCGTGGGCGGCAAATCGCGCAGCTCAAGCGCTTTATTGAGCGTGAAATTCCACCGGATGCCCCTTTGTTGCTGGCGGGCGATTTCAACGATTGGAGCCAAAGTGTGCAGTTGGCGCTGGCGCAAGCCGACCTACATGCCTGGGGCGTGCCGCAGCCCACCTTTCCTTCGCGTTTGCCTTTGGCCCAGTTGGACTATGTGTTTGCCCGTGGCCTCAAGCCCGTCAGCCTGACCGTACCCCATGGGCGAGCCTGGTGGCGCATGTCTGACCATTTGCCGCTGATCGCCGAATTCACCCTGGCGAATTGATGCCATGGTGCTGTCACAACGTCAGCCGGGTCATGAGTTGCAATTGTTGCAAGGCTCGACCGCTTTTTTTGATGCGATGGAACAGGCCATGGATGCCAGCCTGCGTGAGATCAGGCTGGAAACCTATATCTTTAACCTGCACGGCGGTGGCGAACGCATCATGCAAGCGTTGACACGTGCTGCTCAGCGTGGCGTGGCGGTGTTTCTGGTGGTCGATGGTGTGGGCACGCCGGAGTTACCCGCACCATGGCCTGAGCGGCTGGCGGCAGCCGGATTGCAATGGCGCATTTTTGCGCCGCTGGGGCGCTTGGGCTTGCTCGTGCCCAGTCGCTGGCGACGCTTGCACCGCAAGTTGTGTGTGGTGGATGGCCAGACGGCTTTTTGTGGCGGTATCAACGTGCTCGATGACGGGTATGACCCCAACTATGGGGCACTCAAGGCTCCGCGTTTTGACTTTGCGGTGCAGGTCAGGGGGCCTTTGGTGCAAGAGGTACATGCGGCCATGAGCCAGTTTTGGTGGCGTTTGCAGGCCACCCAACTGGTTCGGCAAGTAGATTGGCATGGCGCCTGGGTGGCGTTGCAGCAGGCCGTGCAGGAAACCCGGCAGGGCAGCACAAAGTTAACTAGCATCGCCGCAGGGGCGCAGGCGGAACTGGTGTTGCGCGACAACCTGCGTTTTCGGACGAGCATCGAACGGGCTTACCGCCAGGCGTTGGGGGATGCCAGGCACGATATCCTGATAGCCAATGCCTATTTTTTGCCAGGCCGAAAAATCCGCCAAAGTCTGATACATGCCGCCCGGCGCGGCGTGCGGGTGCGCCTGCTGTTGCAGGGGCGTTACGAATACTTCATGCAGTACCATGCCGCGCATGCCCAGTATGGCTCGTTGTTGGCGGCAGGCATCGAAATTTATGAATACACCCCCAGTTTTTTGCATGCCAAAGTGGCGGTCGTTGATGGCCGCTGGGCCACGGTGGGCTCATCCAACATGGACCCCTTGAGTTTGCTGCTAGCCCGAGAAGCCAACGTGGTGGTGCAGAACGAGGCCTTTGCCGACCAATTGCAGCGGGCTTTGGAGCAAGCCATTGCCGCCGATGCGCGTCTGGTTGATGCACGCCAACACGCTGCCCGTCGTGTGCGTCTGAGGGCGTTTGATGCGGTGGCCTACCTGTTGATGCGCGTGATGCTGTTCCTGAATGGAAAACGCTATTAAATAAATAGCTGTTAGGCCAGTATATAAAAGGGTTAGAAGCTAATAACCTTAGTATCAAAACGCTGCTACGATTCAAGCTTGATTATTTTCATCGGTACATCATGAACCCACAAGAACCAGACCACGGCACACCGGTGTCAGTCAAAATCCGAGAGCGTATTGCAGCCGCGCGCAAACGTTTCCATGCCAACGACAACATCGCCGATTTCATTGAACCTGGCGAACTTGAACGCTTGCTCGACGAAGTTGAGGAAAAAATGAAGGGCGTACTCAGTAGCCTGGTCATTGATACCGAGCACGATCACAACACAGGCAACACGGCAAGGCGTGTGGCCAAAATGTACCTCAAAGAAGTGTTTCAAGGCCGGTATGTAAAGACCCCAGAAATTACCGAATTTCCCAATGCCGAACACCTCAATGAGTTGATGATCGTCGGTCCGATCACGGTGCGCAGTGCCTGCAGCCATCATTTTTGCCCCATCATGGGCAAGATATGGATCGGCGTGCTGCCTAATGAGCACACCAACGTGATTGGCCTGTCCAAATACGCCCGGTTGGCCGAGTGGGTGATGGGACGCCCCCAAATTCAGGAAGAAGCGGTGGTACAGCTGGCTGATTTAATCCAGCAAAAAACCCAGCCCGATGGCCTGGCCATCGTCATGGAAGCCAGCCACTTTTGCATGAGCTGGCGCGGTGTCAAAGATGTGGACAGCAAGATGATCAATTCCGTGATGCGCGGCAGCTTCCTGAAAGATGCCAATTTGCGTCGTGAATTTTTGTCACTCATTCCCCAGAAAGGTTAACCATGTTGGTACGTTTGCTTTATGCCAGTCGGGCGGTGAATACCAATCCCGAGGCGATTGAATCCATCCTGCACCAGTCGCGAGACCACAACCCGCATTGCGGCGTGACCGGGGTCTTGTGTTACGGCGGCGGCATTTTTTTGCAGGCCATTGAAGGCGGGCGCATGGCCATCAGTGAGCTTTATGGGCACATCCAGCGCGACCCCCGGCACAAAGACGTGGTGTTGCTTCACTATGAAGAAATCTCCGAGCGTCGTTTTGCTGGCTGGACCATGGGCGAGGTCAACATGACCCGCATCAACGCCTCCATCCTGCTCAAGTACGCTGAAAAACCCGAGCTCGACCCTTATTCGGTTTCGGGCAAGGTGTCGCTGGCGTTGCTGGAAGAACTGATGGCCACCGCCTCGATCATTGGTCGAGCCTGAGGGCGGTTTGTCCGTATCCAGTTTGGCTTCTGCCGGGCTGTTGGTGGGGTGTGATTTTTCCAGTGCACCCCATGCCCGCAAGCAGATTGTGTTGGCCACCGGCGCCCTCAAGCAAGGCTGTGTCACGCTGACGCAACTGGAACGTTTTGCGTCCTTGGCCGCTTGGTTGGCCTGGCTCAAACAGCCAGGTTCATGGGTTGGTGCTTTTGACTTGCCATTTGGGCTGCCGCGTGAATTGGTGCAATCGTTAGGTTGGCCACTGGATTGGTACGCCTGCATGACTCACTATGCCGGGTTGAGCCGTGAGCAGATTCGCTCAAGCTTTTCCGCGTTTTGTGATGCCCGACCCGCGGGTGGCAAATTTGCCCATCGTGCCACAGACCGTCTGGCGGGTTCAAGTCCCAGCATGAAGTGGGTCAACCCACCGGTGGCTTTCATGATGCATGCCGGTGTTCCCTTGCTGTTGCAAGCGGGTGTTGCATTGCCTGGGATGTACAAGGTTTCAACTGATGCTGCTCAGTCCAAAGTCGCCCTGGAGGGCTATCCGGGCTCGCTGGCTCGTGAAATTTTGGGGCAGCGCAGCTACAAAGCGGATGACAAGGCACGACAAACCCCGGACCGGCTCATCGCCAGAAAAGACCTGATTACGGCGCTGGAACACGGGCAAACTCGGTTAAATCTGCGCTTGAAACTATCTCATGCCCAGCGTGACGCACTGGCAGATGATGCCAGTGGAGACGCGCTTGATGCAGTGCTGTGCCTGCTGCAGGCTGCCTGGGCGCACGCACGGCATTTGGAGGGTGATGACTGGTACGGGCTGCCACCACAGCTAGACCCCCTTGAGGGCTGGATTGTGACGGTCTGAGCGTTCGCCCAGGTGTGGTCGTTCAGCTCACTTGGGGTTGAGGATCAGCGTGTCTTCGAGTTTTGCGGCTAATTGTGCAATGGCCAGGGCTGCCGGGCAGCCCGGGATGGCTTGAATCAACAGTTGGCGTTTCATCACCGCTTGGCGCACCGAAGGGTCAGCGGGAATATCACCCACATGTACCAGGCGAACTTTTTCGCCAGGCTTGGCCACTACAAAACGATCCAGCACCTGTTGCAGTTGGCTGGTGATGGCGCGGCCGTCGCCCACGCGTGCCGTTTGATTGATCACCATGCGGATGACCCTGCGCTGCTGCTCGCCTACCAGCACCTTGATGGTGGCATAGGCATCGGTCAGAGAAGTCGGCTCCGGGGTGGCTACCACCAATACTTCAGAGGCCAGCGACACGGCAAACAGCACCACATCGGAAATGCCCGCGCCGGTGTCAAGCAGCACGATGTCATAGTGCGGTAGCAGTCCGGTCAAGATGCGCAGAAAGTCTTCGCGCACGTTCGGGGTCAGGCGGGAATACTCCACCATGCCGGAGCCCGCCAGCAACACGGAGAACCCGCCCGGGGCACGCACAATGGCTTCTTCGAGCTTGGCCTTGCCGGTGAACACGTCATGCAGCGTGATTTTGGGATAAAGGTTAAGCACCACGTCCAGATTGGCTAACCCCAGGTCGGCATCCAGCACCAGCACTTTTTGGCCACGCTTGGCCAGTGCTGCAGCCAGGTTGGCCGATACAAATGTTTTTCCTACGCCGCCCTTGCCACTGGTCACGGCCAATACCTTGCCCAGTGGTTTCAGTGGTATTTTGGACGGTGCACTGTCCGGCACGGTTGGATGGATTACGTTGCTCATTTCAGTTCACCCTACTATTCATTACACTGCCCGATGAACCGACAGAACCATCAGTGGTCAAGCTCTCAATCCAGGCCGGATCACCCAGCGAGAGTGGACCAAACAACAAACTTTTTTCTTCTGCGCTAACTGACAAAATGGGTTGTGGCTCAATGCAAACCCGATTGCGACCGTCACTCTTGGCGCGGTACAACTCAATGTCGGCCCGTTCCACCCAAAGCTCGGGGGTGGAGCGCACCCAGCGTGGTGCATAGGCACCACCAATGCTGATAGTGACCTTGAGATGGACACCAGGCGAGACGGGCACGCTCAGGGCGCTGACAGCCTCACGGATGCGTTCGGCCACTTGCTGGCCATAGTGACCCTGGCAACTGGGCAGGATGATGACAAACTCTTCACCGCCGAAACGCGCCACGGTATCCATGGGGCGCACGCATTTGGCAAGGGTTTTGGCAACTCGTTGCAACACGGCATCACCGGCTGGATGGCCATGGGTGTCATTCACTTTTTTGAAATGGTCAATGTCGAGCATCAGCAGCAGTGCGGGTTCGCCCGAACGCGCCACTACATCAATTTCGCGCGCGAGTACGGTTTGAAAATAACGCCGATTGGACAGACCGGTCAAAGGATCCTTCAATGACAATTCACACAGCTTGTTAATGACTTCCTGCAAGTACTGTTGCGCATCTGCGGACACTTCAGGCAGAGCCGATGAACCGTGCCCCAACAGTGCCAGCGCATCTGTCAGCCTGAGCTGGCTCAGTTCAATGGTGTTTGAGAAAGTCGGGGAAGTCACTGGCTTATTGAAAGTTTTCAATTTAAAGTCTAACAGGTTCAAATTTGGGCAGATGCCGAGAAATAACCGGGAATCTGATCAGAGCTTGTCGGTTAACGTGAAACAACGCCCACAGCCGACAAGAATGGCGTGTCGTAGGGCCGACTTCAGTCGGCCATGGCGGGTTGAAACCCTTCCCTACGCAGGGCACGCATGTTTCATGCTTGGGGTGTCCTTGTTGAACATGGACGTTAAATCCGCCTGATCTTGGTAAGGCGCAAGCCCTGACGAATCTTTTGGCGAAAGGGGCTTCACCCACATGCGCTCAGGCGCGGTGATCGGGTCATGCGACCGGGCTTTGGGGGCAAAGGCGCGCGTAGGCAGTCGCTGGCGAACTGTTCTGTAACTTTCGCGCGTGTTTTACCCCCAAAACCGCATGCGCATGACCCGGTCGCCGCGCCGGGTTCAAAGTGAAACCCAAAATTCGCCTCAATGAGACGCGCCCCCATCGGGTTGCCAAGGCATCAGCGGCCGCACAATCCCGGATAATCGCCGCCCATGAATCAACTTCTTTCGCTCTTGCAGCCCTACCCTTTTGAGCGGCTGCGCCAACTCTTCTCGGACATCACCCCCAACCCGGCTTTTAAACCCATCAGCTTAGGGCTGGGGGAGCCACGCCACGCCACGCCCGGGTTGATCCAGGACGCGATGATCAGCGCCATCACCCGCAGCCCCAGCGGCCTGGCCAGCTACCCTGCCACCGCCGGTGAGCCCGCGCTGCGCAAGGCCTTTGCCCAGTGGCTGACACGTCGCTACGGCCTCAAAGTAGACCCGGCCACGCAAATGCTGCCAGTGCTGGGTTCGCGCGAGGCCTTGTTTGCCCTGGCGCAAACCGTGGTCAACCGCCAGGCCAACGCTGCTGACCCGAAACCGCTGGTGGTTTGCCCCAACCCGTTCTATCAAATCTACGAAGGGGCCGCTCTGCTGGCCGGTGCCGAGCCCTACTTTGTGGCGAGCGACCCGGCGCGCAACTTTGCGCCGGACTGGGCCAGCGTGCCCGACGCCGTTTGGGCGCGCACCCAGTTGCTGATTGTTTGCTCGCCCGGCAACCCCACCGGTGCGGTGATGCCCTTGTCTGAGTGGCAAATGCTGTTTGAACTCAGTGATCGGTTTGGTTTTGTCATTGGCTCGGACGAGTGCTACAGCGAGATTTATTTCCGTGACGAGCCGCCCCTGGGTGGCCTTGAAGCAGCGGCTCAACTGGGTCGCCCAGACTTCAAGAACCTGATTACTTTCACCAGCCTGTCCAAGCGCAGCAATGTGCCGGGCATGCGCAGCGGTTTTGTGGCGGGTGATGCCGCGTTGATCCAACCGTTTTTGCTCTACCGCACCTACCATGGCAGCGCCATGAGCCCGGTGGTGCAAGCCGCCAGCATCGCCGCCTGGCAAGATGAAGCGCATGTGGTGGCCAACCGGGCGCTGTACCGCACCAAGTTTGTCCAGGTGACACCCATCTTGGCTGAGGTGCTAAAAGTGGCGCTGCCCGATGCCGGTTTTTACCTGTGGGCCGACGTGACTGGCGACGATGTTGCGTTTGCCTGCGAGCTGTATGCCAACTACCATGTCACGGTGTTGCCCGGCAGCTTGTTGGCGCGCTCAGCCCAAGGGCACAATCCGGGCACAGGGCGTATTCGCATGGCGCTGGTGGCAGAAACAGCGGAGTGCGTCGAAGCGGCGCAGCGCATTGCTGACTTTGTTAACACGCGCACTTGACACCATGCTTTTTTGATTCAACCCGTGCCGCGGCTGGTTTCGGCAGCCTCCTCGTACTGGAGTGCCAGAAATCGTTGGCCGCCAAAACCTGCCACTGCGCTAGGCTCATCCAGCACCTGGATATCATTCCCCCATTGAACTAACCTGATATTTTTCATGACACAACAATTGCAAACCATTCTTGACAATGCCTGGGACAACCGTGCCAACATCTCCGCTGCTTGCGCCCCGAAAGAAGTGGTGGACGCGGTGGAACACGTCATCAGCGCGCTCAACACCGGCCACCTGCGCGTGGCCACCCGCGACGGCGTGGGGCAGTGGACTACCCACCAGTGGATCAAAAAAGCCGTGCTGCTGAGCTTTCGGCTGAACGACAACGCCATCATGCATGCCGGTGACCTGGCGTTTTACGACAAAGTGCCCACCAAATTTGCCCACATGACCGCATCAGGCCTGCAAGCCACTGGTGTGCGCATCGTGCCCCCTGCTGTGGCTCGGCGTGGCTGTTACCTGGCCAAGGGCGTGATTCTGATGCCCTCGTTTGTCAACATTGGTGCTTTTGTGGACGAAGGCACCATGGTTGACACCTGGGCGGCGGTAGGTTCATGTGCCCAGATTGGCAAAAACGTGCATTTAAGCGGTGGTGTCGGCATTGGCGGCGTGCTGGAGCCGATGCAGGCCAACCCGACCATCATCGAGGACAACTGCTTCATCGGAGCCCGGTCGGAAATTGTGGAAGGCGTGATCGTCGAAGAAAACTCGGTCATCTCCATGGGCGTTTACATTGGCCAAAGCACCCCGATTTACGACCGTGCTTCTGACAGCGTAAGCTACGGCCGCATTCCGGCGGGCTCGGTCGTCATCAGCGGCAATCTGCCCAAAGACGGTGGCAAATACAGCCTGTACGCCGCCATCATCGTCAAACACGTCGATGCCCAAACCCGCGCCAAGACCAGCCTGAACGACCTGCTGCGCGACTGATCCGTCCACGGCCAGCCCTTCCATCACCAGGAGAAGTCCTATGCCCAACACGCCCCAGCCCCCCAAGGGCACCATGGATCGAATCCTTCGGTTGATGGCCGACAAACACGCCTCTGACGTGTATTTGTCGACGCAATCACCGGCCATGATCCGTATCAATGGTTTGTGTGTGCCCATCAACAGCCAGTTGCTGCCCCCCGACGCGCCCCTGACCTTGTTGCGCGAAGTGTTGCCGCCGGAACGCATAGAAGAGTTGCTGGAACTCAACGAGCTCAACATGGGCTTGTCGATGTCGGGTGTGGGGCGGTTTCGGATCAGCGCCATGCGCCAGCGCGGCAGCATTGCCGCCGTGATTCGTTACATCACCAACGAAATTCCGGCACTGAGCACGCTGGCGCTGCCTGCCAGCCTGGCCAACCTGATGCTTGAAAAACGCGGTCTGGTGTTGATGGTGGGAGCCACGGGTGCAGGCAAGAGCACCACCCTGGCCTCGATGATTGACCACCGCAACACCAACATGTCAGGCCACATCCTGACGATTGAAGACCCAATTGAATTTTTGTTTAAAAACAAGCGCTCGGTGGTAAACCAGCGCGAGGTGGGCTCCGACACCCAGTCGACCCAATTGGCACTTAAAAACGCCCTGCGTCAAGCCCCGGACGTGATTTTCATCGGTGAAATCCGCGACCGTGAAACCATGAGTTCGGCCATTGCCTACGCCCAGACCGGCCACCTGTGCCTGGCCACCATGCACGCCAACAACAGCTACCAGGCGCTCAACCGTATCCTGAGTTTTTATCCGGTGGAAGTGCGCCTGACCCTGCTGGGTGATTTGGCCTCATCCCTCAAGGCCATTGTGTCGCAACGCCTGCTGCGCACCATTGCCCAAACCCGCACCCCGGCGGTTGAGATTTTGCTCAACACCAAGCTGGTGGCGGAGTTGATTGAAAAAGGTGATTTTTCAGCCGTGCATGAGGCCATGGAAAAATCCATCGCCGACGGCAGCCAAACTTTTGAGCAGGACATTGCCCGCCTGATCACCGCCGGCATAGTGGATCGGCAAGAAGGCTTGTCGCATGCGGATTCGCCCACCAATCTGATGTGGCGCATGCAAAACGATTTTGCAGAGCAAGGTAAAAAAACTGCTGCTGCGAAGCCTCTGGCCGACCTGGATGACAACGATGACCAGGCAACCTTTACCGAGATCACGCTGGACGTGACCCATTGATGCGCCCCATGACCCCCACCCTTGCATTAACCCAACAGCTGATCGCCTGCCGCTCCGAAACCCCGTTGGATGCCCAGTGCCAAACCCTGCTGGGTCAACGTCTAACGGCGCTGGGTTTTGAACTCCATCCCCTGGTCAGCGGACCGGCCAAATCACTGGTCACTAATTTATGGGCAAAAAGGCCTGTAGCCCTTACAAACAAAGGGATAGCAGCTACAAAATTGATAGTGTTTGCTGGCCATACCGATGTCGTTCCTACCGGCCCGCTGGGTCAATGGGACAGCGACCCCTTCACCCCCACGGTGCGCGACGGCAAGCTGTTCGGGCGCGGCACAGCCGACATGAAAACCTCGCTGGCTGCGTTTGTCGTGGCCACCGAAGCCTTTGTGGCAAAGCATCCAGACACGCCGTTGAGCATCGGTTTTCTGTTGACCAGCGACGAGGAAGGCCCCGCGCTGGACGGCACCGTCAAGGTCTGTGAATGGCTCACCCAGCAAGGTGAAACGCTGGACTATTGCATCGTCGGTGAACCCACCTCGCTGGCGCGCACCGGCGACATGATCAAAAACGGCCGCCGCGGCACCTTGAGCGGCAAGCTCACTGTTAAAGGCGTGCAAGGCCACATCGCCTACCCGCACCTGGCCAAAAACCCGATCCACCTGCTGGCCCCGGTGCTGGCCGAGCTGGTGGGCATTGAGTGGGATCAGGGCAACGCGTTTTTTCCGCCCACCTCCTGGCAAGTCAGCAATATCCATGGCGGCACCGGGGCCAGCAACGTGATTCCCGGCAGCGTGGTGCTGGACTTCAACTTCCGCTTCTCCACCGAATCCACACCCGAGATGCTGCAACAGCGTTTGCGTGCCGTGCTGGACCATTTTGAGCTGGCTTACGACCTGACCTGGACACTGGGCGGCACACCGTTTTTGACCACGCCAGGCACGCTGGTTGAGGCGCTGGTGGCGGCCATCCAAACAGAGGTGGGCATCACGCCCGAGCTGTCCACCACCGGCGGCACCAGCGACGGCCGCTTCATTGCCAAAATTTGTCCGCAGGTGGTGGAGTTTGGGCCACCCAACGCCAGCATCCACAAAGTCAACGAACACATTGCGCTGGCAGACATCGAACCCCTGACGCGCATTTACCAGGGTGTGCTTGAGAACCTGCACGCGCAGTTGCTGGCATGAAAAAACAGCGCAACCCAACGGCAGAACTCACGCTGCTGGACTGCGTCAACGCGGCCGCTGAAAAGCTCAGCGCCGCCGGGGTCGCCTTTGGCCACGGCACCACCAACGCCTTTGACGAGGCCGCCTGGCTGGTACTGTGGCAACTGGGCCTGCCGCTTGACACGCCGCTGCAAGCCCCTGATAGTTCTACACCAAACAGGCTTGTAGCCCCCGAAGAACAAGCGCATATAGCTACACTTTTAGAAGCACGCATCAGCACCCGCAAGCCCGCCGCTTACCTCACCCAAGAGGCCTGGCTGCAGGGCGTGGGGTTTTATGTGGACGAGCGCGCCATCGTGCCGCGCTCCTTGATTGCCGAAGTGCTGGTCGAAGGCAGCCTGGACTACTGGCTGGGCGAGAGCACCCACCGTGTGCTGGATCTGTGCACTGGTAACGGCAGCCTGGCGGTGATCGCCGCCATGGTCTATCCGGACGTTTTTGTGCAAGCCAGCGACATCAGCACCGAGGCACTGGAAGTGGCGCGCATCAATGTGGAACGCCACGGCTTCCAAAAACGCATCAGCTTGCACCAGGGCGATGGCTTGCCGCACAACGGCATCCACTTTGATTTGATTTTGTGCAACCCACCCTATGTCAACGCACAGAGCATGGCTGAGCTGCCGCCCGAATTCAAGGCAGAACCCGCGCTGGCGCTGGATGGCAACCGCTCGGGCGGCTCGGACGGCATGGACTTTATCCGTCAACTGCTGGTGCAAGCCCCAGCGTGCATGAGCGAGCAAGCCATTCTGGTGCTGGAAATTGGCCACGAACGTGCCCACTTCGAAGCCGCTTTCCCGCAGCTGGATGCCTACTGGCTGGCCACCAGCGCGGGCGAAGACCAGGTGCTGCTGGTCACGCGCGAAGCGCTGCTGGCGCTGCCCTCCCAGCCAACGCCCACACCAGCGCAAACCGCACAGCAGCTTGATTTCAAACCGGTGTCGACGGCAACCGACTTTGAAACCTTCAAGCAATTGCTGCTGGAATACGCCGACCAAGACCTGGCCGATGCCAAAAACAGCAGCATCTGGCAAGACCTGCAGGCCCTGCCCCAGCGCTACGGCGCGCCCAAGGGCGCTGCACTGTTGGTGTACCACGGTGAAACCTTGATCGGTTGTGGCGCACTCACCGACACCGCGCAAGCGGGCTTGGCAGAGCTCAAGCGCATCTACATTCGCACCGCCTTTCGCCGCCAGGGGGTGGCGCGCGCGCTGACCCTGCAACTCATCGATCAGGCCCGCGCTATGGGTTACGACAGCGCCGCCATCAGCACCTGGCCGGCCAACACGGCCTCCATCACGCTCTACCAAAGCTTGGGCTTTCAACCCATAACCCCCTTCAAAATCCATCCCCACGCCGAACTGGTGTTTCTGGGCGTGCCCTTGCTGCGCCCAGTTGCCAACTAAAATCTGCCCCTCCGGGTCGACGGGTGACCACCTGTCTTGCCTATGAAACCCTGGCTCCAAATCAAGCCACCTACAGCTGCAAACACCTCCCCCTTTTTTTTTCTGCTAAGACCAGCTTCCCCAATTGATCACCCTAAAAAATGTCATCCTGCGCCGCGGCGCAAAAGTTTTGCTTGACGGCGCAACCGTCACCCTCAACCCTGGCGAAAAAGTCGGCCTGGTCGGGCGCAATGGCGCGGGCAAGTCCAGCCTGTTTGCCCTGTTCAACGGCAAGCTGCACGAAGACGGCGGCGAATACTACATTCCGCACCAGTGGCGCATGGGCCAGGTGGCGCAGGACATGCCCGAGACCGAGCAGTCTGCCACCGACTTTGTGGTCGATGGCGACACCACCTTGCTGACGGCGCAACAAGAGGTGACCGCCGCCGAGGCCACCGACGACTATGACCGCATGGCTCACGCCTACATGGCGCTGCAAGATGCCGGCGCACATGACGCACCGGCACGCGCCCAAGCACTGATTCAAGGCCTGGGCTTCAAAACCACCGAGTTGACCAACCCGGTCAACAGCTTCTCGGGCGGCTGGCGCATGCGCCTGCAACTGGCGCGTGCGCTGATGTGCCCGTCTGATTTGCTGCTGCTGGACGAACCCACCAACCACTTGGACCTGGACGCGTTGGTCTGGCTGGAAGCCTGGCTGAAAAAATACGAAGGCACGATGATCGTCATCAGCCACGACCGTGAGTTTCTCGACGCGGTGACCAACGTCACGCTGCACATTGATGCCGCCAAGTTGGTGCGCTACGGCGGCAACTACAGCAAGTTTGAGGACATGCGCGCCGAAAAGCTGGAACTGCAACAGGCGGCTTTTTCCAAGCAGCAAGACAAGATAGCCCACCTCAAAAAATTCATTGATCGCTTCAAAGCCAAGGCCAGCAAGGCCAAGCAGGCACAAAGCCGGGTCAAGGCGCTAGACCGCATGGAAAAAATTGGACCACTGTTGTCTGAGGCCGACTTCACCTTTGAGTTCAAGGAACCCGCCAACCTGCCCAACCCGATGTTGTCGATGAGCGGCGTGAGCTTTGGCTACCCCGCGCCCGACGATGCCCCGGCAGGCACGCCGCCTACGGTGATTGTTAAAAACGTCAGCAAATCGGTACTCGCTGGCCAGCGCATCGGCATTTTGGGGGCCAACGGCCAGGGTAAATCGACTGTGGTGAAAACCATTGCGCGCGATTTGCTACCCATCTGCGGCGACATCACCGAGGGCAAAGGCCTGAGCATTGGCTACTTTGCCCAGCAAGAGCTCGACGTGCTGCGCCCGGATGAAACCCCGCTGGAGCACATGATTCGCCTGGTCAAAGACATGACGGCTGCGGGCAAAATTGCTGGCCAGCAAACGCGCGAACAAGACCTACGCAGTTTTCTGGGCACCTTCAACTTTGGCGGAGACATGGTCAAACAAGCGGTGGGCAG
>MNXW01000104.1 GCA_001871515.1 Comamonadaceae bacterium CG2_30_57_122
CAGCGCGTGCGCCATTTGCAAGCCCAGCCCGCGCGAGCCGCCGGTGATCAGGGCAGTTTTGCCGGTGAGGTTGAAGAGTTGTTGGGTGGTGCGGGGCATTCAAGTTCCTTAAACGTTTCGCGAATACGAGACCAATCGATTTTGCAGCAATTTGGCAACTGCATGGGTGTGGACTGTCACGAGAGCGATATGCGGGTGGCGGTTGATTTGAAAAATTAATCTAAGGGTTAATCCGGGGTGGGGGGCTAAATGAAGCATTCATTCAGATGCAAAATCAAATCATTAACCCAAACAATCCATTAAGGCATGAATGCATGGCGAGGTGAGTTGCAAGGCAGTTTGGCTGGCCGAGAGGCGTTCATAGCCGTAGCTATGGACGACGAACAGATGGGCGAAATGGCCGCAAATCACGCCGCCTGGCATCATGCAGGCACGAAGTTCCGCCTAATAGATTGTTGGGGATTAACTAAGAACTGATCCAAGTCAACCAAAGGGATTCATGCGCACCAACCTGCCTGTCACCAACACCGAAATTGTCCTCAGCGACAAATTCTCCATCGTCTCCACTACCGACCTGCAAGGCAACATCACCTACGCCAACCCCTACTTTGTAGAAATCAGCGGGTTTTCAGCGCAAGAGCTGATAGGCGCGCCACAAAACATCTTGCGCCACCCCGACATGCCGGTGGAAGCCTTTGCTGACCTGTGGGCCACCGTCAAATCAGGCCGCCCCTGGACGGGCATGGTTAAAAACCGCACCAAATCAGGCGACTTTTATTGGGTGCTGGCCAACGTGACCCCGGTGTATGACGATGGCCAGCCCACAGGCTACATGTCGGTGCGCACCAAGCCCAGCCGCGCGCAAGTGCAGCAAGCCGACGCGGTGTACAAAGAAATCCGCGCAGGCAACCCGCGCAAACTGCGCATTCAAGACGGTGGCGTGGTCAGCAACGGCCTGTTGGGCCAGCTTGGCCGCATCGGCCTGGTGCCGCGCCTGCAGCTGAGTTTGCTGGTGGTGGCGCTGGCCTTTGTGTTGCTGGCCTTGCAGGCGCTTTTGCCAGAGATCATGCCCGCCTCAAGCACTTTGGGTTTGATGGTCTGTGGCTTGGGGCTATGGGCTGCTGTGTACATCGCACTGAGCTTGCAAAGCAAAGTATTTAACCCGTTGCGTCACAGCACCCACGCCGCCCGCACCATGGCCGGGGGCGATTTGACGCACGACATTGCCGCTGCTGATCAGTCCGAACTGGGGCAATTGCAAAACGCCTTGCGCCAGACCAACATCAACCTGCGCAGCATCATTGGCGACGTACGCAGCAACTTTGAGAACATCAACCTGGCTACGCAAGAAATTGCCACTGGCAACATGGATTTGTCCAACCGCACCGAATCGCAAGCCAGCAGTCTGGAAGAAACCGCGGCCAGCATGGAGCAACTCACCGGCACGGTGCAGCAAAGCGCCACCAACGCCGCCCAAGCCAACGCACTGGCGGTGGATGCGTCAGAAACCGCCAATAAAAGTGGTGCCATCGTGCAGCATGTGGTCACCACCATGCAAGACATCAGCACCGCATCCAAAAAAATTGTTGACTTCATTGGCCTGATCGATGGCATTGCGTTTCAAACCAACATCCTTGCGCTCAACGCTGCCGTAGAAGCGGCACGCGCTGGTGAGCAAGGCCGTGGCTTTGCGGTGGTAGCCGCAGAAGTGCGCTCTTTGGCCGGGCGCAGTGCGGCGGCGGCCAAAGAGATCAAGGTGCTGATTGACACCTCCTTGAGCCAGGTTGACGCGGGCACCGTGCTGACCGCGCAGGCCGGTGGTGCCATGCAGCAGGTGATTGACTCCACCGCCCGCGTCACCACCATCATGGCCGAGATGACCGCCGCCACGCGCGAGCAAAGTCTGGGCATTGCCCAAGTGAGCCAGGCTGTCAACCTGCTCGACACCGTGACCCAGCAAAACGCGGCACTGGTGGAAGAAGCCGCCGCAGCGGCTGGCAATTTGTCGGAGCAAACCGACAACCTGACCAGTGCGCTGGCTGTTTTTAAACTGCCTGGCGGTTAGGACATGTGCCATCGCCAATGAACGCCGCCGATGAGCAAATCGGTTAGCTCATAAAGGTTGAGGATATTTTTGATACCCTCAAAACTGGTCGTCACTCATCTGCGCACAAGTCATATCGCACTGCGTGACCACCTGCAACCAAGCGCCAATCTTGGGCAATTCATAATGATAAAAATAGGCTGTAGCCCTTATTCTTCCTGCGCAAGCAGCTATTGATTGCATAGCATCTGGTTGCCGGCTGACCAAGGCCACATCGAGCCAGACCCAGGCCAGCACGGTGTGACCAAAGGCTTGCAGGTAGGGCACGGCGTTGGCCAGCGCATCCGCAGGGTTGCCGCTGGCCCAGGCGGCTTGGGTGGCCGCGCCCACTTGGCTCACGGCATCGCGTAGCGCGGCGGCCTGCTGGCGCAAGGCGCTGGCCTGCTCAGCGCCCAGCCTGGTGGCCAGGGTTTCTGCGGCTTGGGCGGTAGCCAGCATGCGCGCCGCCAGCAGTTTCAAACCCCTGCCCTCCTCCATCAGCACCTTGCGGCCTAGCAAGTCCATGGCCTGGATGCCGTGGGTGCCCTCGTGGATCATGTTCAGGCGGTTGTCGCGCCAGTATTGCTCCACCGGAAAATCGCGCGTGTAGCCGTAGCCGCCGTGCACCTGGATGGCCATGCTGTTGGCTTCCAGACACCATTCGCTGGGCCAGCTTTTGGCGATTGGGGTCAGCACCTCCAGCAGCAGGCGGGCTTCGTCAGCGGCCTCGGGCGCGGCAGTGTGTTGCTCGTCCACCAACCGGGCGCAATAGAGCTCCAAGGCCAGTGCGCCTTCCACGTAGGCTTTTTGCGCCAGCAGCATGCGCTTGATGTCGGCGTGTTCGATCAGCCGCACTGGCGGGCTGGACGGGTCTTTGTTGGCCAGCGCCCTGCCCTGGGTGCGCGTTTTGGCATAGTCCAGAGCTGCTTCGTAGCCGGCAAAACCGAGCATGGCAGCAGCCATGCCGACACCGATGCGCGCTTCGTTCATCATGTGGAACATGCAGGCCAAACCCTTGCCCGGCTGGCCAACCAGATAGCCCACCGCGCCAGCGCATGCTTGTCCGGTCCTTGTCGAGGCTACCGGGTACTGGCCTTCGCCAAAATTGAGCAGCGTGTTGGTGGTGCCGCGCCAGCCGCATTTGTGGTTCAGCCCGGCCAGCGCCACGTCGTTGCGCTGGCCCAGCTTGACCTGCTCGGCAAAACCTTCGCGGGCAGGGTCATCAAGAAGCTTGTCAGTACAGTCGCCATTCGGCAACACCGGCAAAAACTTGGGCACGATGAAGAGCGAAATGCCCTTCACACCCGCAGGCAACTTACCATGGGCATCGGGGATTTTGGCCAGCACCAGGTGCACGATGTTCTCGGTAATCTCATGCTCCCCGGCTGAAATCCACATCTTGTTGCCTTTGAGGCGGTAGCGCGGCCCCAGCGGGTCTTGCGCGAAGTCTTCACCATCAGGCGCGGCACGGGTGGCCACATCGCCCAGGCTGGAGCCGGCTTGCGGCTCGCTCAGGCACATGGTGCCGGCCCAGCGGCCAGAGAATTCATTGGCAGCAAAAACGGCTTTTTGTAGTGACGTGCCGTGCGCCATCAGCAGGTTGGCGTTACCGGTCGTCAACATGCCAAAACCGATGCTGACCGAGGCTTTGGCAAAAAACGCGTTGGCTGCGGCCTCCACCACATAGGGCAGCTGCATACCACCCAGCTCGTAGGTTTGCGCCGCACTGAGCATGCCGCTGCCCGCATAAGCGCGGTAAGCATCCAACGTGGCTTGCGGCAAGACCACGCGCAACTTGCCGTCAGGCCGCACCTCAGTGCGCGGCTCTTGGGTGTCCACCAAGCGGTTGAACGGGGCAAATTTGTCGCGGGCGATGCGTTCGCAGGTGTCGAGCACTGCGTCAAACGACTCGCGGTTGTGGTCGGCAAAACGCGCGCGCTGGGTGAGCGTATTCACTGCCAGCCAGTCGTGCAAAAGGAAGTCAAGGGTGCTGCGAAAACTCATGGTGCTAACTGGCATGGCCAGAGGCCACCCCAAAATATGAAACATGCGTGGCCTGCGTAGGGCGGGTTTCAACCCGCCATGGCCGACTGAAGTCGGCCCTACAACACGCTATTCTTGGCGGCTGTGGTCGTTGTTTCACGTTAACTGGCATGGCCAGAGGCCACCCCAAAATATGAAACATGCATGGCCTGCGTAGGGCGGGCTTCAGCCCGCCATGGCCGACTGAAGTCGGCCCTACGACACGCTATTCTTGGCGGCTGTGGTCGTTGTTTCACGTTAACGTCCATGTTCAACAAGGACACCCCAAAGTATGAAACATGCGTGCCCTGCGTAGGGCGGGTTTCAACCCGCCATGGCCGACTGAAGTCGACCCTACGACACGCCATTCTTGGCGGCTGTGGTCGTTGTTTCACGTTAACAGACTTGGTTCATGTGGCGTTGGCTGCGTAACTCTGGCGCCGTTGGCCATCCCCGCGTGGTAGCCGGTGGGGGCGGCTCCCGATTTCTGGTACTCCAGTATGAGGGGGCCGCCCCCACCGGCTACCACGCGAACCTGTTGGGCGCATGCATTGCAGCTTGAATACCAAAGCCCAACGTTTGGAAGGCGCAACTGGATTCTGAAACCCGGCACGTTCACCAAGGCAGTCCCTCTGGGCGGCTGACGATTTGGCTGCGCCGAAACTTCGTTTTCTGGTACGCCAGTATGAGGAAGCCGCCCAGAGTGTCTGCCTTGCGGGTATGACCAAAAAGGTTTGCTGACAATTGCAAAATCTAGTCTCACACCTGTTTCTACCGCTGCCACCAAACAACATCTATGAAAAAGCAACGCCCCTTCAAACAAGTCGACGTCTTCACCGACACGCCCTACCTGGGCAATCCGCTGGCCGTGGTGCTGGACGGCAGTGGTTTAAGCACCGAAGAGATGCAACACTTTGCCCACTGGACTAATCTGTCTGAAACCACGTTTTTGCTGCCGCCCACGCCTGAAGCCGCCGCAGTGGGTGCCGACTACCAGGTGCGCATCTTCACCACCGCTTATGAGATGCCGTTTGCCGGTCACCCCACGCTGGGCAGTTGCCACGCCTGGCTGGAGGCGGGTGGCCAACCCAAGCATCCTGAATTCATCGTGCAGCAATGCCCGGTGGGCTTGGTGCGCATCCGCCATCATGTCAAACCCCTGGCATTCGCTGCGCCCGCGCTCAGGCGCAGTCAGCCCAGTGCCGACACCTTGGCTCACTTGGCCAGTGCCTTGGGGCTCCAGCCCGTGCAGGTGCTGGCGGCGCAATACCTCAACAACGGCCCAAGCCACTTTGGCTTGCTTCTTGACAGTACCCAGTCCGTGCTGCAAGCCCAGCCCGACCCGGATGCGCTGCGCGCTGCGATGACGGCAGACAACATCAGCGGCATCGGTCTGGCGGCCACCGAGCAGCCGGTAGCGGCCAGCGAACTCATCAAACGCTCCAACCGCGAGGCACGGGCCTTTGCTGGCCGCTCAGGCGCGTCGACGGATGCCACCCAAGCCCTTCAAAATGCGCAAGAAACCCAAGCGCAATTGAGCGTGCGATTCTTTTTCGATTCCGGTGTGACGGTACTTGAAGACCCGGTCACCGGCAGCTTCAACGCCAGCCTGGCGCAGTGGCTCATGGCCTGCGGCCTGGCCCCCACCCGCTACACCGCCACCCAGGGCACTTGCCTGGGTCGCTTCGGGCAGGTGCACTTGTCGCAAGATGCCAGCGGGCAAGTCTGGGTGGGCGGCGCGGCGGTGACCTGTATCGACGGCACGGTTCGGCTTTAATTTGCTACTAAAAAAATAGCTGTTATGACCCTTGCGACAAGGGGTCAATAACAATTTCATCTATAGTCAATGTATGGGCACACTTTACGTTGTACGACATGGGCAAGCGTCATTTGGCGCGGCTGATTACGACCAATTAAGCGCACTCGGGCAGCGCCAGAGCGTGCAATTGGGGCGCTACTTTGCGGCCAAAAAACTCACTTTTGATGCCGTACTGACAGGCACGCTCAAGCGCCACACACAAACGTTGGCGGGTATCAGCACGGGCCTGGGTGAACCACTGCACGCGCTTCAGTGGCCAGGTTTAAATGAGTACGACAGCGAAGCCGTGATTGCCGCCGTGCACCCCACACCACTGGACCGCACGCCGTCGCCCGAAAACTACCACCACCACTTTCGTCTCTTGCGCACCGGCCTGATGCAGTGGATGCTGGGTCGCGTCCAGCCCGATGGCATGCCAAGTTGGCCAGACTTCACGAAACAAGTGGTGCAGGTGATGGACTATGTGCGCCAAAGCGGTAACGAAAACGTGCTGCTGATCTCCAGCGGTGGACCGATCGCCTGTGCCATCGGCCAGGTGCTGGGCACGCCCCCAGAGGCCACGGTGGAACTCAACATGCGCCTGCGCAACAGCGCTGTGACCGAGTTCACCTTTACCCCCAAGCGTTTCGCACTGCAAACCTACAACACACTGGCGCATCTGGATGCGCCCGAATGTGCAGGTTGGGTCACGCACGCTTGAGACTGCAAAATTGGCACAAAAAAAAGCACCCGAAGGTGCTTTTTTTTGGCGGGCGCGAAGCCCACGTGCTGAACCCAAATAGTCCAATGGATTGTTTGGGTTGAAACCGAAGCTTAGGCTTTTTTGCCCACAGCAGCGGCGGCGCTCAAGGCTTGTTCGGTCACGGCAGAGATGTTGCTCTCAGCCATGGCCAAGGCTTGCTTGGCGGCACCTTGAGCGGATTCAATGGCGCTTTGGCTAGAAGCCAGGGCGCTCTTGACCACGGCAACAGCAGACTCAGAGCCAGCTGGTGCGTTCTTGGCGACGTTTTCAACCAATTGGTTAAAGGCTTTTTGCGCTTCAGCAGACTTGTCTTCAACCGCTTTGGTGAATTCAGCGCCCGCTTCAACAGCGATGCCGTACACATGGCGGCCGTAAGACACGGATTTTTCTGCCAACGGAGCCACAAAAGCGGTTTGCAGGGCGAATGCAGCTTGCAAATCCTTGGCAGCCAGCAGGCTTTGTGCGTGGTTGAAAGAGTCGGCCAAAGTTGCTTTGGCAGCGGCCAGGTTTAATTCAACCAGTTTTTCCACGCCTGCAAAAGACTTGGTGGACAGGCCTTTGACAGCATCGAAGTTGGCTTTGTTGGTAGCGGCGATTTGATCAGCAGTGATAAACATGGTGTGTTCCTTTAGGGATGAAGTTGAGGGACATTGCAGCTGCCTCAAACAATTATGTTGCAGTGCAGCATGGGTTGAATTATAGGGATAACCCGAGGTCTTGCAAGCGTTTTTTGCTGCAATGCAGCAAAAATACCTGGGGAGCCCTGTCTAATTCGTACCTCGCCGACTTTTCTGAACCCACTGTGCCTTACGGCGAAAGGGCGACGACAGTCGTCAGAAACGGCTTGTCGTAGGGCTGACTTCAGTCAGCCATGGCGGTTAGCGCCACAAGATCAGCGCCGTGCCAACCACCGTCAGACTCGCCCCCACCCAAGCACCCAGCGCCGGCGCGCGCTTGAGCTGAAACCACAGCAGCGGCAACACCAAGATGGGCGATACCGACGACAAAATGGCCACCATGCCGACATCGCCCTTTTCCAGCGCCAGCAGCACCAGTGTCATACCGATACCCATGGCAATGAAACCATTGAGTCCGGTTTGCGCCAGCACCCGCAGCGTCGGTGTCTGCTGGGCGCGTGCAGCCCGAAAACCCGCAGCCAGCAGCACAAAATGAGCCACTGTTGCCACGGTGACGCGCACCGCCGAGGCCATCACCGGGTCTACCTGGGTGGCCATCACCGGCTTGGCAATGAGCGAGCCCACCGCCTGGCACAGCGCCGCCACCAAGGCCAGCGCCACGCCCAGACCGATATGGCCATGATCAGCTTCCCAGGCGTGGGTTTCGTTCTTGTGCCGCCCCAGCACAATGGCCAACATCACCCCCGCCAGGGTCAGCACTGCGCCCAGAAAAGCCTGCAAACTCATGCGTTCGCCCAGCCAGATAAAGCCTAAGGCGGCACTGAAGGCGGCGTGGGTGGCAAACAACACCCCAGCGCGGCGCGGCCCGAGCCGGTTGATGGCCGAAAACAGCGCCGTGTCACCAATGAAAATGCCCACCAGGCCGCTGACGGCCATCACGCCCCAGGCATGGACATCAAAACTGTGCCAGCTGCCGTTGACCGCCACCACCGCCCACAGCATGAAGGCCACCATCAGCATGCGCCAGCGGGTGAAGGCAAACGCGCCCAAGTGGCGTGACGGCGCGACCGACATCACGCTGCCCACCGCCCAGCAGACTGCAGCACCCAGCGCAAACAGGTCATAAGGAGACATCACGGTTTCCCCTTGCAAACCAGGCACCCATGCCAAGCACAGCAGCACATGGTTATCGTGAAGGAGCAATGACAGTCGTCAAAAATAGCTTTTTTTAGGGTCGACTTCGGTCGACCATGGTGGGTTGAAACCTGCACTACGCAGGCAGCACACGTTTCATGCTTCGGAATTTTCTTCCTGAACATGGGCAGCTGGGTCAGGCCAAGATGATGGACTGGGTCAGCGTAGTACACGGCAAACGGTCCACTTCTGCCAGCATGCATGCCAGCGCACGCGCCGCCGCATCGACCACAACCTGGCCTTTGTCGGCGCTGGCGTTGGCCGCGTTGCCAACTGCACCGGCCGGGTTGTAGTCCTGCGTTTGCCAGGCCAGCTTGGCGCTTTTGCCGTTGCCCAGAATGTCAAATTGGCTGGAACGCGCTTGGGCCTTTGACGAAAAGTCTTTTGCCTGGCTCATGTCCACCTGCGCCGGCTCCAGCGCCAGCATCATCGAGGTTTCAATGTCACCAGCGTGGATGCCAAAACGGTGCTCCGTGGCGCTGAACAGCGCGTTCACATCGCCACCTTGTGCGTCGCGCAACGGCAGGTTGAACCAGCTCACGCTGTAGACCAGCATGTTCAACCTTGCGCGCAGGTCGCGCGCCACCATATCCATCACGCTGACGTTGCCGCCGTGGGCGTTGAACAGCACCAGTTTCTGGATGCCGCTGGCGGCCACCGACTCCGCCATGTCCGTCCAGAGCCGGATCACAGTGTCGTTCTTGAGCGTCAGGGTGCCGGGAAAGCGTGCGTGCTCCGGGCTCAGACCCACCGCCTGGGTGGGCAAAAACAACACCTTCAAGTCAGCAGGCATGTGCGGTAAGGCCGCCGCCACGATGCCGTTGACCAGCACTGTGTCCACGCTCAGCGGCAGGTGCGGGCCATGCTGCTCGGTAGCAGCCACCGGCAACACGGCGATGGTGCGCACCGCCTGGCCACTGGCTTGCAGATCAGCAAAGTCGCGCCAGCTCAGGTCAGACCAGTAGCGTGAGGTGGTGGACATGCAAGGCGGATTGAAGCTTGGAGCCGAGGGTAGGTCAGGCCTTCTTCATGAATTCAGCCTTGAGCATGAACGCGCCCTGGTCGGTTTTGCAGTCCACTTCGTGGTCGCCTGCGCCCTCGGGCAAGCGTATGCTTTTGATTTTGGTGCCTTTCTTCAGCACGATCGACGAGCCTTTGACCTTCAGATCCTTGATCAGAATCACGCTGTCACCGTCAGCCAGCACGTTGCCATTGGAGTCCTTGACCACGCGCTCGCCGTCGCCAGCCGCATCGGCTGTAGCCGCTTGCGGCCACTCAAAGCCGCAGTCAGGGCAAACATAGTTGTCGCCATCGGGGTAGGTGTTTTCCAGGGTGCATTGGGGGCAGGCAGGTAAATTGGTCACATTATTCTTTCAGATGCAAATGACCAAGCAGGCCACGCATCAAATTCATTAAAACGACACCCGCCAATGCTTTTAAAAGAACGGACGAGCACCCTAAAAAATCATTTTAGGATACCCATGCCACGCATCCTCTGGCGGCATCCCGTTCAGGTCAGATATTTCGTCAATCGCGCAGCTGGTGACTCAGACACTCAACCTCCACTCAGCAGACCCTTTTTGAGATCTTTTTGCACAGGAGATTCACCCAGCCAGATACGCAGTACCGCGTTATAAAACTCGGCACCGGGTAAAGTTTCACCAATTTGCTTGCCATTGCGGGTACTGACGGTTCCTGAGCCTGGCACCCAGTCGAGTGTCAAGACTTCATCTTTCTTAATCGGCTCCTGTGCTGCAAACATTTCGCCGAACTTAACCGTCTGATTGATCACCTTGGACTTTTGCTCTTTGGTCGAATTTTTGTTCATGCCAGCAATGAACAGTTGACCCAATTCATCTGGGTCAATTTTTTCACGCAAGATATGCAGGACGATGCGACGAGGTGTTTCGAGAGCCTGAACCGCTTCTGGACTGGTTTTCTTTTCAGTCAGATACAGCGCCGCTGCATAACCCTTGAAAAAAAGAATCTGCCGAACACCCAGGCCGTTGAGCACCAGAGTTTTGCCAGCAACCGTGATCTTGTCTTCAAATTTTACGCCGCTTATTTCAGCCGCACCAACCGCACTCACATAGGCGGTCAAAGCCAATCCAGCAGTCACCAACGACACGAAAATTTTTCTGATCTTCATCACTATCTCCTTAAAAAAAATCGTAACTACTCAGCCCAGTTTTAGGCAGACGTATGCGATTCAGCCGAAACTTGGCTGAGGCGGTGCGCCCTTGAAGGCGGCGACAAGAGACTCAAAGATATTGGCTCCTTGCTTGTGCATGGTGGCGCAGTAGGACCGGATGACGCAATAGTTTTGCGCACCTGACAACGTTCGAAAACAGCCAGAGACTTTTTGCTTCACCTTTGGCATGCGCACGGTCTGCTCGGCCAGGTTGTTGGTGAACGGCACATTGGGCTGGGTCATGAAGCGCCAAACA
>MNXW01000244.1 GCA_001871515.1 Comamonadaceae bacterium CG2_30_57_122
TTTTAAGTCCGACAGCCTCCTAGGAGGCTGTCGGACTTTCGGTACATCGGCTGTAATCCGACCGCAGCAGTTCATTTTTTACCGTCTTTTTGGCCCATAGCTACGGCTATGAGCCAGCAAATCCGGCAAAAACTGCCCTCGCTGGGGTCGAATTTGGCTACGCCGCTCTTCGAGAACGCTTCGATGCCGAAAGTCCGACAGCCTCCTAGGCGCGAAGCCGCAGACAGTGCAAATGCACGGCAAGGCGTTGCAACAACGACACGGATGATTTTGAAATGGAATAAGAGGGGCGAGGCCCATCAAGGCCATTGTTGAGCCGGGGTGCGCAAAGGGGTTGAATTTGCGACAATTTTCAGCTCAACCCACCCAACTGCACAGGCCGACCATGTCTCACGCTTTAAAAATTGACTTTGTCTCGGACATATCTTGTCCCTGGTGTGCCATTGGTTTGGCGGCGCTGGAGCTGGCGTTGAACCAGTTGCAGGGCGAGGTCAGTGCCGAGTTGCACCTGCAGCCGTTTGAGCTCAACCCCCAGATGCCTCCCGGCGGGCAAGACATTGCCGAGCACTTGACGCAAAAATATGGCTCAACGCCTGAACAGCAGGCGCAAATTCGCGCCACCATTGCACAGCGTGGGGCTGATGTGGGTTTTGAATTCAACGCTGCGGGGCGGGGTCGGATTTACAACACCTTTGATGCGCACCGCCTGCTGCACTGGGCCGGTGTGCAAGCACCCCACAAGCAACTTGCGCTCAAAAAAGCCCTGCTGGTGGCTTGCCACCGCCAGAGTCAGGCCATGGATTCAACTGAGGTGCTGCTGGCGGCGGTGGCCAGCGTAGGCTTGGATCGGGGGCGCGCCCAAACCATTTTGTCCAGCGACGAGTTTGCCGCCGAGGTGCGCGCGGCGCAGGCGTTCTACACCCGCCAGGGGATTCATTCCGTGCCCGCTGTCATCATCAACGACCGGCACTTGATCTCTGGTGGTCAACCCCCGGCGGTGTTTGCACAAGCGCTGCAGCAGCTGGCGCAAGAACAGGAGCCGCAAGCATGAACCAACAACAACGTTTCGTCAAAGCCACCCAGTGGCTGCGCCCGGTCACCCGCTGGGCGACCCGGGTGTCGCTGAACGCACCGCAGTGGCTGCCGGGTGCGGTACGCAACGCGCCGCTGCGTTGCACCTCGCTGGTGTTGAAGGCCTACCACCTGGTGCTGCGGTAACCTGAGAAAACAATGGCGGGTTGAAACCCGCCCTACGAGGCTGTTAACTCATACCAACAGCGCGGTTAACGCCGCCAGTGCCGCCGTTTCAGCGCGCAACACCCGAGTGCCCAAGCTGGCAGGCATAAAGCCTTGCGCCATGGCCGCGTCTTCTTCAGCGGCACTCAAGCCACCTTCAGGGCCAGACAAAAAAGTAACGCTGTGGCTGGCCGCTGCCGCACCACGCACACCCTGCGCCCCGTTACGCAGTGACAACAACAAGGCACAGGCATCAATCGACGCAAGGGGCTGTGAATGTGGCTGTGACTGGGTTTCAGGCTGAACGCGACGGTGTGCGGCGCGCGCCAAGAGCCATTGGTTCAGCGTCAACACCGCATGCACCAGCGGCACCCGGTTGCCGCCACATTGCTCGCTGGCGGCGACCGCCACGCTTTGCCAATGCGCTTGTTTTTTGCTGGCACGCTCACCGCTCAGGCGCAGCACACTGCGCTCGGTCATCAACGGCTGGATGCTGGCTACCCCCAGCTCGGTGGCTTTTTCTACCAGCCAGTCCATGCGTTCGTTGGCGGGCATGCCCACAGCCAGGTGCACGGTGCGTGCCGGTTCGCGCTGCGTGGCCGTCCAGTCACCTACCTGCACCTGCACACTGCTGCGCCCCATGTGGGTGACGCAGGCGGTGTATTCGCCGAACTGGCCGCTGGCATCGGCGCAGCCGTCAAACAGCGTAATCTGCGCGCCCGGTTGCAGGCGCAGCACCTGCACATGGCGCGCCGGGCCCTCAGGCAAGTCCAGCAGTGCGCCGTGGTGCAGTGGGGTGGGACAGTAGAAGCGGGGCATGGGTGAGGGTGTAGAGGGTGGTGCGGCGGGCGTAGTTTATGGGATGCGCAGAGATGTGCACGACCGGCAGCGAAACCCGCTTCGAAGGGGCTCATTTGCACGGGTAGCTGGCGGCCAGTGCATTGGTCAGCACCAGTTGCACCGGCATGTCGGCTTCGTACACGTCGGGGTGGCGCTGCAGTTCGGCATCCAGCAACCGCCTGGCCATGGTGGGCGGCGGTGCACGCCCGCTCAGGCACAGGGTGGGTCGTGCACCGTGGCGCGCGTCCTTCAAATGCGCTTCCATAGCCCCTTCCATCACGCCCGCCAGGTAATAGTTGGCGTAATTTTCTCCCTGCGGTTCAGATTGGCTCAGAGCCTGCAACTCGCGCAGGCTCATGGCGTGTGCTGTGCACAGGGTGGTGGCCAGCAGCCAGGCCGTTGTTTTGAACAGGTGGGTCAGTGTCGGTGGGTGTTTCATGCGGATGTGTCGGTTGGGCAGGCCTATTTTTACGGTGTGGTCAAGCCCGTGTGTTGCACATGGGCTTATAGGTGTGCAGGGACAGGTGACCCGCAAGGGATAATCTCGCCCCTATGGCACTGATTACCCTTCTTGACGCCCAGCTGGCTTTTGGGCACGTTCCCCTGCTCGACCACGCTGATTTTTCCCTTGAATGCCAAGAGCGCGTCGGCCTGATCGGGCGCAACGGCGCAGGCAAGTCCAGCATGCTCAAAATTTTGGGCGGCATGGACAAACCCGACGACGGCACCCTGCAAGTGCAGGGCAACATCCGCATCGCCTACGTGGCGCAAGAGCCGCAGCTGGACGCTGATGCTACTATTTTCGAAGCTGCTAGCGTAGGTATGGCAAGGGCTAGAGCCCTTATTGATGAATATTCTCTGGGCCATGGTGACCTCGACGCGATGCAAAGCGAGATCGAGTCGCTGGACGGCTGGAACTGGGAACAGCGCGTGTCTGAGACCCTGCACCGCCTGCACCTGGAGCCGGAGGTGTTGGTCGGCACGCTCTCTGGCGGCAACAAAAAGCGCGTGGCGTTGGCGCAAGCCCTGGTGGCCGCGCCCGACGTGCTGCTGCTCGACGAGCCCACCAACCACCTGGACCTGGACAGCATCGAGTGGCTGGAAGGGCTGCTGTGCGAGTTCAAGGGAAGCATCATCACCATCACCCACGACCGCTCGTTTCTGGACAACGTAGCCACACGCATTGTGGAACTCGACCGTGGCAAATTGCTCTCCTACCCCGGTAATTTTGCCGCCTACCTGCTGCAAAAAGAAGAGCAGCTGGCGCAAGAAGCGGTGATCAACGCGCGTGCCGACAAGCTCCTGGCACAAGAGGAGGTGTGGATTCGCCGGGGCGTGGAAGCACGCCGCACCAAGGCGCAAGGGCGCATCAACCAGCTCGCCGTGCTGCGCGCCAACCGCGAAGCGCGCCGCGAGACGCTGGGCAGCGTCAGCATGGACGTGGCCAGTGGTGCGACCAGCGGCAAGCTGGTGGCTGAACTGACCCACGTCAGCAAATCGTTTGGCGACAAAAAGATCGTGCACGACTTCTCGGCCACCCTCCTGCGTGGCGACAAGATCGGGCTGCTCGGCCCCAACGGCGCGGGCAAAACCACCTTGCTCAAACTGATTTTGGGCGAGCTCAAGGCCGACCCGGCGCCGGCCAACTCGCCCGCGCCCGAACCCGGCCACAGCCCCTGGGGCACGGTGCGCCAGGGTGCGAACATCTCGGTGGCCTACTTTGACCAGATGCGCAACGCGTTAGACCTGGATGCCACGCTGGAAGACTTCATCAGCCCTGGCAGTGAATGGATCGAAATCGGCAACCAGAAGAAACACGTCAAAAGCTACTTGGGTGACTTTTTGTTCAGCCCGGCACGCGCCAACTCCCCGGTGCGATCTTTAAGTGGTGGCGAGCGCAACCGCCTGCTGCTGGCGCGCCTGTTTGCCCGACCCGCCAACGTGCTGGTGCTGGACGAACCCACCAACGACCTCGACATTGACACGCTGGAACTGCTCGAAGACCTGCTGCAAAGCTACGACGGTACGGTGTTTCTGGTCAGCCATGACCGCACCTTTCTCGACAACGTGGTCACCAGCACCATTGCCTACGAGGGCAACGCCCATTGGCGCGAGTACGAGGGCGGCGTGACCGACTGGCTGGTGCAAAGCAGACGCGCCAGCGCATTGGCAAAAAATAACAGCAAAAATGGCATGCAGCCCTCTAAAAACAAGGGCGAGCAGCTATCTAATAAAGAGCAAATAAACGCTGCTGATGTGCCCTTAAACACGTCCGTCAACAAGGTCACCAGCGCCGGTGCGCCGCCGCCCAAAGCACGCAAGCTCAGCTTCAAGGAGCAACGCGAGTTGGACACCTTGCCGGCGCTGATTGCCAAGCTGGAGGCCGAGCAACAGGACATCAATGCGCTGCTGGCCGACGGTAGCCTGTATGCGGTGGACAACGCCCGGGCCCTTAAACTGGCCACCCGCAGCGCCCAGATCGATGACGAATTGATGACCGCGCTGGAGCGCTGGGAGGCTCTGGGCGGCGTGTGATTTAATCCAAATCATGCTAAAAAACTTGAGATGGATCATTGTGTTGTGCTGTCTCAGCAGCGCGGCAGGGGCTTTGGTCATCCAGGCCGATACCAATCTATGGCAGGCTTTCTGGCAGCACTACCAACACGAGATTGAATTAGCGAGCGTGCTGGTGGCTGCTTTGGTGGTGGCGCTGATGGCTTATTTGTGGCGCAGCAACCGGCTGTTGAGCGAGCTTACCGACCTCAACCGTGACGCACAGACCTCGCTGGAGTTGACGGCGGCGGTGTTCAACAGCCAGGTGGGTTTGATCGTGACCGACGAACACGCCTGCATTCAACGCGCCAACCCGGCCATGACCAGCATCCTGGGCTACACCGAGCCGGAGTTGAAGCAGCAGTTCACTTTAATTTTGCGCGGCGCGGGCGTGCTGCATGGCACCATCCGCCGCCTCTGGCAAGAGGTGCAAACCGCAGGCCGCTGGCAAGGGGAACTGCTGTGCCGCCACAAAGATGGGCTGGACGTGCCGTGCATGGTGACCATTGCCAAGGTGCAAAACGGAGCCATTGGCTTGAGCGGGTTTGTGGGCTCGTTCACCGACATGTCGGTGCAACAAAAAGCGCAGGACGAAATTCGGCAGTTGGCCTACTTTGACCCGTTGACCCAGTTACCCAACCGTCGCATGTTCATCGAGGCCTTGCGCACCACCATGCGCCAGGCGCTGCACAACGGCATCCTGGCGGGGGTGATGTTCATTGACCTGGATCATTTCAAAAATCTCAATGATGCCCATGGGCACACGGTGGGCGACCAGCTGCTGTGCCGCATCGCGGAGCGGCTGCTGTTGCTGCTGGAGCCCAACGACATGGTGGCGCGCTTGGGGGGTGATGAATTTGTGGTGATGTTGCCCCATCTGGACACCAGCGAAGACCTGGCCATGACGCAAGCCATGGCCAAAGCCGAGCAGGTACACCAGATTCTGCGCCAGCCGTTTGAGCTGGAGACGCAAAACCGCATTGGCCTGCATGCCATGACCCTGCGCTACACCTGCAGCGGCAGCATTGGCGTGGCCTTGTTTGGTTTGGTGGACGAGCCCCTGACCGAGGTGCTCAAACGCGCCGATGTGGCCATGTACCAATCCAAACAGGACGGGCGCAACCTGATTCGCCGCTATGACCCAGCGGCGCAACAGGCGCTGACGGCGCGTATGGCCATGAGCAATGAGCTGAACCTGGCGCTGCGCGACCGCCAGCTCAAGCTGCTTTACCAGTTGCAGGTGGACGCACAAAACCAGGCCGTGGGCGCGGAATGCCTGATGCGCTGGCATCACCCCCTGCGCGGCATGGTGTCGCCGGTGGAGTTCATTCCGCTGGCCGAAGAATCGGGGGCGATTGTGGCCATGGGAGACTGGGTGGTGCAAAGTGCCTGTGAGCTGTTGGCGCGTTGGTCTGACCAGGTGCAGCTCAGCCACCTGACTTTGAGTGTCAATGTCAGTCCGCGCCAATTTGCCGAGGCCGACTTTGTCGAACGCATCACGGCCATGTTGGCCAGCACAGGAGCCAACCCCCGCTTGCTGCGCCTGGAGGTGACCGAAGGCATCGTCATGCAGGACACCCAGGAGGTGGTTGCCAAGATGCGTCAGCTGTGCGCGCTGGGCTTGAGCTTTTCGATTGATGACTTTGGCACCGGCTATTCGTCGCTGTCCTACATCCAGTCGCTGCCGCTGGCCGAACTCAAAATTGACAAGGCGTTTGTCAATGACATTGCCACCGGTGATCGTTCAGAAGCGATTGTCAAAGCGATTGTGTCGCTGGGGCAAAGCATGGGCATCACCATCGTGGCCGAAGGCGTTGAAACCCTGGCGCAAAAAGACCGTTTGTTGACGCTGGGTTGCACCCTGCTGCAGGGCTACCTGATCAGCCGTCCGATCAAGGGTGATGCACTGGAGGCGCTGGTGCTGGCGCAGCACAGCACAACCGTGCAGAAGTCCTTGCTGGTGTAGCTGGTGTAGCGGCTACAGCTGCGCGACTGACACCCAAGCTTCAACCCCAACCATCCATTAACGTGAAACAACGCCCACAGCCGACAAGAATGGCGTGTCGTAGGGCCGACTTCAGTCG
>MNXW01000203.1 GCA_001871515.1 Comamonadaceae bacterium CG2_30_57_122
CAGTGCTAGGCGCAAAACGTGCGGCTAAGGGCTTGTTCATGAACAAGCCCTTAGCTCTGCTAACGTTCATGTTCCACAAGGACACCCCAAAGCATGAATCACGCGTGCCCTGTGTAGGGAAGGGTTTCAACCCGCCATGGCCGACTGAAGTCGGCCCTACGACACGCCATTCTTGTCGGCTGCGGGCGTTGTTTCACGTTAAACAAGCGATTTGCAACAACGCAATGCGCTCAAAGATGGCCAGGCAAAGGGACAAGTTATTGCTTTGCGAGTTCTTTCCGTCACTTTGCCACGAAGTGAGGCTTTTGAATAATACAAATTTTTCCTGGGCAAGTGCCTCTACATCGGTATTGTTTTTTACGTTAACGTGCCGTAGACATGTATTTTTTATTTGTGTTGTTCCCCGGAGACTTTCATGTTTGACTACATCATCATCGGCGGCGGCTCAGCCGGCTGCGTCTTGGCCGCGCGGCTGTCTGAAGACCCCCAAATCAACGTCGCTTTGCTCGAAGCAGGCCCCAAAGACAGCAGCGTGCTAATCCATTGCCCGGCAGGCCTGGCGGTGATGGCCAACCTGGGTCTGAATGGCTGGAACATCAACACCGTGCCGCAGCCCGGCTTGAACGGCCGCCAGGGTTACCAACCGCGTGGCAAGGTGATGGGTGGCTCCAGCTCGCTGAACGCCATGATTTACACCCGTGGTCATCCGTCTGATTACGACCGGTGGGCCGCCATGGGCAATGCCGGTTGGTCGTACGCCGATGTGCTGCCGTACTTTAAAAAAGCCGAGCACAACGAGCGTGGTGCAGATGCCTTTCATGGCACCAGTGGCCCGCTCAATGTGATGGATTTGCGCAGCCCCAACCGCTTTGGCGAGTTGTTTGTGCAGGCCGCCGAGCAAGCTGGTTACAAGCGTAACAAAGATTTCAATGGTGCCGACTTGGAAGGCATGGGGTACTACCAGGTGACCCACAAAAACGGGGAACGCTTCAGCGCCGCCAAGGCCTATGTCACCCCCAATTTGTCGCGTCCCAATTTACAGGTCTTCACCGGCGCTTTGACAACCCGCATCCTGATCGACAAAAAGCGCGCGGTGGGTGTGGAGTTTGAGCACCAGGGGCAAACCAAGCAACTCCATTGCCAGCGCGAAGTCTTGCTGTGCGCTGGTGCGTTTCAGTCGCCGCAGTTGTTGATGTTGTCTGGCATTGGTCCAAAGGCGCACCTGCTAGAACATCACATTGTGCCGATTCACGACCTGCCAGGCGTTGGGCAGCATCTGCATGACCATATTGACGTGGTTCAAGTGGTGGACTTGCCCAGTGCCAAAGATTTGTTTGGGGTCTCCTTGACAGGGAGTTGGCGCATCTTGAAGGGCATTTTTGAGTGGCGCAAGTACCGTAAAGGCATGTTGACCACCAACTTTGCTGAAGCGGGTGGTTTTCTGAAGAGTCATCCCCAAGAAACCGTGCCCGACTTGCAATTGCATTTTGTGATTGGCAAGCTCATCAACCACGGCCGCACCGTCACCTTGGGTCATGGCTACTCGTGCCACGTCTGTCTGTTGCGCCCAAAAAGTTTTGGCAGCTTGACCCTGGCCAGCAAAGACCCGCGTGCACTGCCGCTGGTAGACCCTGGCTTCTTGTCGTCACGCGACGACATGGATCGCATCATCCGGGGCTTCAAGCTGATGCGCCAAATTCTTGGTCAACCGGCTTTGGCAAAGTTGGGCGGGCGCGAACTTCAAGCCACTTCCAAGGCGCAGACAGACGAAGAAATTGAACGCGTCATCCGCGACCGGGCCGACACCATTTACCACCCGGTGGGAACCTGCCGCATGGGCAACGGCGACATGGATGTGGTCGATGCAGAGCTGCGGGTGCATGGCCTGCAAGGCCTGCGGGTGGTGGATGCGTCCATCATGCCGCAGGTGGTCAGTGGCAACACCAATGCGCCGGTGATCATGATTGCCGAGAAAGCCGCCGACCTGATCAAGGCGGCACAGCATCAGGCGTGATCAGCCCCGAAAGCGCTTGCGTGTCAGTGCCAGAGCCAGCCAGAACCCCAGCATCGCGTAGGCGCTCAGCACCACCACCGGGCGCAGCCACTCGGTCGGCCATTGATCCATGAACAGGGGGCGCACCAGAGCCACGGCGTTGGTCAGCGGTAGCCAGTTGGAAATCACGCGCACCACTTCGGGCAACTGCTCCAGCGGAAAGAAGATGCCGCTCAGGAACATCATCGGGGTCAGAAACAGCGTGAAGTAATAGGTAAAAAAGTCATAGCCCTTGGCCAGCGCATTGAAGATCAAGGCCAAACAGCTAAAGGTGATGCCCACGCCCAGCAGCACCGGCCAGGCCAGCAGCAGTTTCGGGCTGTAGCTGATGCCCAAGGCCAGCATCACGCCCAAAATGGCGGTCACGGTGAACAGTGCTTTGAAGGCCGCCCAGAGCATCTCGGCCAGCACAATGTCGTCCAGAGTTACCGGTGCGTTCATGATGCCGTCCCAGGTTTTCTGCACATGCATGCGCGAAAAGGCGGAATAAAGTGCCTCAAAACTGGCAGCTTGCATGGCACTCATACAGATGGAACCGCTGGCCAGAAACAGAATGTAAGGCACCTGCACGCCATCCACCGTGATTTGGCCCACCAGCGCGCCCATGCCGTAGCCAAACGCCACCAGCCACATCAACGGCTCGGCAATGTTGCCCACCAGGCTGGGGATGGCCAGTTTTTTCCACACCAGCCAGTTGCGCCGGAACACCGGCCACCAACGCATGGAGAGTTGGGGTGTGCGCCAAATTGAGGTGCTATTTTGGCCTGCAGCCCTTGTATTATCTGTGTGTATAGCTTCTGTTTTCATAGCGCTAAGCCTCTTCCCTTATCTGGCGACCGGTGAGTTTCAGGAACAAATCCTCTAGATTGGCGGGGCGGTGCAGGGTACGCAGTTGTGTGTGGGCCGCCAGAGCCGCCATCAAAGGGGCGGCATCTGAGGTGTAGAAAAACACGGTTTCGCCGCTCACTTCCACCCGTGTGGCCAGCGTTTTCAGGGGCGCGTCCACCAGGGTCTGTGCACCGTTGCCAAACACCTCGACCACTTCGGGCTCCAGGTACTGTTTGATCAGGTCGCGCGGTGCGCCTTCGGCAATTTTTTTACCATGATCCACCACCAGCAGGCGGTGGCACAGGCGCTCGGCTTCGTCCATGAAGTGTGTGGTGAGCAAGATGGATTTGCCTTGCTGCAGCAGCAGCTGCAACCGCTCCCACATCAGGTGCCGGGCCTGTGGGTCCAGGCCGGTGGTGGGTTCGTCCAGCAGCAACAGGCGTGGGTTGTTGACCAGGGCGCGCGCCAGGCTCAGGCGGCGCTTCATGCCGCCCGACAGTTCACCCGGTTTGGCGTTGGCTTTGGCGGTAAGCGATGCAAATTCCAGCAGCGATGGAATGCGTGCACGGATTTGCGCGTCTTGCATGCCGAAATAACGGCCATAGACCAACAGATTTTCAGCACAGCTGAAGTCGGGATCCAGGGTGTCCATCTGGCTCACCACACCCAGTTGTGCCTTGATGGCCAGCGCCGATGCGGGCATGGGCAGCCCAAAGGCGGTGACGCTGCCGCTGTCGGGCACAGTCAGCCCCAGGCACATGCGGATGGTGGTGGTTTTGCCCGCCCCGTTGGGGCCGATCACGCCCAGGCATTCGCCGGGGGCGATGTGGAAAGACAAGTCATTCACCACGGTGGCATGGCCGTAGTGTTTGCATAGGTTTTGTACCGATAAAATTGGTTCATTCATAGGCCAAATTGTCACCCGGCAGCTGACAAAAATTCTGAGCTTTTTTATAAACCCCCAAACGGACGCTTCTTGAGCGCACATGTTATGACCACCCTCGGCACCCCCTTGTCCCACCACGCCACCAAAGTCATGTTGCTCGGCAGCGGCGAACTTGGCAAAGAAGTGTTGATTGCCCTGCAGCGCCTGGGCGTGGAAACCATTGCGGTTGACCGTTATAACCATGCCCCGGGACAACAAGTGGCGCACCATGCCCGCACCATCATCATGAGCGACCCGGCTCTGCTCAAGGAGCTGATCGAAAAAGAAAAACCCGACCTGGTGGTTCCTGAGATTGAAGCCATTGCCACACCCATGCTCGAAGTGCTAGAAGCTACTGGCGTGGTGCGCGTGATTCCCACCGCCCGTGCCGCACGCCTGACCATGGATCGCGAAGGCATCCGCCGCCTGGCCGCCGAAACCCTGGGCCTGCCCACCAGTCCCTACAAGTTTTGTGATTCGCTGGTCGAGCTGCAAGCCGCCATCGACGCCGGCATTGGCTACCCCTGCATTGTCAAACCGGTGATGAGTTCCAGCGGCAAAGGCCAAAGCAAGATCAGTGGTCCGGCGGATGTGCAAAAAGCCTGGGACTACGCCATGGCCGGTGGCCGCGTCAGCCACGGCCGCGTGATTGTCGAAGGCTTCATCAACTTTGACTATGAAATCACCCAGCTCACCGTGCGTGCCAAAAATGCCGAAGGTGGCATCGACACCCATTTTTGCGACCCGGTCGGCCATGTGCAGGTGAACGGCGACTACGTGGAGAGCTGGCAACCGCACCCGATGAGCCCCAAAGCCCTGGAACAAGCGCGTTTTATTGCCAAAACCGTCACTGACAACCTGGGCATTGGCCTGGATGGCCAGCCCAGCGGCCTGGGGATTTTTGGCGTGGAGCTGTTCATCAAAGACGACATGGTCTGGTTCAGCGAAGTGTCCCCGCGCCCACACGACACCGGCCTGGTGACGCTCACCACCCAATGGCAGAGCGAATTTGAGCTACACGCCCGCGCCATTCTGGGGCTGCCGGTGAACACCGCGCTGCGCAACCCCGGTGCCAGCGCCGTGATTTACGGCGGCGTGGATGCCAAAGGCATTGTGTTTGACGGTGTGGACGAAGCCCTGCGCGTGCCCGGCACCGACATCCGACTGTTTGGCAAGCCCGAGAGTTTTGTCAAACGCCGCATGGGCGTGGTGCTGGCCGCGCACGCTGACGTGGCGCAGGCCCGAGTCAACGCCAAGCTGGCCGCCAGCAAGGTCAAACCCCGGGTGGCTTGAGCTTTTTGCGGCCTGCCGCTGGCGCGGTCAGCGTTTGCGTCGGGCCAGCACGGCCTGAGACAGCACCTCCAGGCATTGCAGCGAATCGTCCCAGCCCAGGCAGGCATCGGTGATGCTTTTGCCGTATTCCAGCTTGTCGATTTTGTCTTTGCCGGGGGTGAACTTTTGCGCCCCCGCATACAGGTGACTTTCCACCATCACGCCGAACACCTGGCGTGAGCCGCGGCTGATTTGACCGGCAATGTCGCGTGCCACATCCAGCTGCTTCTCATGTTGCTTGCTGCTGTTGGCGTGGCTGCAGTCCACCATCAAGGTCGCTGGCAACTTGGCTTTGACCAGGTCTTCACAGGCGGCGGCGACGCTGGCGGCATCAAAGTTGGGCGCTTTGCCGCCGCGCAAAATCACGTGGCAGTCGTGGTTGCCGTTGGTTTGCACAATCGCCACCCGGCCGCTTTTGTGCACTGACAAAAAGTGGTGACCACCCGCCGCAGCCTGAATCGCATCGGTGGCGATCTTGATGTTGCCGTCGGTGCCGTTCTTGAAACCAATGGGGGCCGACAAGCCAGAGGCCAGCTCGCGGTGCACCTGGCTCTCGGTGGTGCGCGCACCAATCGCCCCCCAGCTGATCAAGTCGCCCAGGTATTGGGGCGAGATCACGTCCAAAAACTCGCTGCCTGCAGGCAAACCCAGGCGGTTGATCTCAATCAGCAGCTGGCGCGCCATGCGCAGGCCCTCGTCAATGCGAAACGACTCGTCCAGGTAGGGGTCGTTGATCAGTCCTTTCCAGCCCACCGTGGTACGCGGTTTTTCAAAATACACGCGCATCACAATCTCCAGCGTATCGGCGTATTGCTCGCGTTGCGCCTTGAGTTTGCGGGCGTACTCCATGGCGGCAGCCGGGTCGTGGATTGAGCACGGGCCAATGATCACCAGCAGGCGGTCGTCTTTGCCGGCCATGATCTGGTGGATGTTGCGCCGGGTGCTGCTGATCATTTTTTCAACCGGGGTGCCAGCAATCGGAAAGAAGCGGATCAAATGCTCTGGAGGGGGTAGCACGGTGATGTCCTTGATGCGTTCGTTGTCAGTCTGGCCGGTGCGGTCAGTCGCGGGGGTGGACAAGTTGGCGCCCCAGGCATCTTTGTCAGCAGTCACTTTGGCAGTCATGGATCGAATCCTCACAGAGTTGAAATCAAGCACACATAAAAAAACCGCCTGGAGGGGCGGTTTTTGGAAGATCAGGACGTTTTGCTTGGGAACGTTCAGAACTCTCAACCGCCGGTGGCGCTTGAGAACCAAAAATAACCAAAGAAAAACTGAACTGATTTCATGAGCCGTGACTTTAGCACAGTCGCCCAGCCATGGTGTTGGCCACCGCTTGCAGCGCCTGGCTAACCCCTGGCTCCACAGACAAGCGTTGC
>MNXW01000197.1 GCA_001871515.1 Comamonadaceae bacterium CG2_30_57_122
ATTGCTGCGCACGTTTGGCCACGCTCAGCGCCAGCACCGAAAACACCAAAAACGCGCCGGTGAAAAGCGCCATCAGCGCCAGCACCGTCAGGTTCACCCGGTAGGCCTGCGACAGGTTGTTGATTTGCGACTGTGCATCCCCCGGCTGCGCCACCGTCACGCCCACCGGAAAGTCGGGCAGGGCCTGCAACTGCCGGGCGAAGTCGTCGCGGTTGACCCCGGCTTGCAGGCGCAGGTCGATGCGGCTGAGCAGCCCCTGCTTGCCAAACAGCTCTTGCGCTGCGCCAATGTCCATCACCGCCAGCGCCGCGCCGCTGGCGCGCACGCTGCCCGCCACCTTGACATCAAGCCATTGCATGCCGCTTTGCAACTGCAGTGTGGCGGGTCTGCTCAAACCCGTTAATGGACGGCTGGCTGGGATGGTTGCCAGATTGGAAGAGGCTGCGCCGCGCGTCTGGGTGCCAGGCAAGGCATCAACTTGAACGGGTGCGTTGGGTTCAGCCATGACCAGTGTCGCTGCAAGCCGTTGTGCGGCCGGGTTCAAAAAAGCCTGTCCCGGCGCAAACAGGGTAAAGCGCGCGGTGTTGTCGCTTGCTGCCAATGCTGCTCTGTCAGGGATGGGCATCAAATCAGCTGCCATGCGTGCCACCGCCAGCGCGTCTACGCCAATGATTTTGAGCGACGTTTTGCCGCTGGCCTTGCGCAGGTAGCTGCCCACCTCCAGCACCGGTGCGGCTTGCGCCACCTCTGGCAAGCGCGCCACGCGGCCAAACAGCGCCTCGTCAAACTCGCCTTGCACGGCGCGCAGTTCCAGGTCGCTCTGGCCGGTGACGGCGCGACTGGCCTGGGCAAATTCGGCCAGCGCGCTGGCGTTGATCAGGTGGACTGAAAACGCCAGAGCCACACCCAGCATCACCGCCACCACGGCCGCCGCGTTGCGCCACGGGTGCTGGCGCAGCTCTTGCCACGAGAAGGTTTTTAGCAGGTCAAGCATGGGGGGGTGTACTCGGAAACCAGCGTCTGTGGGTGAGCGCGCTGCAGTGAGTAGCTACGCGGCTGCCCTGCGGCCCTGCTGGTCATGTCATGGGTGCTCAAACCGGTAGTCCCGTGTGATCTCGGCCACCTGCACGGTGTAAGACTCGTACCAGCGCTCGCGGCCAAGCTGTTGCGCCAGCACGTGCTCTGAATGGGCCTTCCAGGCGCGAATGTGCGCCTCTGATGGCCAGTAAGACAAGGCCATCTCGTCGCTGCCCTCAGTCACAGCGGTGAATTCAAGGCAGCCAAACTGCCCCAGCGCCAGTTCACGCATGCGCGCAGCCACCTGGCTGTATTCGTTGTCGGTTTGGCGAACCTTGGCGCGAAAGATCACGACGAACATGGTCATTAAACCTGGCTGAGTCGATCGGCCATGCGGGTTTGCCAACCCGCCCCGGTTGCTTTCCAGCGCTCAATGACATCTGCTGGCAAACGCAATGAAATTAATTTGCGCGGGTTGGCTGACAGGGGGCGACCACCCTTGTTCACCTTGGCACGTGCCAGCATTTCTTCGGTGAGCTCAGGTAAATCTTTGTAGTCTTGCGCCTGCAGTGTGTGCGCATCCACTCGGCTCATGTCAGACCCCAAGGAGCGGGGCAATGCGGTTTTGTTCACGTTCATTGGCTTTACTCATGCTGAAAACGTGGCGATCCGTGCCACGCGGTGTGTAACCTACAACGACCATTCTGTCCTGCAGCATGCCGTAACAGATGACACGTGTTTCGCCGTAGTCTTTGCGAGTGTCTTCCATTTCCAGGGTCATGCCTTCAAAAACAAGCTTGGCATCGGCAAAATCCAAACCGCGCTGCGCAAAAGTCTTTTGACGTTTGGCGGGGTCGAATGTGATTTTCATGATGTTATTGTAGATACATTAACTTATTTTTGGCTCGTCTTCAGGCTGTATTCGTTGTCGGTTGGGCGAACCTTGGCGCGAAAGATCACGACGAACATGAGGTTTCTTTGAAATTGGCCACAGAGTCACGCAGACACATTGACCAGTGTTACCGGTAGATGCTGAAAATGGGCATCGATGGTGAGCACGGGCACACCTTGGCGTTTGGCTACCGTGGCAATCAGTGCGTCGGTCAGGGGCAGGGTGATGCCTTGTGTGCGCAAGGCTTGCAGCGTGTGGCCCGCAGTGACCCAGTCAGATGGGTCTACTGGCAGACAAGGCACGTTGGCAAACAAAAAGTCAAGTTGCTGTTTTTCCTTGGCACCTTTGGCGCCCTGCAGCAGCTCGGTTAGGGTCACGCCGCACAGCAAGGCAGCGTCGTCGCCCAGAGCCTGCGCCACCTGAGCGGCCAACGCGCCTTGGCCAGACCGCAAAAACGCCACCCAGGCACAGGTGTCGATCAGAATTTTGGCGCTCATGGTGCGGTGTCTTGCTGGCGCAGTTGTTGCCAGGTGTCTTCAATCTGCACTTGGCCGCGCAAGGCCAGCAGTTTTTGCTTGCGCAAACCCACCAAGTAGCCTTGCAATGCCGTCCGAATGGCGGCTGTGATGCTTTTCTCTCCCGTGGTTTGCATGAGTTCTTGGGATAGTTTGTCATCGATTGTGATAGTTGTTCGCATCAAATAATTCCTTTAAAAGCATCAAATACTACGTTAATTTGATGCAATTCGCAATCAAACAAGCCATCAACCCGCAACCAGCTTCGCCTCCACCCACCCCCGCAGGCTGTTGACAAACGCCACCGCTTGCACGCGCGGCAAGTCGTCCAGATGCACCACTTGCTCGGTCAGGCGGCCGTCTTTCAGGGCTAGCTCGCGTCCCACGCCGCCCAGCAAGCCGCAGTGCAGCGGCGGTGTCACCCAAACGCCATCCAGCTTGAGCGCGATGTTGCCACGGGTGCATTCGGTCAGCTCGCCTTGCGGGTTGTAGAGCAGGGTGTCAAACACGGCGGGGTTGGTGGGCGCAAACGCGTCGTAGTGGGCGCGGCGGGTGGTTTTGAAGCGGGTGAATTCGCTGTTTGATGATTCAAAATGTATAGCTGCTAGCGCAATGAATACGGGGGCTTGAGTGCTATTTAGTCTAAATTTTTCGGCACGCGCCTGGCCGTTGGCCGCCAGCCGCAGGCGCACCCGCCAGGCGGTTGCTGGCGTGGAAGTTGCCACCGGCTGTTGGTGGTCTGGTAGGGCTGACTTCAGTCGGCCTGGCTGACTGAAGTCAGCCCTACGATCAGTTGTCATGTCGGCGGCCAGCGCCTGCAGCGTTTGGCGCACATGGTCTTCATCAAACGCATAGCCAAAATGGCTTGAAGCCCTTGATAAACGTGCCAGATGTGCTCTTAAATTGATAAAAACACCCTGTTCCAGGCGCAAGGTTTCCAGCAGCTCAAAGGCGATGCTGGCGCGCTCCAGAAAGCGGCGTTTGTGCTGCCATTCCTGCCACTCGGCATCCGCCGTGGCGTCAAAGGTGATGCCGCTGCCAACGCCGCAACGGGCCTGCGCACCGCGCAGCGACACGGTGCGAATCGCTACGTTGAAGGTGGCGTGGCCACCTGGGCGCACCACGCCAATGGCACCGCAATACACACCGCGTGGCTCCGGCTCCAACGCGCGGATGCTGCGCATGGCCTGCACTTTGGGTGCGCCGGTGATCGAGCCACACGGAAACAGCGCACCAAACACCTGCGCCAGCGTCGTGCCAGGCCGGGTTAGCGCGGTCACGCTTGAGACCATCTGGTGCACCGTGGGCAGGCTTTGCACCTTGAACAATTCGGGCACCTTGACGCCAAACGGCTGCGCAATGCGCGACACGTCGTTGCGCAGCAAATCCACAATCATCACGTTCTCGGCCCGCTCCTTGGGTGATGACTGCATGGCCCGTACCAGCGCTGCGTCATCTAATGGGGTGTTGCCGCGTGGCGCTGTGCCTTTCATGGGGCGTGTCAGCAGCTGGCCAGTTTGACCTGCGGCAGCGGGCTGCCAGTCAAAAAACAGCTCGGGCGAGACCGACAGCAGCTGCTCAGCGCCGGTGTCGATAAAGGCGGCGTAGCCCTGGGGCTGGGCGCGGTGCAGGCGCTTAAATAATTCGCTGGGGTCGCCTACAAAGTCGCCGTGCAGCAGGCTGGTGTAGTTGACCTGGTAATACTCGCCAGCCGCAATGCTGCGGTGGATGCTGGCCATGTGGCGATCAAACGTGGCGCGGCTCAAGGCGCTGTGCCAGGTCACCTGCGTCGTACTGGCCATGCTTTCCGTCGGGCTGACCTCAGGCCAGGGCAGCGGCTGGGCGTAGACGCCAAACCAGGCTAGCGGGCCGTCTGCCGGGTGTGTGGCAAAAGTCGTATCAAAAGCTGCATCAAAGGCTGCATCAAAAGCTGCATCAAAAGCTGCATCAAAGGCGGGCGCGGCTTCATAGCGCAGGTAGCCCACGCACCACAGGCCTTGCTGGCTGTGGGCTTGCACCGCGTCCAGCAGCGCTTGGATTTGATCGGTGCGCTGAGCCACCAAGGTGTGCAGCGGCGCGTCAAAAGCGCAGCGCAGCTGATCGTCACCGCCGTGGGGGTCGCAAAAATCAAGCAGAACTTGCATGCCAGAACTTCAGACAGAACTTCAGACAGAACTTCAGACAGAAGCGCTGTCGGTAGGCGCGGGCGCTGCTGACGCATCGGTGTGCGCAGCAGCAGTGGCAGCGTGGTTGACCAAGCCGGTGGCGGTCAGGGTCAGCACCCGGTCAGCACGTTGCGCGGCCGCCACCGAGTGCGTCACCAGCACCATGGCCGCGCCGCTGGCACGCATCTGGTGGATCAGCGCGTCCATCACACGTTCGGCGGTGCGCGGGTCCAGGTTGCCGGTGGGCTCATCTGCCAGCAGCAGTTTGGGCGCGTGGATCAGCGCCCGGGCAATCGCCACACGCTGCAACTGGCCGCCACTGAGCTGCTGCGGCAGACGTTGGCCCAAACCCTCCAGCCCTACCGCCGCCAGCATGGCCTGCACCCGTGCGTCGTCATGGCGGCCCAGCAGCATCAGCGGCAGGGCCACGTTTTGCGCCACGCTCAGGTGCGGCAGCACGTGAAAGGCCTGGAACACAAAGCCGGTTTTTTCACGCCGCAGGTGCGCCAATTGGGTGTCGCTCAAGCGGCTCAGGTCTTGCCCGTCCAGCAGCACGCTACCGCTGTTCCAGTGGTCTAGCCCCGCCATGCAGTTGAGCAGGGTGGATTTGCCCACGCCTGACTCGCCCACAATGGCGACAAACTCGCCCGCTGCCACCTGCAACGAGACGGCGCTGAACACTGGCACATCGGCGTAGTGTTTGCTTAAATTTTGGATGATCAGGCTCATGGCGGGGTGTTTGTGAATCGGGTAGCCGCAAAAGGGTGTTTGAAGGCGTTTAAACCGCCACTGTTTGGGTCAGGCAGACGACAACGCAGTGAGTTGTTTAACCAAAACGTCAACATGGGGAAGATCACGCACCGCACTGACGGCTTTAGCCAGGCAAGTGCGCTCCCCCTTGGTCAAGGTTCGAAGATCGCCATCTTCAAAATACACCATGGCTTTCAAGCTTTCACTGACTTGAAAGTTGATGCCGTAAAGTGCGCGGGCAGCAGATAGTCCTTTAGCCAAGTTCACGCCAGCGCCGACCATGGCGGCAATGTCCCGGTAATCTTTGGCCTCAGCGCGCTGCAGAATGACTTTGACTTTGGTGGCCATCAGGTCATCCAGTGAAGCGACATGCAGCACACCGTCTTCAGTGATGTCCGGTTCGCCCACGCGACCAAAGCCAATTGCTCCGAAAAATGACACCTTGATGTTTTCGCAATCAGAGTTTCCGTAGGGGACATTGACGGTAAAAGTATTGGCCTGATCCTGTAAGACAGGCGACATGGCTATGAATGGGAAAGCGGCATGAATAGCATCACGGTCTAGTGGTTTTTCTGAGAAAAAATCAAAATCAACAGAAGCCCGATGCCCTAAACGCAAAGCAATGGCAGTACCACCGTAAAGCGCAAAGCCCAATGCAGCGGCGGGACGCAGTTGGGGCCAAAGTTGTTGTTGCGCGGGTGGAAGTATGTCCATCCGTGGTTTGAAAAAAGCTGTCATTCAAATCTCCGCACAGGCAGGGGTGGCACATGATCGACAGGGGCTAGTCCAAGCCGATAGTGCCAATAAACCCATGAACGCGCATCAAATTGCCCGGCTTGTGCGTGCGCAATCACCTCTCGCAGCACGTCGTCGCCAACCTGTTGGGCGATTTGCTGCACATCCGCATAGTCGCCGATGTTCATGACCTGTGCGATCACACGCTCTGGCATGTCAACAGCCTCATCGGGTGTTTTCCACCAGATGTATTTGCTGGCGAGGTGTTTTAAAGCGTTGCGGTCAATGTGGCCCATGGATGAAAAATTCTTGCGTGTGTTGACGAGACAAGCCAATGGATTCGGAACTCGCGTTGGAATCTAACGCAAAAACCCGAGCGTGAACACCTGCGGGCGCAGCTTGTCGCTCAAGGTTTGGTAGGCCTGCTCGAAGAGGCCAAAATTGACCGGCACGGTGTTGCCACTGGCGTTGCGG
>MNXW01000211.1 GCA_001871515.1 Comamonadaceae bacterium CG2_30_57_122
CCACCAGCAGCTTGCGGGCGAGGTGCAGGCCTTCTTCAATGCGAAACGTGTCGTCCATGCGCGGGTCGTTAATCAGCCCTTTCCAGCCCACGGTGGTGCGGGGTTTTTCAAAGTACACCCGCATCACGATGAACAGCTGGTTTTTCAGTTCGTCCGCCAACGCCTTGAGCTTTTGGGCGTAGTCCATGGCCGCTGCAATGTCGTGAATCGAACACGGCCCCACCACCACCAGCAGGCGCGGGTCTTGCCCCTGCAGAATGTTGGCCACTGCCGTGCGGGCGGCGCTGACGGTTTGCATGGCGCAGTCGGTGGCAGGCACCGCGTCGTGCAGGGCGCTGGGCGACAGCAAGGCCTGCTGCGCGACGATGTTCAGGTTTTCAAAGGCGTTAGGAAAGGTCATGGTCTTATATAAAAATGAGGTTCTAGTAGTTTGTTTCATCAAAACGGTTACAAAATGAAATCAATGAATTTTCCAGATTGGCTAGGAGGCTGTCGGACTTTCGGCATCGAAGCGTTCTCGAAGAGCGGCGTAGCCAAATTCGACCCCAGCGAAGACAGTTTTTACCGGTTTTTTGCCTCATGGCTACGGCTAAGAACGCCTCTCGGCAAGCCAAATTGCCGCGCAACTCAACTTGCCATGCATTCGTGCCCTGATGGATAGTTTGGGTTAAAACCTTCCCCCGGCGTAGCGCTGCTGCAGTACCCCTTGCAGGGTTTGCACCACGCTGAAGGCTTCTTTGAGGTGACTGCGCTCGAAGTTGCTGAGTTCTTCAAGTGGCAAATAGTTGTCGGGGGGGGTGTCCTGTGCGGTTTGTCGTGCCTGGTGGGCAATGCGCAATTTACCCAAAAATTCCAACGCGTCACGCAAGTCCCGGGCGGCCTGTTCGCTCACTTCCCCGGCCTGTGAAGACACTTCCAGTCGGTCATGGGTGTTGGCCACCGTCACCCCGGCAGCCAGCGCGTAGACCCGTGCCAAATCCACAATCGGCACCAGGCCGGTGTGCTTCATGTCTATCGTGTTGGGGTGCTCCTTGCCTTTTTGCAAGGTGATCTGGCCAAACATGCCCAGTGGCGGTCGGTGTTTGAGGGCGTTGCTGACCATGTGCGCCAGAAACAGGCTGTTGCCCTTGGTTTGTTGTGCCACTTGCTGGCGCAGGTCGTCAAGCAATTCGGTTTTGCCGTGGATGGCGCGCAGGTCAAAAAAAACGCAGGTCAGCATCAAGGCTTTGGGTTTGGGTTGTTCCACCCACTTGCGGAAATATTCGGCCCACACTCGCTGGGGTTGCCGCCATTGGTCGGTCATGGCCATCATCTCGCCTGGGCAATGGATGTAGCCGCACGCGGCCAGGCCGTCGCAGACCCATTTTGAAAACGCCTTGAAATACGCCCCATGCAGCGTCTCGTTATAGGCATCGTCCAAGACCAGGCAGTTGTCCTGGTCGGACTTGGCGGTTTGCTCGTTGCGTGCCTGGCTACCTGCCGCCACCCACACATAGTCCACTGGCGCAGGCCCTAACTCGGCTTCGGCCAGGTGAATCAGCCGGATGGTGATGGCATCGGTGATGGAGGTGATGATGTGGCCGGTGCTGTAGGCGCTGGCATCGGCAGCGGCCAGGTGCTGTTGTAATTGCTTGATACGGCCACTGATTTGCTTGAGCCCATCCAGCGTGGTTTGTTTGTAAATGTCGCCTGCCAGGTACACCGCCGAGGTGCTGTGCTGCTCGGTCAGGTCGGTGGTGGTGATCATGCCCAAAATACGCTGCCCGTCCATCACCGGCATGTGGTGGATGTTGTGGCGTGCCATCAGCAGCAAGGCTTCAAACGCCGGGCTGTTGGCGGCCACCGTCATCGGGGCCAGGGTGGCAATGTCAGACACCGGGCGACTGATGTCCATGCCTTGTGCCACCACGCGGTTGCGCAGGTCGCGGTCGGTCACCAGGCCAAACAAGTGGGCTTGCTCCACCAGCAGCACCGAGGACACGCGCAGGTCACGCATCAAGGTGGCCACGGCTTGAATCGAGGTGGCTGGCGAGAGCGTGATGGGCTCGCGTTTGATCAGGCTGCGAATCGGCGTGCTCAGCAGGTTCAATGCCTCATCGCCCGGCGTGCCCATGTGATTGGTGGGGGTGTTGACCGGCAGCGAGGGAAAAAAATAGGCCAGCTCACCGTGCCGCAAGCACAGAGCGATCAATACCTCGGGCTGGAGCCAGGCGATCACGCTGCGGCTGCTGGCCTTGGCTTGCCAGGTGGTGAGCTGGAGCTGCGTAGTGGCACCAAAGCCAAACATCTCGCCCGGTTGCAGTTTGATTTTCAGACCCAGGTCGGGGTCAATCAGGTTGACTTCGCCGCCCAGAATCAGTCCCAGACGGGTGTGCAACTGACCTTGCGCCAGCACTACCGTGGCGGTGTCAATGGATTCGCTTTGAAAAGACGGCTCCAGAGCAACACGATCGGCCTCGCTGATCAGGCTCCAGACACGGTGGCTGGCAAGGGTGTGAGCGAGGGTTTTGGGGGGGTGGATTTCGCGTGGCATGCGCCTGATGCTACAGCACCTGCAGCAGCTTTTCGCGGAACTCCGGCATGCGCCTGGCTCCGATGGCGCTGGCATTCATGGTGTCAGTCCACTTGGGGTAAACATTACGCACGTCCTGCACCGTCTTGCAGGCAAAAATGGACTCCAACAGGGTTAGGCGCGTGTTCGGCTGAAAGATGGTGTTGACCGTGTTCATCATGAAGTTTTTTGCCATCTCCACTTCTTTTGCGCTGCGTGTGCTGGCATCAGGGAGTTTTTCAAGGAAGTAGTTAACCAAGTCTGTTTCCAGACTGGACTTGTGCTCTGCCGAGGGTGTTTTAGGGGCGGCAGATGCCGGCAGCACGGCCGTGGCTTCAATGCAGGCTTTGTCCAGCAACTCGGTCAGCAGGACATTGATGTCACTGCCTGCCACAAATCCGGTCAACTCCGAAACGCTGCGTTTGCCGTCCACAAGGATCAGTAAACGTCGAGGTAGAGGGCCAAGCTTGAGAGCGCGAGTTTGAACCTCTTGCTGACCCACAGCAGTTTTAGCAAACACAGAGCGGCTAAGGTCAAGGACTTGATCGGGCATGGTGTCAACTCAAAAAGGGTATAAGCAGATTCTGTTCTTTTTTTTGCGGCCTCGGGTAAACCCTGAAACCTCAGAAACCAGGGCTTACAGGCTTGCGTCGGCCAAAGCGCAGCACCCGGGTAGCAATCACGGTTTCTGTCAGAAAGCACAGCAGCGCCAGCAAGAAGCAGGTGACCCCGGACAGGAACAGCACCGTGGCGATGCGAAAAATCTGCATCTCGGTGGTTTCGCCCAGAAACAGCGCCATGATGGTCAGCCCGATCAGAATGGCGCAAAACGTCAGCAAGGCAATGCAGGCGTTGACCAGCCGACCCCGTTTGCGCAGTTGCCGCAGTTCTTCCAGTTCTGCTGTCATGGGCGCATTGTCCGGGCTGGAATTCACCTGGGTCTCGAGCACCCGGGCGCGGTCGATGATGCGCGCCAGCCGCCCGGCCACGCTGCCAATCATGCCGGCCACGGCGGTCAGCAAAAATACCGGTGCCACGGCCAGCTGGATGCCGTGGGTGACGGTGTCAAGGTCGGTGGCAAAAAACATCAGGGTCTCCGGTGAAGGTGCAGGGCGGCCAAATGTACAGCTTAGGGATGCGGAAATCATAAATATCCCGTCAGCACTCGCCAAAAACGGTGCATTTGCAATTTCCGCATCCCTTATTCATGAACAAGCCCTAAGGCTTTTGTTCAAGCGCTACGGGCCTGCAAAATCGCCTGCGCCACCTGCGCAAAACCCGCGCCCCGCTCGGCCTGTGTCACATAGCGCGGCAAGTGCGTCAGGCTGGCCTCGCAGTGGCGAATGTTGGCTACGCCCACGCTGTGCTTAAAGTGCTGGAACATCGGCTGGTCGTTGCCCGAGTCGCCGACAAACACCCAGCGATCCAGCTCTTGCGCCAGTTCACGCCCAAGCAGCCGCTGCACCAGCCAGCAGGCGCCTTGCCATTTGTTGAAGTCGTAAAAACAGCCGTGGATGTGGATGCTGCTGACGCTGGTGTGCATGCCTTGCGCACGCAAAATGGCCAGCACCTGCTGCACCGCGGCAGGTGCCAGATGATGGTGTTCGTTGTAGTCAAACGCCAGATCCGTTTCGCGGCCACCCTCGTCGCGCGACAGCCGCGCTTGCGGCACTTCGCGCAACACGCGTTGTGCCACCTGGTGCATCCGGCTGGCATCAATAGTCCGATTGGCTTCAGTCTGCTGATATATTTTTGATAGCTGCTCGCGCTTGTTTGGTAAGGGCTGGAGGCCATTTTTATGCTCAAAGTCCGGGGCGAATGCGAGCCCGCCGTTTTCGGCCAGAAGTGCGTCCACCGGCCACGGTGCCAGGCCTTGCGCCGCGTCGCCGTGGGCCAGCCGCGCACACCAGCCGGTGTGCCGACCGGTAACCGGAATCACCCACAGCCCGGCGGCTTTCAGGTCAGACAGCGCTTGCAGTGCATCGGGCGTGATGCGGCCTTGGGTGGTCAGCGTGTCGTCGATGTCGGTGAAGACGCCGATGATCTGGCGGCGCTCGGCCAGTGACCAGTTGCTCAGCGGCTGCATGGTTCAACCCGCGCTTTGCAGCGCCAGCCCGGCGTGCTCGCGCAGCGGATGGCTTTTTGATTAGGCAACTTGAATGTAAATTTGTTTGCCAAGCACATGGGCAGCGGCCTCAATTTGATCGAGTTTGGAGGCGTGGCGTAGATCAAGCAGGCGATCTACCTGTGGCATGTGCCAGCCCAAGCGGCGTGCCAGTTCGGCTTTTTTGATACCTTGCTCGGTCATGGACGCGTAAACACCCAGTTTGGCGCTCTCCAAAGCTGCAGGGCGTAAGGTTTTTTGGCCTTTTTTGGGTTTACTGGCCGTCGGCAATGGCTTGCGTTCTTCAACGTAGAACGACAAGCCGGTTTCGAGTGCATCGATGGCGTTGAGCAAAGCTTCGTCTTCGTCGGCACCAAAGGTGATGGCTTCAGGGACATCGGCAAAAGTCACCAGAACGGTGCCGTTGTCTTCAGGGGTCAAGGTCACGGGGTAGTCAAACATGTAGATGCTCCTTACTTCAGTCCAAGTTGGCGTTTGATAGCGGCCTCCAACCCCTTGCCAAGCGCTTGAGTGCCGTGCATGGGGAGGGTGGACTGCTTACCATTCAAAATGACTTTGAGGTGCGAACCTTTGCCTGGCGCAAAGCTGGCACCTTGTTGCTCAAGCCATTTTTTAAACTGCTTCGAGTTCACGATCTACAGAATAACATATCTGTTGTGTTTTCGGATCAAATCAACCCGCGCTTTGCAGCGCCAGCCCGGCGTGCTCGCGCAGCGGGTGGAAGTGGATTTTGGGGAAACGCTCTTGCGCCAGGCGCACGTCATACGGGCTGGTGCACAGGTAAGCCAGCGTGTCGGCGGCATCGCGCGCCATGCGCTGCGGGTAGGCGTGGACAAATTCCTGCAGCTCTTTCGGGCTGTCGGCGGTGATCCAGCGCGCGCCGGTGTACTGGCTGGCCTCCAGCCGCACGTCGGCATCGTATTCACCCTTCAGGCGGTGTTGCACCACTTCAAACTGCAATTGACCCACGGCACCCAGCAGCATGTTGCCGCCCATCTCGGGGCGAAAGACCTGGATGGCGCCTTCTTCGCCCAGTTGCGCCAGACCTTGTTGCAGCTGCTTGGTGCGCAGCGGGTTGCGCAAAATCACGGTGTTGAACATTTCTGGCGCAAAAAACGGCAGGCCGGTGAACAGCAGATTCACCGAGCCGTCGGTGATGGTGTCACCCAACTGCACGCCGCCATGGGTGGTGAAGCCCACGATGTCACCGGCGTAGGCTTCTTCAACGGCCTCGCGGCGCTGGCTCATGAAGGTCACCACGCTGGTCGGGCGCAGCTCTTTGCCGGTGCGCATCACCTTGAGCTTCATGCCCGGCGTGTATTTGCCGCTGGCAATGCGCACAAAGGCAATGCGGTCGCGGTGGTTGGCATCCATGTTGGCTTGCACCTTGAACACCACACCTGAAAACGCATCGTCTTGCGGGTGCACCTTTTTGACAACCGGCTGCTTGTTGACGACAAAACTGCTGGTGCGCGCCCCCGGCGACGGGGCCAGGTCGACCAATGCGTCCAGCACTTCCATCACACCAAAGTTGTTGACCCCAGAGCCAAAAAAAACCGGGGTTTGCTTGCCCGCCAGAAAAGCCTCGCGGTCGAATTGGGGCGAAGCCCCGGTGGCCAGTTCCATGCTCTCCAGCGCGGTGGCCCACTCGTTGCCAAAGCGCTCTTGCAGGGCAACCGGGTCAGACAGCGGCATGGCATCAAAGTCTTGTGGCAGGCGCTCGGAGCCAGATTCAAACACCGTCATCACCTGGGTGCGCAGGTTGATGATGCCGCCAAAGGTCTTGCCCTGGCCGACTGGCCAGGTCATGGGCACGCATGGCATGCCCAGCTCGCGTTCCACCTCATCCAGAATGTCCAGCGGGTCGCGCACCTCGCGATCCATTTTGTTGATGAAGGTGATGATGGGCGTGTCGCGCTGGCGGCAGACCTCGATCAGCCGGCGGGTTTGCGACTCAACCCCGTTGGCCGCGTCAATCACCATCAGCGCTGAGTCCACCGCGGTCAGCACGCGGTAGGTGTCTTCAGAAAAATCCTTGTGGCCGGGGGTGTCGAGCAGGTTGATGACATGGTCGCGGTAGACCATCTGCATCACGCTGGAGGCCACCGAGATGCCGCGTTGCTTTTCAATCTCCATCCAGTCAGATGTGGCGTGGCGGCTGGCCTTGCGGCCCTTGACGGCTCCGGCAATCTGGATCGCGCCTGAGAACAGCAGCAGTTTTTCAGTCAGCGTGGTTTTACCGGCATCGGGGTGGGAAATGATGGCAAAGGTACGGCGGCGGCGGGTTTCAAAGGCGTAGGTCACGGGGTTTTCTCGGGTCAAGGCGCGTTAAGGATGGCGCTGGCAGCGTTGCAGCATGGAAAGCTGCTGGAGTGGATGATTTTAAAGGGGCGAAGCATGTCTGCTGCTGGGTGATGAGGGCATCATGCGGGACGGGGGTGATTTCACAGTGTTTGATGAATCAGTTGGGCGACGCGCCTTGCTATGTGTCCCCCGCCCGCTGCGCGGACTCCTCCTTTACCTACGCAAAGCGCATCACCCGACTGATTCGTCGCGGTTGTGGGTAGGCTGGCAGGGGAAATGCAGAGCCAGCTTGGTCAGAAATGGGGGCGCAGGAAAGGGAACGGCTTTGAGCAAAGGAACTGCCCGAGAAGCGCTCAGGTGCGGTGATTGGGTCATGCGACCGGGCTTTGGGGGCAAAGGCGCGCGCCGACAGTCGCTGGCGTACCGATGCCTCTGTTTCGCGCGTGTTTTGCTCCCAAAACCGCATGCGCATGGCCCAGTCGCCGTGCCGGGTTTGAAATGAAGACTGTGTTATCAGATGCCACACCAGTTTGAATCACGCTCATGTCGGCCGATTTGCATGGAAATGGTGCTAAATTGATCCCGTTGCAGCAGTCCCAGGTATCCGACATCATGGCCGTCCACATCATCTCTACCCAACCGTTTGCAGGTCAGCGTCCCGGCACTTCCGGCCTGCGCAAAAAAGTCACGGTTTTTCAGCAACCGCACTACCTGGAAAATTTTGTTCAGGCCTTGCTGGATGTGCTCAACGGCCTGGAGGCCAACGGCCAACCCGGCCACGCGTTGCACGGCCAAACGCTGGTGCTGGGTGGCGACGGGCGCTTTTACAACCGCGCGGCGGTGCAAACCATTCTGAAGCTGGCGGCGGCCAACGGTGTCGCTAAGGTGCTGTTGGGTCAGGGCGGCTGGTTGTCCACCCCAGCGGCCAGCGCCGTGATTCGCCACCACCAGGCGTTTGGCGGCATCATCCTGTCGGCCAGCCACAACCCCGGTGGGCCGCAGGGCGACTTTGGCATCAAGTACAACGCTGGCAACGGCGGCCCGGCCAATGAGGCGCTGACTGAGGCGGTGTACGCCCGCAGCCAGGTGCTGACGCAGCTGTGCATCAGCGACGCGCCAGACATTGACATCGACACGCTGGGCGTGCGCCAGGTCGAGCAGATGCCAGTGCAGGTGATCGACCCGGTGGTGGACTACGCCGCGGTGATGCGCAGCCTGTTTGACTTTGACTTGCTGCGCGGCCTGTTCAAACGCGGCTTTACCCTGCGTGTGGATGCCATGAACGCCATTGGCGGCCCGTATGCCAAAGCGATTCTGGAAGGTGAACTGGGCGCACCCGCAGGCAGCGTGGTCAATGCCACGCCGCTGGAAGATTTTGGCGGTTTGCACCCCGACCCGAACCCGGTCAACGCCGAAGACCTGATCGCCCACATGATGGCCGCCGATGCGCCGGACTTTGGCGCGGCGATGGACGGCGATGCCGACCGCAACATGGTGCTCGGACGCAACTTTGTGGTGTCACCCTCTGACAGCTTGGCGTTGATGACGGCGCATGCCACGCTGATCCCCGGTTACCAAAACGGTCTGCTGGGCGTGGCACGTTCCATGCCCACATCGGCGGCGGTTGACCGCGTGGCCAAAGCGCTGGGGCTGCCGTGTTTTGAGACCCCCACCGGCTGGAAGTTTTTTGGCAACCTGCTCGATGCTGGGCGCGTGACGCTGTGCGGCGAAGAAAGCTATGGCACCGGCTCCAGCCACATCCGTGAAAAAGACGGCCTGTGGGCGATTTTGTTCTGGCTCAGTGTGCAAGCTGCCACGGGCGAATCAGTGCAAGACCTGACGGAGACGCACTGGCGCATTTATGGTCGCAACTACTACACCCGGCACGACTATGAAGGCATTGCGGTGGACGTGGCCAACGCCTTGATGACCGACTTACGTGCGGCCCTGGTCACGCTGCCGGGACGGACCTTTGGCCCACGCACCGTGCGCCTGGCCGATGACTTTGCCTACACCGACCCGGTGGATGACTCGGTGTCGAAAAATCAGGGCATCCGGCTGCTGTTTGACGACGGCGCACGGGTGATTTTCAGGCTCTCAGGCACAGGTACTGAAGGCGCGACCTTACGGCTGTATCTGGAAAGCTACGAGGACGATCCGGTGCGCCAAGACCAGCCGGTACAACAGAAATTGGCCGAGCTGGCCGCCGTGGCCGAGCAGGTGGCCAACATTCGCCAACGTACCGGCATGACCGGCCCGAGCGTGGCCACCTGAAGACAAAATTTATAACGAGGAGCAAACCATGACACATGTTGAAAAAAGAGTCCCGGAAACCCACCAACTGGTGCGTCACACCGTGGCCCTGGTGCTGGCGGGCGGGCGCGGCAGCAGGCTCAAGCAGTTGACCGACACCCGCGCCAAACCGGCGGTCTACTTTGGTGGCAAGTTCAGGATCATTGACTTTGCCCTGTCCAACTGCCTGAATTCCGGCATACGGCGCATGGCAGTGGTCACGCAATACAAGTCGCATTCACTGATGCGCCACATGCAGCGTGGCTGGAGCTTTTTGCGCGCCGAGCTCAACGAGATGGTGGACTTGCTGCCTGCCCAGCAACGTGTGGGCGAGGAGCATTGGTACCGTGGCACGGCGGACGCGATCTTTCAAAACATGGACATCATCCGCTCCAGTCGCCCCAAATACATCGTGATTCTGGCCGGTGACCATGTGTACAAAATGGATTACTCGATCATGCTCAAAGACCATGTGACCCTGGGTGCGGGCTGTACCGTGGGTTGCATCGAGGTGCCGCGTGCCGAGGCCAGTGCCTTCGGTGTCATGGCCATCAACGACACACGGCGCATCACCGCCTTTGTGGAAAAACCCGTGGACCCGCCCCCCATGCCGGGCAATGATGCCGTGTCCCTGGCCAGCATGGGCATTTATATCTTTGATGCCGACTACCTGTACCAGTTGCTGGAAGCCGACCTGGCCAACCCTGCGTCAGAGCACGACTTTGGCAAAAATGTGATTCCCCAAGCGGTGTCAGAAGGCCGGGCGCTGGCGCACCCGTTTGGTTTGTCATGTGTGTCGCGGGTGAAAGGCCTTGAACCTTACTGGCGCGATGTCGGCACCATTGATGCCTTCTGGTCGGCCAACCTGGACTTGGCCTCCACTGTGCCCGAGCTGGATATTTACGACACCGACTGGCCGATCTGGACCTACCAGCGCCAACTGCCTCCGGCCAAGTTTGTGCCGGACAAAGACGGCAACAACGGTGTTTACGTCAACACCGTGGTCTCGGGGGGCTGTATTTTGTCGGGCTCGTTTGTGGCGCATTCGGTGTTTTTCTCTGAAGTGCGGGTGCATTCGGCCTGCCATATTCATGAGGCCGTGGTGTTGCCGGATGTCACGATCAACCGGCATTGCCGCTTGCGCAAAGTGGTGATTGACCGGGGCTGCGTCATACCCGAGGGCTTGGTGGTGGGTGAAGATGAGGTGCTGGACGCGCAGCGCTTTGAACGCACCGAAGGCGGCGTGGTGTTGATCACCCGCGACATGCTGGCTAAATTGAACCCAAACAATCCATTAGGGCATGAATGCATGGCGGGGTGAGTTGCGAGGCCGTTTGACTGGCCGAGAGGCGTTCATGGCCGTAGCCATGGACAACGAACGGACGGGCAAAATGGCCGCAAATCACGCCGCCAGGCATCATGCAGGCACGAAGTGCCGCCTAATGGATTATTTGGGTTGAAATAGAAAGTGGTTGTAGATGAAGGTCTTGCAAGTCAGTGCAGAAATTTTTCCTTTGCTCAAAACCGGAGGCCTGGCCGATGTGGCGGGGGCGTTGCCCGCCGCCCTGATGGCTGCCGGGTGTGCCGTGCGGGTGCTGTTGCCGGGGTTTGCGCCAATCTTGGCAGACCTGCGCGACGACACCACGTTGGCTGAGCTGACTGCACCGTGGGGCGACGTGGTGCGGGTCAGGCAAGGGGTGCTGACATCGCTGGGTGTCCATGCCTATGTGCTCGATGCGCCGCAGTTGTACCAGCGTGCGGGCACGCCTTATGAAGACGCGCAGCGCCAGCCGCACCACGACAACCATCTGCGTTTTGCGCTGCTGGGCTGGGTGGCGGCGCAACTGGCTTGCGGGCTAGACCGGCATTGGCAGCCTGCCGTGCTGCACAGCCACGACTGGCATGCGGGCTTGACCAGCGCTTACCTGGCCTTTGGCCCGGCCAAAGGGCGGCGCGTGGCCACCGTGTTCACCGTGCACAACCTGGCTTACCAGGGGGTGTTTGCCCCGATTCATTTTTATGATCTGGGCTTGCCGGCGCAGGCCTTCGCGGTCAACGGGCTGGAGTTTCATGGCCAGCTGTCGTTCATGAAAGCCGGGCTGTATTACAGCGACCACCTCACCACCGTCAGCCCCAGCTACGCGCAAGAAATCCAGACCCCCGAACAAGGCTGTGGCCTGGATGGCCTGTTGCGCGTGCGCGCCCATGACCTCAGCGGCATCCTGAACGCGGTGGACGAGGCGGTCTGGAACCCGGCCCATGACGCGGCGATCACAGCAAAATTTGAGGCCAAAAAACCGGCCGGCAAAGCACGTTGTAAAGCCGCCCTGCAGCAGGCCCTGGGCTTGGCGGTGCAGGCTGATGCGCCGCTGTTTGGCGTGGTCAGCCGCTTGACCGAGCAAAAAGGTCTGCACCTGGTGCTGGCGGCGCTGGATGCCTTGGTGGCGCGTGGTGGCCAACTGGTGGTGCTGGGCACGGGTGACGCGGCGTTGGAGGCTGCGTTCACGGCGCGTGCCGCCGCCCGGCCAGAGGCTGTGTCGGTGCGCATTGGTTATGACGAGGCCTATGCCCACCGCATTTTTTCGGCCACTGATGTCACCCTGGTGCCGTCGCGTTTTGAGCCCTGCGGCCTGACGCAAATGTATGGCTTTAAATACGGCAGTCTGCCACTGGTGCACCGCGTCGGTGGCCTGGCCGACACGGTGGTCGATTGCGCACTGGAAAACCTGGCCGACGGCAGCGCCAACGGCTTTGTGTTCACTGAATTTACCCAGCAGGCGCTGGAGCGCGCCATGCGCCGCGCCTTGGCCTTGTATGCCCGCCCCACCGAGTGGCGTAGCGTGCGCCAGCGTGCCATGCAGCAGCCGTTGGGCTGGGATCAGGCTGCCGCGCAGTACGCGGCTCTGTACCGTCAGCTGGTGGCCTCGTGAGTAGCCCAGCGCGTGCTGCCGGGGTGATCCTGCACCCTACCTCGCTGCCGGGGCCGCACGGCGCGGGCGACCTAGGCCCCCATGCCTATTATTTTGTCGACTGGTTGCACACCGCCGGGCAAAGCCTGTGGCAAACCCTGCCGCTGGGGCCGGTGGGGCCGGGCTATTCGCCTTACATGGGCAGTTCGGCCTTTGCCGGCAACCCGCTGTTGGTGGCGTTTGAGCCGCTGCTGGCGCGTGGCTGGCTTGATGCCGCCAGTCTGCAAGCCACATGGGATGACACGCGCATTGACTACGTGGCACTCGTCCCCTGGCGGCTGCAAATACTGCGCCAAGCTTTTGCCGGGTTTGAGCAGCGTTCCACGGTGCAAGAGCGTGCCGATCTGACCGCTTGGGCGCAAACGCAAGCCCATTGGCTGGACGACTACACCCTGTTCATGGCGCTGGATCAGGCCTGCCACCCGGCTCTGTGGCCGCAGTGGCCGCAGCCCTTGGCGCAACGCGACCCGCAGGCTCTGGCAGATGCGCGTGTGCAACATGCGCCCGAGCTGGCATTCTGGTGTTTTGTGCAGTGGCAGTTTGAGCTGCAATGGCAAGCCCTCAAAAATTACGCCCATGGCAAAGGTGTGCGCCTGGTGGGCGACCTGCCAATTTTCATTGCGCACCACAGTGCCGACTGCTGGGCCCGGCCCGACCTGTATTTGCTCGATGCCAGCGGCCAGCCCCGCGTGGTGGCGGGTGTGCCACCCGACTTTTTTTCTGCCACCGGCCAGCGCTGGGGCAACCCGCTGTACGACTGGGCGGCCATGGCCGCCGATGGCTACCGCTGGTGGATCGCGCGGCTTCGCCGCCAGCTGCAGCTGGCCGATGTGATCCGCATCGACCACTTTCGTGGCTTTGTGGATTACTGGGAAATTCCTGCCACCGAGCCCACGGCCATACATGGTTGCTGGCAGCCGGGGCCGGGGTTGGCCTTGTTCACTGCGCTGTCGGAGGCGTTGGGCGCGTTGCCGATCATTGCCGAAGACCTTGGCATCATCACCCCCGAGGTGATGGCGCTGCGTGAGCGCACCGGTTTTCCGGGCATGCGGGTGCTGCAGTTTGCGTTTTCGGGGGATGCCTCGCACCCGTTTTTGCCGCACAACTTTGACCCCAACACGGTGGTCTACACCGGCACGCACGACAACGACACAGTACCCGGCTGGTGGGCAAGCTGCAACCCGCATGAACGGGCTTTTGCGGCACAGTACCTGGGTCTTGAAAATTGCCACGAGCAGGGCGTGCATTGGGCCATGCTGCGTGCCGCCTGGCTGTCGGTGGCGCATCTGGCGCTGTGCCAGTTTCAGGACGTGCTGGGGCTCGACGGCCAGCACCGCATGAACACCCCTGGCAGCATGGGCTGCTGGAGCTGGCGCTTTAAATGGGAATGGGTCGAGCCGCAGATGGCCACACAACTGGCCCGGTTGACGGCAGCCAGTGGCCGGGGGCGATTTTGAACGTCTTGTTTTATAAGCTTTTTAGGCCTCTTGCCCTTTTGTAACATGGGCGAGAAGCTACATATTCAATAGCAAATAAAGCCAATGTAATTTTTCATGATGATGCAGGTGGCTCGTCTAGCGCGGCAGATTCTTGGGTCACGAGCCTTGCGCGTCGCCAGGCTTTCTCAATTTCCACCGCCAGCCAGACCACGCTGGATGCTGCCAGGCACAAGCCCAACTCAGCCAGGCTCAGCGGCTGGGTTTTGAAGATGGGGTTCAGCCACGGCACATAAATCGTGGCCATTTGCAGCGTAAAGGTCAGCAGCACCGCGCCCAGCAGCGGGCGGTTGCTGCCCAGGCCCAGTTGCCAAAGGTGTTCAGACTCCGACCGAATCGCCAGCAGGTGAGCCATTTGCCCCAAGGTGAGCACGGTGAACACCATGGTTTGCCAGTGTGCGTGGCCGGTGCCAATGGCCCAGGCCTGCACGCCCAGGCACAAGCTCCCCAGCAGCAGGCCAATGCCCAGAATGTGTTGCCACATGCCATGGGCAAACAGGCTTTCGGACGGCGCGCGCGGCGGGCGCTGCATGATGCCGCGCTCGGCCGGTTCAGCCGCCAGCGCCAGGCCGGGCAGGCCGTCGGTGACCAAGTTGACCCACAAAATGTGGATTGGTAGCAGCGGAATGGGCAGCAGCAGCAATGGAGCCAGAAAGATAGTCCAGATTTCTCCCGAATTACCGGTCATGGCGTAGCGCACAAACTTGCGGATGTTGTCGTAAATGCGCCGCCCCTCGCGCACCGCGCGCACGATGGTGGCAAAGTTGTCGTCCAGCAGCACCAGGCTGGCCGCTTTGCGCGCCACGTCGGTGCCGCCCAATCCCATGGCAATGCCAATGTCGGCCTGTTTGAGCGCCGGTGCGTCGTTAACCCCGTCCCCGGTCATGGCAACAAATTCGCCTTGCGCCTGCAGCGCCTGCACAATGCGAATTTTTTGCGCCGGGTCAACCCGGGCGTAAATGCGCACCTGGCGAACCTGTATCTGCAGGGCCGCGTCGTCGAGCGTGCGCAGGACAACCCCGGTGAGCACCGGCGCGTCGGCCTGGGTAACCATCCCGATGCGCAGCGCAATGGCGCGGGCAGTGGCCGGGTGGTCACCGGTGATCATCACCGGTGTGATGCCCGCAGCCATGCATTCACGCACCGCCTGGGCGGCCTCGGCGCGTGGTGGATCCATCAGGCCAATGAGCCCGATCAGGCTTAGGTCGCGCTCTACAGCGTCAGGGGTGGCGGCATCCGGCGTCAGCAACTCAAAGTTGCGCCGTGCCAGCGCCAGCACCCGCAAGCCCCGTGCGGCCAACGCGTCGGCGCGCGCCAGCCAGACGCTGGGGTTCAACGCAGCAGCCTGATCGCCCGGGCTGGCAGACCACTGCGTGCTGCAGCGCGGAATAACCGACTCTGGCGCGCCCTTGGTGTAGACCAGCACGCCGCCGGTGTCTGGGTGGAAGGTACTCATGCGCTTGCGCTCGGCATCAAACGGCAGCTCCGACAGGCGTGGCCAGCCCTTGTCAAGATCGGTTTTGTTCAACCCGGCCTGAGCGGCTACTTCGGTGAGTGCGATCTCAGTGGGGTCGCCCAGCCAGGAGCCGTCGGGGGCGGGGCTGGCATCGTTGCACAGGGTGGCGGCGCGCAGCAGTTCGACGTGGGCGGCACTGGCGGCACTGGCGGCACTGTTGCCGGGCATCCAGCTGGCGCAAGCTTCGGCGGCATCCACAACCAGACACTGTGCCTGCATCCGGTTTTGTGTCAGTGTGCCGGTTTTGTCAGAGCAGATGGTGGTGACCGAGCCCAGTGTTTCAACCGAAGGCAGGCGGCGGATCAGCGCGTTGACTGCCACCATTTTGCGCGCGCCCAGCGCCAGCAATATCGTGACCACGGCGGGCAAGGCCTCGGGGATGGCAGCCACCGCCAAGCTAATGGCGGTTAGCGCCATCAGCAGCGGAGTTTCGCCGCGCAGCACCCCGACCGCAAAAATCACCACGCAGATGCCCAACACCGCCAGTGACACCCGTTTGCCAAAAGCGGCCAGACGCAGCTGTAGCGGGGTGCTGCGCTGGTTGTCTTGTTTGAGCAGGCCGGCCACCTTGCCAAGCTCGGTGTCGAGCCCAGTGGCCACTACCAGCCCACGGCCGCGCCCATGCGTGGCGGTGGTGCCCTTGAACGCCATGTTGAGCCGGTCACCCAGCGCCAGCGAGTTGCCTTCGAGAACCCGGGTGTGCTTGTCCACAGTGACCGATTCGCCGGTGAGTGCGGATTCATCCACCTTGAGCTGGGCGCTTTTGAGCAGGCGCAGATCGGCCGGCACTTGATTGCCGGCTTCGAGCAACACAATGTCGCCCGGCACCAGCACCTGTGCGCTGACCTGCTGCACCTGTCCGCTGCGCAGCACGGTGGCTTGCGCCTCCGACAAGCTTTGCAAGGCGGCCAGCGCCTGGTCAGCGCGCCAGGACTGCACCAGCCCGATGGCGGCATTGAGCAGCACGATCACCACAATTACCAGCGTGTCGATCCATTCGCCCACTACGCCGGAAATCACGGCTGCGGCAATCAGGATCAGGATCATGAAGTCGCTGAACTGCGCCAGCAGCAGCGACCACACATTACGCTGGTCGGCGCTGGGCAGGCGGTTGGGGCCGTAAGTCAGCGCACGCTGGCTGACCTGGTCCGCAAGCAGACCCTGTTCTGGGTCAACCGCATGGTGGGCTGCCAGCGCTGCACCGTCTTGCAAATGCCATTCGTCGCGCGCGACAGCATTAGCGCTTGGGCGTTCATTCGCCATATAGGTACAACACATAGGTGTTGAGCAAATACATGGTAACCAAGCCCAGGCTGACCCAGCTCATGGCCTGCAGCACACGGCCGCGCGGCTTGAAAAAAAGCCCCACCAGAGCCAGGCCGGTCATGGTGATGGCAGAACCTGCGGTAACGGCATGCACCGGTGATACGCTGGCGAGCAAGTAACCAGGGCGGTAAAAAAGGTCATCGACGGCGATGATGAGCACATTGAACAAATTGCTGCCCAGCAGGTTGCTGATGGCCATGTCTAGCGCGCCCATGCGCAGCGCTGAGAGCGTCACCGCCAGTTCTGGCAAGGAGGTTGCCAGGGCCACAAACAGGCTACCGACAAACGACTTGTTCCAGGCCATGGCGTGGGCTAGATCAGCGGCCACAAAAGGTAGCCACATGCCCGCACCTGCCACCACCGCAGCAGCTAGACCGAAACGCACCACGGCACGGCGCAAGGCGGGCAAGGCATTGTCAAAAGTCTCTGACATGGCGCGGGCATGGTCGCGCTCATACGCAAACACCGTCCGCATGGCCACCAGGTAAAGCACCAACAGCACGGGCGTCATCAGACCAAAACCCGATGGTGCCAAGCTGCCCGTTACCGCACTGCCGTGGGTTAGCCGCACTTGGCTCATCAGCAAACTGACCAGGGTAAAGCCCAGCATCAGCACACCAAAGGCCGCCGCCAGAACATGACCCTGGCCGGCGCGGTGCCACAGTGGCTGTTGGCGAAACACGGTATCGATCACCACCAAAAATAGCAGGTTGACCACGCAGCTCCCCAACGCGTCACCCACGGCCAGGTTGGGTGCGTTGGCCACCGTGACACTGCTGATGCCAGTCGCCAGCTCGGGCAGCGAGGTCACCGTGGCCAGGAGCGCCAGGCCGACCCAGCTGCCGGTCATGCCGGTGCGCTGGGCAATGACATCACCATAGTGCGACAGCTGATACCCCGCCAGGCCGATCAAGGCGGCGCACAGGGCGAACTGCAGCCAGATGGTGGTCACTGGTGTCATGCTGAAGTTTTGCCAGCAAACAGGGGCGCTTGGTTCATGGGTAAATGGTGTGAGGCTGGGGGGCAACCGCTATGCTAGCAAGGCCGCAAGCCGGATTCTGTACTGTAGCGAACACCCTGATTTTTGATGTGAATTTATGTCTCTATGTCATGTATATCAAGCTATTTTAGCTATCAATATAATAGTATTTGTGCCTGCAACAGCAGCAGGCTGTGGCTGACCACGGTCATGATTCCGGCCACGGCATCTTGCTGCGGGCTGTCGCCGTGTGGCTGGCTGGTGTCGAGCAGGGCTTGCCACTGGCCGCGTGGCAGCACAAAGGCTTGCGCCGATGCGCCCGCGTTGACCAGCAACAGCAGAGGCAGGGTGCTGCGTCCGGGGCGGCCCACCAGGCAGGCCAGGCTGCGGGTCAGGGGCTGATGCCAGTCCTCGGCCTGGAGCACGCTGCCATCGGCGTTCCACCACGACAGATCGAAAGTGCCAGTGCTGTCGGGCAGGCCGCTGTACCACTGGTTATGAAACGGCAGCAGCTGGTGGCGCAGTGCGATCACGTGCTGGGTAAAGGCCAGCAGGTCGGCATCTGCCGCGCTCCAGTCGATCCAGGTGCTGGGGTTGTCCTGGCAGTAGGGGTTGTTGTTGCCGCCCTGACTGTGGCCGAACTCGTCTCCCGCGCTAAGCATGGGCGTGCCCTGGGCCAGCAGCATGGTGGCGAGCAGGGCGCGTTGCAATTTGCCGCGCAAGGCCAGCACGGCGGGGTCGGTGCTGGGGCCTTCCACGCCGCAGTTGAAGCTCAGGTTGTCGCCTGTGCCGTCGCGGTTGTCTTCCCCGTTGGCCAGGTTGTGGCGCTGGTTGAAGCTGACCAGGTCGGCCAGGGTAAAACCATCGTGGGAGACCACGTAGTTTAAGGATTTGGCCGGGGCGCGCTGGCTGGCCTGGTACAGGTCAGACGAGCCGCACAGGCGCATGGCAAAGTCGCCCCGGCCGCAATGGGCTACTTCTGTGTCGGGGGAAGCGGCGCTTTGTACCCAGAAGCAACGCATGCCGTCGCGAAAGCGGTCGTTCCATTCCATCCAGCCACGCGGAAAGCCGCCCACCTGGTAACCGCCAGGGCCCAGGTCCCAGGGTTCGGCAATCAGCTTGACGCGGCACAGCACCGGGTCTTGCGCCACAGCGGCAAAAAAAGCTGCTTTGGCGCTGAAGCCGAATTCGGTTCGGCCCAGCACGCTGGCCAGGTCAAAGCGAAAGCCATCCACGTGCATGTCTTGCACCCAGTAGCGCAGGCTGTCCATTACCAGTTGCAGCACCTTGGGGTGTTTGACGTTAACGGTGTTGCCGCAGCCACTGTGGTTTTCATAGCGCGACGGATCGCCTGTGGCGAGCAGGTAGTAACTGGCGTTGTCCAGGCCACGAAAACTTAAGGTGGGGCCGGTGTCGTCACGCTCGGCGGTGTGGTTGTAGACCACGTCCAGAATCACTTCAATGCCGCTGGCGTGCAGGGCGCGCACCATGTGGCGGAATTGGTCGCGCGCCGCCTGGCCTTGCGCGCTGCCGGTCAGGCGCGGGTCAAGGCAAAAAAAGCCCAGCGTGTTGTAGCCCCAGTAGTTGGACAGACCCAGGTTCACCAGGCGCTCTTCGCTCAGGGCGTAGTGCACCGGCAGCAGGTTTAAAGCGGTGATACCCAGTTGTTTGAAGTATTTCAGGACCACCGGGTGCGCCAGTGCGCCAAAGCTGCCACGCAACTGCGGTGGCAGCTGCGGGTGCTGCTGGCTGAAGCCTTTGACATGGCATTCGTAAAGCACGCTTTGCGCCAGCGGGGTGCCGGGCGGGTGGTCGTCGCCCCAGTCAAAATGATCGTCGATGACGCGCGCCTTGAGCGCCAGGCGGGCGTTGTCATGTGTTGCCACGTGGTGAGGGTGCTGGGGGTCTGGCGTGAAGTGCTCGTCGCTCCAGATGAAGCTGCCCACGATGTCGCGGGCATAGGGGTCCAGCAGCAGTTTGCTGGCATCAAAGCGCTGCCCTTTGTCGGGCCGCCAGGGGCCGTGGGCGCGCAGGCCGTAAATCAGACCGGGTTGGGCCAGGCCGCTGGCCTTGGGCAGGTAGCCGTGCCAGACATCAACCGTGCGGCAAGGCAGGGGCAGGCGGGCTATCTCGGTGCTGCCGTCGGCATCAAACAGGCACAGCTCCATGGCTTGGGCATGGCTGGAGAAGACCGCAAAGTTGATGCCCTGGCCATCAAAATGCGCCCCCATCGGCCAGGGTTGGCCGGGTTGCAGGGTGAGGGGGGTCAGGCGCTCCATGTAAAAAACACCGTGGCCAGGGGCGGTAGCGTGATCAAAATGGAATAGGGCTGGCCGTGCCAGGGTATCGGCTCGGCTTGGGCCATGCCAAACGGCGTGCCGACATTGCTGCCGCCGTAGTAAGTGGAGTCGGTGTTGAGCACCTCGCGGTAGCCACCGGGCTGCGGCACACCAAGCCGGTAGCCAGCTTGCACTTGGGGCGTGAAGTGGCACACCACCAGGGTGAAGGTGCGGGCATCCAGGCCATGGCGCACAAAGCCCAGCACCGAATGCGCGGCATCGCTGTGGTCGATCCACTCAAAGCCTTGGGGCACAAAGTCTTGCTGGTACAGCGCGGGTGTGGCGCGGTACAGCGTATTCAAGTCGCGCACCAGGCGCTGCACGCCGGCGTGCGCGGGTTCGTTCAGCAGATGCCAGTCCAGGCTTTGGTCATGGTTCCACTCACGTTCCTGGGCAAATTCGCAGCCCATGAACAGCAGTTTTTTGCCGGGATGCCCCCACATGTAGCCCAGGTAGGCGCGCACATTGGCCAGCTGTTGCCAGCGGTCACCGGGCATTTTTGTCAGGAGTGAGCCCTTGCCGTGCACCACCTCGTCGTGCGAGATCGGCAGCACAAAATTTTCGTTGAAGGCGTAGACCAGGCTGAAGCTCATCTCGCCCTGATGGTGCTGGCGGTAAATCGGGTCACGCGCCATGTAGCTCAGGGTGTCGTGCATCCAGCCCATGTTCCATTTGTAATGAAAACCCAGGCCGCCGGCATAGGTTGGGCGTGACACCGCCGGGTAGGCGGTGGATTCTTCGGCCAGCGTGATCGCCTGCGGGCATTGCACGCCCACCACCTCGTTCATGCGTTTCAGAAAATCAATGGCCTCCAGGTTTTCACGGCCACCCCACACATTGGGAATCCATTCACCCGGGTTGCGGCTGTAATCGCGGTACAGCATGGAGGCCACCGCATCGACACGCAGGCCGTCCACGCCAAAACGCTCCAGCCAGTACAGCGCGTTGCCGACCAGAAAGTTGCGCACCTCGGTGCGGCCCAGGTTGTAGATCAGGGTGTTCCAGTCCTGGTGAAAGCCCTCGCGCGGGTCGGCGTATTCGTACAGATGCGTGCCGTCAAAGTTGGCCAGGCCATGGGCATCGGTGGGAAAGTGCGCCGGTACCCAGTCCAGAATCAGCCCAAGCCCGGCGGCGTGGCAGCGTTGCACCAGGCGACTAAAACCGTCGGCAGCACCAAAGCGGGACGTGGGGGCGTAGAGCCCAATGGGCTGATACCCCCATGAACCATCGAAAGGATGCTCACTGATTGGAAGCAGTTCAAGGTGCGTGAAACCCATATCCTGAGCGTAAGGGATCAGCGTGTCGGCCAACTCGTCCCAGTTCAGCCAGCGGTTGCCGTCTTCGGTTACGCGCCGCCAGGAACCCAGGTGCACTTCGTAAATGCTCACCGGCGCATCCAGCGCATTGGCGGCCTGGCGCTGTGCCCCGGGGTTGACTATGGCGGGCAGAAGGCTGACTACGCTGGCGGTGGCCGGGCGCAGCTCGGCTTGCAGGGCGTAGGGGTCGGCACGTGCGGGCAAGACCTCACCACTGCGGCTGCAGACTTCATATTTGTACAGCGCGCCTGGCTGCACGCCCGGTACAAACCGCTCCCACACACCACAGGCAGGGTGCAGCTGCATTGGGTGGCTGTGGCCGTTCCAGGCATTGAAATCACCCACCACACTGACGCGGCTGGCGTTGGGTGCCCACACTGCAAAACGCGTGCCGCTGACCCCTTGCAGCGAACCAGGGTGCGCGCCCAGCACTTCAAACGGGCGCAGATGCGTGCCCTCGGCCAGCAGCCAGGCATCGAACTCGCCCAGCAGTTCAAGGGGGGCTTTGGTGGCGCTGGTCATGTGCGATCCGGACTCATATGCCAGATGTCGCGGGCGTAGGCGGCAATGGTGCGGTCAGAGGAAAACGCGCCCATGCCCGCCACGTTGCTGATGGCGCGTTGGCACCACAGCGCGGGCTGGCGGTACAGCGCGTCGACCTGCGCCTGGGTGTCCACATAAGACGCATAGTCGGCCAGCAGCATGTAGTAGTCGCCCCCCCAGATCAGCGGGTCAATCAGGTCGCGGTAGCGGTTGGGCTCGTCGGGTGAGAACTGGCCGGTGGCAATGGCATCGAGCACGGCTTTCAGGACGGGGTTGGCCTCATAGTGCTGCAAGGGGTGGTAGCCGGCCACTTTGAGTGCGCGCACCTCGGGCGTTTTCAGGCCAAAGATGAAGATGTTGTCGTCACCGACGTGTTGCCGGATCTCGATGTTGGCACCGTCGTCGGTGCCGATGGTGAGCGCACCGTTGAGCGCCAGCTTCATGTTGCCAGTGCCCGAGGCCTCGGTGCCGGCGGTGGAAATCTGCTCGGACAAATCTGCCCCGGGCATGATCACCTCGGCTACCGATACGCCGTAGTTGGGGATGAACACCAGCTTGAGTTTGTCGCCCACGCGCGGGTCGTTGTTGATGGTCAGCCCCACATCATGAATCAGCCGGATGATGGACTTGGCGGCCTGGTAGCTGGAGGCAGCCTTGCCGGCAAAGATCACGGTGCGTGGCACCCAGGGAGCCTCTGGCTGGGCCAGGATGGCCTGGTAACGTGTGACCACGTGCAGCACGTTGAGCAGCTGGCGCTTGTATTCGTGGATGCGCTTGACCTGCACGTCAAACAGGCTGTCGGGGGTAACCACGATGCCAGTGGTGTGTTCGATCAGGGTTGCCAGGCGCACTTTGTTGGCGCGTTTGACGGCCATGAAGGATTGGGCAAAAGCGGGGTCGGCTTTTACGGCATCGAGCTGGCGCAATTGGTTCAGGTCGAGCCGCCAGCTGCGGCCCAGGGTGTTGTCGAGCAGGGCCGACAAGCCGGGGTTGGCCTGCGCCAGCCAGCGCCGGGGCGTGACCCCGTTGGTCATGTTGGTGAAGCGCTCGGGCCAGAGGGCGGCAAAGTCGGCAAAGATGGTGTGCACCAGCAGCTCCGAGTGCAGCGCCGACACGCCGTTGACCTTGTGGCTGCCCACCACCGACAAATGCGCCATACGCACCCGGCGTTCGCCGGTTTCGTCAATCAGCGACAAGCGCTTTAAAAACTCATGGTCGCCGGGTTTGAAGCGAGCCGCATGATCCAGAAACTCTTTATTGATGCGGAAGATGATTTCCAGATGCCTGGGTAGCACATGTTGCATCAGGCTCACCGGCCAGGTTTCCAGCGCCTCAGGCATCAGGGTGTGGTTGGTGTACGAGAACGTCTGGCTGCACAGCGCCCAGGCGGTATCCCAGTCAAAACCGTGTTCGTCGCACAAGATGCGCATCAGCTCGGCCACGCCAATGGCCGGGTGGGTGTCGTTGAGGTGGATGGCCACGTGTTCGGCCAGGTTGTCCAGCGACGGGTGCTCGCTCAGGTGGCGCTGAACCAAGTCTTGCATTGAGGCGGCGACAAAGAAGTATTCCTGCTTCAGGCGCAGTTCGCGTCCGGCCGGTGTGCTGTCGTTGGGGTAGAGCACCCAGGAGATGTTTTCGTATTCGTTTTTGGCGCTGGCGGCGCGTGCGTAGTCGCCATTGTTGAAGGCGCCCAGGTCAATGTGGTCTGGAGCGGTGGCTTTCCACAGGCGCAGGGTATTGACCTTTTGCGTGCCGTGGCCGGGCACCACCATGTCATAAGCTTTGGCGGTGACTTCACCGGCGTGCAGCCAGGTTGCTTTCTCGTTTTCATGCGTGACCGAGCCGCCAAAACGCACCGGGTAGTGGACATCAGCGCGCGGGAATTCCCACGGCGTGCCGTCCTTGAGCCACGAGTCGGGGTACTCCACCTGGCAGCCGTTTTGAATCTCCTGCGCAAACATGCCGTATTCGTAGCGGATGCCGTAGCCCCATGAGGGCAGGCCGAGTGTGGCCATGGAGTCCAGAAAACACGCCGCCAGCCGACCCAGGCCGCCATTGCCCAGCGCGGCATCTGGCTCGAGGTTGACAATGTCTTCGAGCTGTTGGGCGTGCTCGGCCAGGCCCTTGGCGGCCCCTTGCGTCAGGTCCAGCGCGGCCAGGGCGTTGGACAGGGTGCGCCCCATCAGGAACTCCATTGACAAATAGACCACGCGGCGCGCTTTCTGGCTGCGTTCTTGCGCCTGGGTGTCGACCCAGCGTTTGGAGAGTTGGGCACGTGCCACCTGTGCCGTGGCCTGCATCAGTTCACTGGGCGAGGCGTGCAGGGGGTCCACCCCCACGGTATGCAGCAGGTGGGCGTTGATTTGCTCGGTAGAGGTATAGGCCAGGGGTGAAGCTGAAACGTTCAATTGAATTCCTTGCGGCAGATGAGAGTATCAAAGTACAAAACTGTACTCACTATAATCGCGCCCATTCCGAGGAGCGTTGCAGCTCACGCCAAGGCCCCAGGCCCGGCGCTGAGTGAGGCTCGGAACCCGCTGCGGCCGATCTGCTGTGGCGTTTCACAACGGCGCTCACCCACGGTTTTTGTGAGGTGAGACTTCTTGTCAAGTTATCTCCAAAAGCCGTGCTTGTCACCTTAACCTTCTGGAGTGAACCATGAGCGTCGTATCAAAAAAATCTGTCAAACCCTCGGCCAAAGCGGCTGCCAAACCCGCAGCTGCGGCTGACTACGTGATTGCCGACATTGGTCTGGCTGACTGGGGCCGAAAAGAACTCAACATTGCCGAGACCGAAATGCCCGGCCTGATGGCGATTCGTGAAGAATTTGCCAAGAGCCAGCCGCTTAAAGGCGCACGCATCACCGGCAGCCTGCACATGACGATTCAGACCGCCGTGCTGATCGAAACCCTGACGGCCTTGGGCGCGCAAGTGCGCTGGGCATCGTGCAATATTTACTCGACCCAAGACCACGCTGCCGCCGCCATTGCCGCCGGCGGCACACCGGTATTTGCGGTCAAGGGCGAGTCGCTGACCGACTACTGGGACTACACCCACCGCATTTTTGAGTTTGGTGGCAAAAAAGGCAGCGCCGCTGAAGGTCCGAACATGATTCTGGACGACGGTGGCGACGCCACGCTGCTGATGCACCTGGGCACCAAAGCCGAGAAAACCCCCAAGCTGCTCGACAACCCAACCAGCGAAGAAGAAACCTGTTTGTATGCCGCCATCAAGGCCAAGCTCAAGTTAGACCCCACCTGGTATAGCCGCCGCCTGAAAAATATCATTGGCGTCACAGAAGAAACCACCACCGGCGTGCACCGCTTGAACGAGATGAGTGCCAAGGGCACGCTGGCCATTCGTGCCATCAATGTGAACGACTCTGTCACCAAGAGCAAGTTTGACAACCTGTACGGTTGCCGTGAGTCGCTGGTGGACGCCATCAAGCGCGCCACCGACGTGATGATCGCTGGCAAAGTGGCTGTGGTTGCTGGCTATGGCGACGTGGGCAAAGGCTCTGCCCAGGCATTGCGTGCGCTCAGTGCCCAAGTCTGGGTGACCGAGGTGGACCCGATCAACGCGCTGCAAGCGGCCATGGAAGGCTTCAAGGTCGTCACCATGGAATACGCCGCAGACAAGTGCGATATTTTCGTCACCGCCACTGGCAACCTGAATGTGATCACCTACAAGCACATGGCGGCCATGAAAGATCAGGCCATCGTCTGCAACATTGGCCACTTTGACAATGAAATCGATGTGGCGTCGCTGGACAAGTGCAAGTGGGAAGAGATCAAGCCGCAAGTCGACCACGTGATTTTTCCCGCCAAGGGCAAGACACCGGCCAAACGCATCATCCTGTTGGCCAAGGGCCGCTTGGTGAACCTGGGTTGCGGCACCGGCCACCCCAGCTTTGTCATGAGTTCCAGCTTTGCCAACCAGACCATTGCGCAGATCGAGCTGTTCACCAAGCCCAAGGAATACAAGGTGGGTAAGGTGTATGTGTTGCCGAAACACCTGGACGAAAAAGTGGCGCGCCTGCACCTGACCAAAGTGGGCGCGCAATTGTCCGAGCTGACCGACGCGCAAGCCGCCTACATTGGCGTGAGCAAGTCCGGCCCGTACAAAGCCGATTCATACAGGTATTGAACCACCCCCGAAGCACCTGCGGTGCTCCCCCTCAAGGGGACGACACCCGTCATCCGGCAAAGCCGGTTTGACGGTGTCCCTCAGTTGAAGACCGAGGCCGCGTTACACAATTTGGAGAAATATGCGCATTGACCAACTTCTGGTGCAGCGTGGCCTGGCCAGCACCCGCAGCCAAGCCCAGCGTTTGATTGCTGATGGCGTGCAATGGCAGCAAGGTGATGCTTGGCGGCGGGTGGCCAAAAATGGCGACGTCGTGCCGGAAGATGCAGTCATCGAATTGCTGGATGACGCACAAGCCCGCTACGTGTCGCGCGGCGGTCTGAAACTGGAAGCGGCCTTGAAAAAGGTGGGTTTGTCGGTGGCGGGCTGGCAGTGCCTGGACGTCGGTCAAAGCACCGGCGGCTTCACCGATTGCCTGCTGCAACACGGCGCGAAGTTTGTCGTGGGGGTGGACGTGGGCAGTGCCCAGCTGCACCCCAGCCTGCACGCTGACCCGCGTGTGCTGTGCGTGGAAGGTGTCAATGCGCGTACCTTGAGCGCTTCAGATTTAATAGCTGCTTACGCAGACAGTACGGGGGCTGAAGGCCAATTTGACCTAGAAGATTCAGAAGAGGGCGGTAGCGCTGACTTCGTGCCCGAGTTTGACCTGATCGTGGCCGACTTGTCCTTTATCTCGCAAACCCTGGTGCTGCCCGCGGTGTTGCCGTTGCTGAAACAGGGCGGGGTGCTGCTGACCCTGGTCAAGCCGCAGTTTGAACTGCAGCCGGGCCAGGTGGGCAAGGGCGGCATTGTCAAAGACGCAGCTATGTACGTCATCGTGGAACAACGCCTGCGCGAGGCCTGCGCTGCGCTGGGCTTGAGCGTGACGCACTGGTTTGATTCGCCCATCACCGGTGGAGACGGCAACCGGGAATTTTTTATTGCGGCCACCAAGCCATAAATCACCCAGCCCTTGGGCAATGGGTGGAGTCAACACATGTAAAGGAAGGCCCTGATGAGCCCAACCCGTTTCCCCATCAGCATTGAATTTTTTCCACCCAAGACGCCCGAGGGTGTAGAGAAGCTGCGCGTTGCGCGCCAGCAGTTGTACGCCCTGAAGCCCGAGTTTTGCTCGGTGACATTTGGGGCGGGTGGCTCCACGCAAGAGGGCACATTCAGCACCGTCAGCGCCATCCTGGCTGAGGGCGTGCCGGCCGCTTCGCATTTTTCTTGCATCGGCGCGACCCATGCGCGGGTACGCGAGCAACTGGCCACACTCAAGGCCATGGGCGTGAAAAGGCTGGTGGCGTTGCGCGGTGATCTGCCCAGTGGCTACGGCACCGGGGGCGAGTTTCATTACGCCAGTGATTTGGTGGCCTTCATCCGCGCCGAAATGCCGGATGACTTTCACATTGAAGTGGCCGCCTATCCCGAGATGCACCCGCAAGCCAAGTCGCCCGAGAGCGATGTGAAGGCCTTTGCTGCCAAGGTGCAGGCCGGAGCCAATTCGGCCATTACCCAGTATTTCTACAACCCGGATGCTTACTTCAGGTTCATCGAAGAAGCCGATGCCCTGGGGGTGCGCGTGCCGGTGGTGCCAGGCATCATGCCGATTGCCAGTTCGTCACAGCTGATGCGCTTTTCAGATGCCTGCGGCGCGGAAATTCCGCGCTGGATTCGCCTGCGCCTGCAAAGCTTTGGCGACGACACCGCGTCCATCAAAGCCTTTGGGCTTGACGTGGTGACTGACCTGTGTGAGCAGCTTCGCGCCGGTGGCGCACCGGGTCTGCACTTTTACAGCATGAACCAGAGCGCGGCCACGCTGGAAATCTGCAAACGGCTCGGGGTTTGAGGCGCTGCTACCCGGTGCTGCCGCCAAGTTTCATGAGCCAGTCCACCGCACGTTGCGGTTGACGAAAATCGTCCAGGGCGCGTGCCGGAATGTTGGGGTGCTGATCGTTCCACATGCGCGCCAGCGCCGTGCCCCCGCCCACCTCCAGCACGCAAGCCACCTGGCGTTCGGCGATCGCGTCCATGCAGGTCGACCATTGCACTGTGTGGGCCAATTGTTGGCTTAAACCCGCTCGCAGCTGGTTCGGTTGTCGGCACAGTGTGCCCGTGGCATTGAGGGCGACCGGGCACAGTGGGTTGCCAAAAGGCTCTGAACTCAGCGCCTGCCAAAAAGCGTCTATGGCGGGCAGCATCCAGGATGAATGCGAGGCCACCCGCACCTCCAGCCGGGTGCATTGGGCGCCACGTGCGGTGAGCTGTGGCAGGGCATGGTTCAGGGCCGCATCGGTTCCTGCAAAAACATGCTGGCTGGGGCTGATACGAATGGCGCATTCCAAACCGAGGTTCACACAGGTGGCTTGCACCATGGCTTCGCTCAGGCCAGTCACCGCCAGCAATCCGGTGTCCAACTTGTCCACGGCTTGATCCATCAGATGTGCGCGCAGTGCGGCCAGGTCTATTGCCTGGGCGGTGGTCAACACACCGGCGCAACCGAACGCCGCCAACTCCCCCACGCTGTAGCCAGCCACCACGGCGGGTGCGCCCGGCAGGCGTTGTTGCAAGGCCGTCCAAGCCGCCAGGGCGGCTCCGGTGATGAGCACCTGGGCAAAGGCGTTGTGGCTGCGGGTGGCGGGGTCTTGCAATTGCTGCCGCCAGTCAGCGCCCAGATGCGCGGCCATCAAGGCCAGCGCGTGGCTGCAGGCGGGCTCGGCTTCCAGCCAGGGCAGCATGTCCGGGTGCTGACTGGCTTGCCCGGAAAACAACACGGCGTAGTTCACGCGGCCACCATCCTTGCAGGTGCAAGCCTCTCACTTGCGTCGTGCGAACTTGATCCGCAAAGCGTGTGTATCCAGCAGGCGCTGGCCAGCACGTCTGCCGCCCCACCGGGGGATAGATGGCGTTGCACAAAGGTGCGGTGCACGACACGGGCTTGCGCAACCCAGTCTGCTTGAAAGATGCCGCCAGATGCCAGAAATTGCCGCGCCTGTGCCTGCGCAAAATGAAAACCATCCAGGCCGCCGCGGTGTACCAGGTTGGTGTCGTCCAGCACCGCCAGGGTGGCAAACAGCGCCTGAACCCGCGCGGCGCGCTCGCCCATGCCAGCGGCAAGTGCTTGTTGCAGCGTCGGCCAGGTGATTTCAAACAGGCAAGGGAAACCTTGTGCAGCCTCCACAACCGCGCTGCGCAAACCAAAGCGCTGCGCCACGCGTTGGCCGTGTGAAGTTGGGGTGGTGGATTGCGCCATTTCAGCGCGTTTGGCCAGCGTCTGTCCCCAGGTGGTCAGCAACACCGCGCGAAAGTTTTGGGGCGTTGACGGTAGGCCTAGCGCTTGCACCCGCCCGGCACTGGCACACAGCATCCCCAAACCAAACACAGCGCCACGATGGGTGTTGATGCCATCTGTGGCGCGTAGCATACGGGCTTCGGCCTGCAGCCCGAGTTGTTGCAAGCTGGCAAAGGGTGCACCCTGCCAGCCCGCTTGCGCCATGCGGGGGAAGTAATGGCGCAGCGCAAACAGGCTGCGCAAAAAAGTACTGCCATCCATGTCCTGGTGGCTGCCGGTGTCACGAAACGACACCAGGCCGGGCTTGGGCTCCAGCGCAATTTCGGCATACAGCGCACGCACAGCGGCGTGGCCGATGTGTTGCCACCAGGGCTTAGGCGTGACCGGCTGCATGGGCTCAATAGGCGCAATGGGTTGCAGAACTTTCATGGCTTGCACAAGCCACGCAAATCGGCCAGATCGACCAAGCGCACGGTCAAGAGGTCTTTGACCAACACCTGCGCCACCTGGCCGCTGAGCAGCTGCCCAAGTTCGCGCCAAGCCACTGCTTGGCCTCCGGGAAAAATCAGCTCGCCATCCAGGCGTGGAAGCGGCACAGCGGTTTCCAAATTTGACACGGATGATTGTTTCAGCACATCAAGCACCTGGCTGGCCTGCGCAAGGCTCGTGACCGGCAGATGCAGGTCAAGGTCGGAGTGGGGGTGAAGGTAGGCCAGCGCAGTCACCTGCTGCCAGGCAAAAGAGCCGTGCACACGGGCTTGAACGCCGCGCTGCGTCAACGCAGCGTTCAGAGCCATGGCGGCGATCTGCCAGTTGTGTCCATCGGCAACCTGTGCCAGCGTCGGGCAGGGGCTTGTGTTGGCAATGTCGCTCATAGAAACGCTAAAGGCCAGTTTGCGCTTGCCCCATTGGGAGGGGGCGGGCAAACCGACGCATACCACATCGGGCGCGGCATCGCCGCGCTGGCGTGTCACAACCACAGGCAGTTGCTGTGCGCGCCAGTGCGCCAACACCGCGTGCGCGGTCGCGTCCCAGGTGCGCGCTTGCATGGACTGCCAGGCAGTGTCCGTCAACCAGACCAGCTGCTGGCGTTGCAGATGGCCTGCATTTGATATGAAATAGATAGCTGATTGCGCTTGATTTATAAGGGCTAGAGGCATATTTCTTATATAAGCATGGTCAGCGTTGCCAAGCTGCGTCAAGGCCTCAAATTGTCAGGCGCGCACCCGCTGCGCAACGCCATCGGCCAGGGAGCGGCCACCGCGTGCATACCCCAAGGCGGCACGTTCGTCCTGGCTTGGCGCGCTGTGCAGTGCGTCTGCCAGGCAGGCTTGCAGGTCGCCGCGCCACAGCGCCTGAATGCCGCCCATGGCCACAAAATTTTCCACGCCGGGCGCAAACACCGGGTTGGATTTGGATAGCTCAGTCAGGCGGGCTTCGTCAATCTTGGTGACCCGCGCCATGGCGCGCAGGCGCATGACGCGGATTTCAGCTTGCGGCAGGGCGTAGCAGGCATCGGCCATCAGTCCCGAGGTGATGAAGCCTCCCGAGAGTGCCTGGTCGTACACCAAACCAATCACCCGGTGCCCCAGCTGGCGCGCCAGTTCAATGCAGCAGCCCATGTGCGCCATGTAGCGGTTGATGCCGAGCAACTCGTCGCGGTGGCGCAGCCTTTGGCCTTGGGTGTCGACCAGCAGCACGACGGGACGCTTGGGGTGTTGGCGAACAGTTTCCAGCACGGCATGGGCTTGGGCCAGTGCCAGTTCTACGCCAATGGCAGCGTGATGGGTGCTGCCGACCACGGCCACGGGTGCTCCCGCCACTTGAGCCGTGCCCTGGATCAGGTCGCCTTCAATGCAGACGTGATGGTCTGAGCCAAACAGGGTGCTCAGCAGGGCATCGAGTTCGGGTGTCGGGTAAGCTGCTGCGGATGGATCGGATGGATCGGGCTGCAGCGCGTTGGCTTGAGCCTGTTTGCCACTTGCAGCGGTCATGGTCTGAAAGTGCTGCTTCAAAGCCAGCATGGCATCGGCTTCCAGGTCGGCCACGCTTTCAGGTTGTTGGATGCCACCCAGCTGCCAGATGTCCATGGCATCATGGCAATGGCCAAAGCGGCGCACGCGGTCGGTGAGCAGCGCATGTTCAGCCTGCAGCGTGGCCAGGCTCAAGGGCAAGCTGTGCGTCAACTCGGCGACGGCTGCCGTACGAAAAGCGGCCATGTCGTCTTCCACCAGCACATCGCAGTCACCCAACAAATAGCGGTGCTTGCCACCGGTGGTGCGCCACACCAGGGCGCGGTCACGCGAGTCAAATTCTTCGACCCCGTTGGACGATTCAATCACCTCGGGTCCCGACATGGCCAGGCGGCCGATGTCGCTCATCACCACGCGGTCGGCACAGCGCGCAATCAGCCCCATGCCGCCAAAGCAGCCGTTTGCGCCACCAATCAACATCAGCACCGGAATGCCCGCCGCGCGTACCGCCAGCAGGGCGCGCATGACCTCGGACACCGCAATCAAACCCGCATTGGCTTCGTGCAGCCTCACCCCACCCGACTCGGCCAGCACAATCACCGCAGCGGGTTTGTGGATGAGCGCACGCTGAAACAAACCCACCAGCTTGGCACCATGCACTTCGCCGACCCCACCACCCATGAATTCGCCTTCTTGCGCGGCGATGAACACGGTTTGACCCGCCAGCAAGCCGCTGCCAATGACCACGCCATCGTCAAACGCCGACGGCACGCCCAGCAACGCCAGGTGCGGGCTGACCACACGTTCGGCTGGGGGCAAGATTTCTGTGAAAGAGCCCGCATCAAGCAAGTGCACGATGCGCGCGCGCGCGGTGGACTCCGAAAAACTGCGTTTCATGCGCGTGCTTTCATAGACAAGGCCGCGGCCGCTTGATCCAGCCGCAAGCTCACCACAGCCGGTGTGGCTCCCATGTCGTTGATCGACACGGCTACACCCGTCAAACCATGGCGTGCCTGAAAGTCTTCCACCACAGCTTGCCAGATGGGGGCAAAACCATGTGCCGAGGTGGTGATGTCGAGCGTGCAACCGGCGGCTGCGGTAGGCTCCAGCAGCACTTCCAGGTTGCCCGAGCCCACCACGCCCACCAGCACCGGCGCAAAAGGTGCGGGCATGTGTTGCCCGGTCAAATCAAAATGAAGTTTTTCCACAGCGATGTGTCCTTGGGGTTCACCAATTTCGAAAACGTTTTGGTGGGTCATACAAGCCACCAGAGGCGCGTACCAAATCGCGCATGTTGCGGGCGGCCAGCAGGCTGCGGGTGGCATCGCGTTTGTCAATGCCGAGGTCTTCTGCGCGGGTGATGATGCCGCGGTCACGCAGGTTTTCCACCAGGCGCTTGTCGCGCGCCAGCCCGACCGGGGTGTAGCCCGCCACGCCACGAATGGCTTGTTCGCGCTCTTCGTCGGTGCGGCACAGCAGCAAATTGGCAATGCCTTCTTCGGTCAGGATGTGGGTCACATCGTCGCCGTAAATCATCACTGGTGGAATCGCCATGTGCGCTTGCTCGGCCAGTTGCCAGGCATCGAGCTTGTCCACAAAAGCCGGTTGCATGTGTTCACGGAAGGTTTCCACCGTTTGCACCACCAGCTTTTGCCCGCGTGGCATGGCCGAGACACCACTGCGGCCACGGCGTGCTTGCTCCCCTGCCTTGAGCCATGCCGGGCTGGCGTGGCGGCGTCCACGTGCGTCCGCGCCCATGTTGGGCGCGCCGCCAAACCCGGTCATTCGGTCCAGGGTGGCGGTGGAGCTGTGGCCATTCAGGTCGATTTGCAGGGTGGAGCCAATGAACATGTCGCAGGCGTAATGGCCTGCCGCCTGGCACAGAGCCCGATTGCTGCGCAGGCTGCCGTCTGCACCGGTGAAGAACACGTCGGGGCGCTGACGGATGTAGTTTTCCATGCCCAGCTCGGAGCCAAACGAATGCACCGACTGCACCCAACCAGCCTCAATCGCCGGGATCAGTGCCGGGTGCGGATTCAGCGCCCAATGGCTGCAAATTTTGCCTTTGAGCCCGAGGGATTCGGCATACGTGGGCAGCAGCAGTTCGATGGCGGCGGTGTCAAAGCCAATGCCGTGGTTCAGGCGCTGCACGCCATATTCAGCGTAAATGCCTTTGATGGCCAGCATCGCCATCAGCACCTGAATCTCGGAGATTTGTGCCGGGTCGCGGGTGAACAGCGGCTCAATGGCATGCGGCTTGGGGGCCAGCACGACAAAGTCCACCCAGTCGCCGGGGATGTCAACCCGTGGCAGGGTGTCCATCAGCTCGTTGACCTGGGCTATCACAATGCCGCTTTTGAACGCGGTGGCTTCCACAATGGCCGGGGTGTCTTCGGTGTTGGGGCCGGTGAACAGGTTGCCGTGCGCATCGGCCGCCTGGGCGCAGACCAGTGACACGCGTGGTGTCAGGTCTACAAAGTAACGGCTGAACAGCTCCAGGTAGGTGTGAATCGCACCAATCTGAAGCTGCCCGGCAGACACCATTTTGGCCAGCCGAGCGCCTTGCGGACCAGAGAACGAAAAGTCGAGTTTGGATGCGATACCCAGTTCAAACACATCCAGATGCTCGGGCAGCGCCAGCACCGACTGCACCATGTGCAGGTCATGCACTTGGGCCGGGTCAAGCTGTGTGAGGCACCGCGCCAGAAAGTCGGCTTGCTTTTGGTTGTTGCCTTCAATGCAAACGCGGTCAAAGGGCTCCAGCACCGCCGTCAGCAGAGTAGTGGTGGCATCGGCCGTCACCACTTTTTTTACACCCAATGAGGCGGCGCGCTCAAGTCGGGCGCGGCGATTGTCAGCTGCACTGTGCCAGTTATGCATGGATGCCCTTCATTAGCCCATGACCTTGGTTGGCAACCAGGTGGCGATCTCGGGGAAGATGCACAACATCAAAATGGCCACCACCATGCACATCATGAACGGGAATGCACCCTTCAGGATAGTGGTGAGGCGCACATCCGGCGTGATGCCATTGATCACAAACAGGTTCAAACCCACGGGTGGCGTGATCAGGCCCAGCTCCATGTTGATGGTCAGCACCACACCAAACCAGATTGGATCAAACCCGGCAGCGGTAATGACTGGCATCAGGATCGGCGTGGTCATCAAAATGATGGCTGCTGGTGGCAAGAAGCAGCCCGCACCCAGCAGCATCAAATTGATCGCGGCCAACACCACCCAGCGGTTCACCTGCAGCGCGCCAATAGCCTCGGCCACAGATTGTGTGACTTGCAGCGACGACATCATGTAGCCGAACAATATGGAGGAGCCAATGATCAGCAGCAGCATGCCAGATTCGCGCAGACCGTCGCGCAAAATATGCCACATGTCGCGCGGCCGCCAAACACGGTAAATCACCGCCACCATCAGCAGGCACAGCATGGCACCTACACCTGCCGCCTCTGAAGGGGTGGCAATGCCTCCATACAAGGCATACACCACGCCTGCCACCACCGCGATGAAAGGCAGCAAACGGGGCAAAAGCTCAATTTTTTCCTTGAAAGAATAAATGCGGTCTTTGTCGACCAACACCGTACCGCGCTTCCAGCTCAAGAACAGAGCCCAGGCCATAAACAACAGCGTCAGCAGCAGGCCCGGCAAAACGCCGGCAATAAAGAGACGGCCAATCGAGGTTTCGGAGGCGATGCCGTACAAAATCATGGTCACGCTGGGCGGAATCAAAATGCCCAGCGTGCCACCCGCTGCAATCGCTCCAGTAGCCAAGTCAGCGTCATAGCCACGTTTGCGCATTTCAGGAATGCCCATCTTGCCAATGGCCGCGCAGGTGGCGGGTGACGAGCCGGTCAGTGCCGAGAACAGCGCGCAAGCACCAATGTTGGAAATCACCAGCGAGCCCGGCACACGGTGCAACAGTCTCGCCAGCGCTTCATACAGGTCGCTGCCAGCGCGGGATGAAGCTACCGCTGCACCCATGATGACAAACATGGGCAGCGACACCAGTGTGAAATCATCCAGACCATTGAAAATGGTTTCCGGCAAAAAATGCACACTGCCCCAGCCGTCAAAAAAAACCATGAAGCCCAGTGCCACCGCACCGAGGCCAAAGGCAATGGGTAGTCCGGTAGACAGTACCAACAGCGTGGTGGCAAAGACCAGCGCACCAATCAGCAAAGGGCTCATAGATGCACTCCGGGTGTCAGACCATATGGTTCTTCACGCCGACTGATGACCAACCAAATTTCAGCCAGGTATTGCAGGCACAACAAACCCAAGCCCACCGGCACGCACAGGTAGGCAATCCACAGCCTGGCCGCCCACATGGATGACGTGGTTTGCCCGGTGTGCCAGGTTTCATACCACCAGGTCAACGAGGCGTAGAAGAAAATGCTGCAAAAAACCAGCGCCACCGCACTACCCAAAAAATACAGCGCGCGCCGGGCATTGCCCGCCACCATCATGGGCAAGATGTCGACCCCCACATGACCACGCGTCAACAGGATGTAAGGTGCACCCAAAAAAGTAGCCGCAAGGATCGAGAAAGTTGCAAATTCGGTTTGCCAAATGGACGAATGCCCCAGCACGGCGCGTACAAACACCATGTGGCACACCACGACCACTGCCAGCACAATCAGGCAGGCGGCAAACACCCCTGTTAAGCGCGATACGGTGTAGACCGCGCGCACCGCCAGGGGCAGCATTTGCTCCTGCTCTTTATTTAACACTGAGGGCCTTTTCGATCAGCTCTTTGCCGCCGGGCACGCTTTCAGCAAACACCTTGTAAGAGGTTTTGTTGGCGACACCACGCCAAGTAGCTGCATCGGCATCGGTCATCGTGACCACTTTGACGTTGTTTTTCTTGAAGGTTTCTACCATTTTGTCGTCCATTTTTTTGGACTCGACATTGAAGTAGGCCTCGGCTTTTTTGGCGGCAGTGCTCAGGGCTTTCTTTTGCGCGTCGTTGAGCTTGTTCCAGCTGGTGTTGGAGATCAGCACCGGCTCGTACATGAACCACATGGCGTTGTCGCCTGGGGCAGTGATGCACTTGACCTGCTCATACAACCGGAACGAGACAAAGCTGCCGGTGGAGGTGTCGGTGGCCTGGATCACGCCCTGTTGCATGGCGTTGTAGACCTCGTTGGAGGCAATGGACACCACTGATGCGCCCGCGCCTGCCCACATTTGCGAGAACGTGGCTCCGGCCGAGCGTACCTTCAGTCCAGCGGCATCTTCGGGCTTCAAAATGCACTTGTCTTTGCCTGCAAACGCACCCGCCAGCCAGGCATCGGCCAAGACCTTGACCCCACCCTTTTCTATGATCGCCTTAATGTCTTGCATGAAAGGTGAGTTGTTCAGGCGCATGGCGTGCTCCTGGCTTTTGACCAAACCGGGCATCAATGTCGCCCCAAACTGCGGGTGAATGCCCGAGGCGTAATCCAGTGGCACCGAGGTCATGTCGATCTGGCCGCTGAGCATGGCTTTCCACTGGTCTTTGGCCTTGACCAGGCTGGAGCCGGGGAATACCTTGATCGTCATGTCTACATTGGCTGCAGCCACATCACGGGCAATCATTTGCACCATCTCATCGCGCACATCGCCTTTGCCACCGGGAAATTGGTGTGAGGCTTTGAGTGTGATGCTGTCAGCCACCGCCACAGTGAATGGCGTGGCGGCCATCAATAAACCCGATACGGCGGTAGCAATGGAACGATGTTTCATGGTGTTGTCTCCTGTTGGAATAAAAGGGGCTACGAACAGCGCTGTGACATCAGAAGGCTTTATCTGAGGTTTGCTGAATGTATACAAAAGTTTAGTGTTTGTATTTTTAAACGTCATTAGTGGATACCCTTAGAAGAATTTTGAATGCATTATTGACGTGTGGTGAGACAATCTGGCCATGCGAATGTCAGACAAATTGCGTGAAAAAATTGAAGAACAAATCGCCACGGGTGATTTGCTGCCGGGATGTGCCCTGGATGAAGCCACGTTGGTGGAGCAATACGGGGTGTCTCGCACGCCGGTGCGTGAAGCCCTGATTCAGCTGGCTGCTGATGGGCTGATTGAAATCCGGCCGCGCCGTGGCGCGGTGGTAGCCAGCATCAGTCCTGCGCGCTTGCTGGAAATGTTTGAGGTGATGGGGGAGCTTGAAGCGATGTGCGGTCGGCTGGCTTCCAGGCGCATGAGCGAGGCTGAGCGAGGCGAATTGGCGGCTGCCCACCAAGCCTGCGAAAAGGCGCGCGCCAAACAGGACTCTGATGCCTATTTCTATTGCAATGAGCGGTTTCATGCCGCTATTTACGTGGGTAGCCACAACAGTTTTCTGGGTGAGCAAGCCCTGCAGTTGCACCGCCGCTTGCGGCCCTATCGGCGCTTGCAGTTGCGGGTGCGTAACCGCATGAGCACCTCGTTCAAAGAGCACGAAACCATTGTGCAAGCCATTGTGAGCGGCGATGCCGAAGGAGCGGCGCAGGCCTTGCGTGCGCATGTGGTGGTGCAGGGTGAGCGCTTTGGCG
>MNXW01000036.1 GCA_001871515.1 Comamonadaceae bacterium CG2_30_57_122
ACCGTCGCCAATGCGCTGGCTGACCAGGTAGTTGGGGCGCTGCTTGACTTCCTCATAAATGCGGCCGACGTACTCTGACAGGATGCCGATTGACAGCAACTGGATGCCGCTAAAGAACATCATGCCCACCACAATGGTGGCGTAGCCCGGTACGTTGATGCCCAGGAAAAAAAACTCACCCACCACCCACAGTCCATAACCCAGCGCGATCACCGACAGTAAAAAGCCGGTGATCGTCAAGGCACGCAGCGGCGCGATCGAAAACGCCAGAATGCCGGTGAAGGCCAACGACAGCGACCCGCGCAAACCAAAATTGCTCTTACCGTCCAGCCGTGGCAGGGGCTCGTAATCAATAGCCGTGCTGTTGAAACCAACCCAGGCGTACAGACCTTTCATGAAGCGGTTGCGCTCGGTCAGGCGTTTCAGGGCTTCCACCACCTGGCGGTCCATCAGGCGGAAGTCCCCTGCGTTGGCTGGAATCTTGACGCGGTTACCCAGGTTCACCAATTTGTAAAACCAGCCAGTCAAAGTGATTTGCAGGCTGGACTGGTCGTTGCGTGTGCGGCGGATGGCGTAGACCACGTCGACACCCTCACGCCACTTGTCCAGCATGTTGGGCACCAGCGACACCGGGTGCTGGCCGTCGCCGTCCATCAGCACCACCACGTCGCCACGCGCGGTCTCAATGCCTGCGGTAAGTGCCGGCTCTTTGCCGAAGTTGCGCGACAGTTTCAGATACACCACTTCGGCGTGCGCCTGGCACACTGCCTGCATCACCGCATCGGTGTCGTCGCGGCTGCCATCGTCGACCACGATCAGCTCAACCTGCGGGCTTAGTGTGGTCAGAGTGGCCAGAATCTGGTCAATCAGCGAGGCGAGGTTGCGCGCTTCGTTGAAGGCCGGGATAACGCACGAAATGGAGGGGGACAGGTGGTGACGCGTCTGCATAAGCCCGATCATGCCAAAAGAAAACCCCGCACAGCGTGGCCGCGCGGGGTTTTTTGTCGAAAAACAGGGTTTTGGCTTAGCCCTTGTTGCTCAGGCAGTCTTTCATGAAGGCTTTGCGTGCGTCGCCCTTGAGCGCCTTGTCGCCGGCTTCCTTGTTGCAGGCTTTCATTTTTTCTTGCTGGGCGAGCTGTTTGGGGCTCTTGCCTTTTTCGGCAGCAGCTGTGACGGGTTTGGCGCTCAGACATTCCTTCATGAAGGCCTTGCGCTCGTCGCCTTTTTTGTCGCCAGCTTCCTTGTTGCAGGCGGCCATCTTGCCCTGTTGCGCTGATTTTGCAGCTGGCGCCGCCTCTCCAGCGGCAAAAGCCGTGCCCAGTGACAAAGACAACCCCAGACCCAAAAGCGCAACCAATTTCTTCATGTGTGACTCCTTGTGGTGATAAAGACGAGAAAAAATCCCGGATGGGATTCAAGCACACAACGGCACATAAGGCAATTGCGTTGACAGTGTGTTGCAAGTGCACAGCGCGGGCCCACCCTCAGGCCCGTGACTGCCGCCTAAAATCTGGCCCATGCTCAATGTCAAAAATGAATTACTGATTGGCTTACGCGACGCGTTGGAAGCCTTATCGCCCGGTGCGGGTGCCAAGGCGGCGTTTGAGACGCCCAAGGTGGCCGCCCATGGTGACCTGGCTACAACGGCGGCGATGCAACTGGCCAAACCGCTGAAACAAAACCCCCGCCAACTTGCCGAAACCCTGTGCACAACGCTGCGTGCTGTGCCGGCATTTCAGACCTGGGTCGACGCGCTGGAGATTGCCGGGCCGGGTTTCATCAACATCAAACTCAAGCCCACCGCCAAACAACAGGTGGTGCGTTCAGTGCTGGACCAAACCACACGGTACGGCACGCAGGCCAGCAACGGCCGTCGCATGTTGGTGGAATTTGTCTCGGCCAACCCCACCGGCCCGTTGCATGTGGGCCATGGCCGCCAGGCGGCGCTGGGCGATGCCATTTGCAACCTGTTTGCCACCCAGGGCTGGGATGTTTACCGCGAGTTTTATTACAACGACGCTGGCGTGCAGATTGGCACCCTGGCCACCAGCACCCAGTTGCGTGCCCAAGGCCACAAGCCGGGCGATGCCTGCTGGCCGACCGACCCCGACAACGCGTTAAGCAAAAATTTTTACAACGGCGACTACATTGCAGACATTGCGGCTGACTTCCTGGCTAAAAAAACCGTCAAGTCCGACGACCGTGAATTCACCGCCAGTGGTGATGCGGCAGACCTGGAGAGCGTCCGTCAGTTTGCCGTGGCTTACCTGCGCCGCGAACAAGACCTGGATTTGCAGGCTTTTGCCGTGAAGTTTGACAACTATTATTTAGAGAGCAGCTTGTACACATCAGGCAAGGTGGATGCGGCCGTCAAGCGCTTGATTGAGGCGGGCAAAACCTATGAGCAGGATGGCGCGCTGTGGCTTAAGTCGACCGACTACGGCGACGACAAAGACCGCGTCATGCGTAAAAAAGACGGCAGCTACACCTACTTTGTGCCCGATGTGGCCTACCACATCACCAAGTGGGAGCGCGGCTTTCAAAAGGTCATCAACATCCAGGGCACCGACCACCACGGCACCATTGCCCGCGTGCGCGCCGGTCTGCAGGCGGCCCATGTGGGCATTGCGCAAGGCTTTCCCGACTACGTGCTGCACACCATGGTGCGTGTGGTGCGGGGCGGTGAAGAGGTCAAGATCAGCAAGCGCGCGGGCAGCTACGTCACGCTGCGTGATTTGATTGAGTGGACCAGCAAGGACGCGGTGCGTTTCTTTTTGCTCAGCCGCAAGCCCGACACCGAATACACCTTCGACGTGGATTTGGCGGTGCAAAAGAACAACGACAACCCGGTGTACTACGTGCAATACGCCCATGCGCGCATCTGCTCGGTGCTGGCGGCCTGGGGCGGTGATTTGGCTACATTGGCCGGCGTGGACTTGAGCGCATTGACCAGCCCGCAGGCGCAGGCCTTGATGCTGCTGCTGGCCAAGTACCCGGACATGCTCAGTGCGGCGGCTGAAGGTTTTGCGCCGCATGACGTGACCTTTTACCTGCGTGAGCTGGCCGCTTGCTACCACAGCTACTACGATGCCGAGCGTATTCTGGTCGACGACGAGCCGGTGAAGCTGGCGCGGCTGGCTTTGGTTGCCGCCACGGCCCAGGTGCTGCGCAATGGGTTGGCGGTGCTGGGTGTCAGCGCCCCGCAAAAAATGTGAGCTACAGAAGATGATCAAGGGAGATGCAATGAAGGTTCGGTACATGAAGCGGCAACACGGTGGCACTTTCATCGGGTTTGTCGCCGGTTTGGTGGTGGGGCTGGGGACGGCGCTGGCCGTGGCGGTGTACGTCACCAAAGTCCCGGTGCCGTTTTTGGATCGGGGTATGGCGCGGCCTGCAGACCAGGATGCCAACGAACTCAAGAAAAATAAGGACTGGGATCCCAATGCACCGCTGTATGGCAAAAATCCCGCCAAGACGGCCACACCAGGAGAGGTCACACTGCCAGCTGAGGCTGTCGGCAAGGCGGCATCTACTGCAACTGCCGCCAAACCTGAACTCAAGCCGGCAGTCACTGCGGACCCCTTGGGCGATCTGGTGAAGGCGCGTGCAGCAGCTAAAGTAGGCCAGATTGCTGCGGCCGAGCCGTTTTATTATTTTGTTCAGGTGGGTGCGTTCCGTACCAACGAAGACGCTGAAAGCCAACGCGCCAAATTGTCTCTGGCCGGGGTGGAAACCAAAGTGTCCGAGCGGGAGCAGGCCGGGCGCACGGTTTTTCGGGTACGAACCGGCCCCTACGAAACGCGCGAAGAGGCTGACAAAGCCAAAGCCAAACTCGACATCCTGGGGCTGGAGACGGCCCTGGTGCGTGTGCAGCGTTGAACTTTTTGGTAGCCACAGCCTCTGACGAGCTGGTCTATTTACTTTTTGGGGATTTGAACAATGCAACGACGTGAATTATTGACGGGTGTGGGTTCGGTGGCAGCAACAGCGGCGCTTTTAACGCCTTCGTGGTCTCAAGCACAAGCCCAAGTCATGCGCGTGGGAACTGATTTTTTAAAGCTTGATCAGGCTGCAGCGGTAGAGGCTCCTGCCGGTAAAGTTGAAGTGGTGGAGTTCTTTTGGTACAGCTGTCCGCATTGCAACGCCTTTGAACCAGCGCTTTCGCAATGGGTTAAAAAATTACCAAAAGACGTGGTATTTAGGCGAGTTCCAATTGCTTTTCAGAGCAGCTTTGTGCCGCAACAGCGGCTTTATTACGCACTGGAGGCCATGGGATTGGTCGACAAATTGCATGCCAACGTGTTTGCCGCGATTCACGTTGAAAAGCAGAATTTGAGCAAGGCAGAGGCCATTGTCGAATGGGTTGCCAAGCAGGGTGTGGATAAAGCCAAATTTGTGGAGCAATTCAACTCCTTTTCGGTTTCCACCAAGGCCACCCGAGCCAAGCAGTTGCAAAACGCTTACCGGGTTGAAGGCGTGCCAGCCATGGGGGTGGCGGGGCGTTTTTACACTGACGGCAGTTTGGCAAAATCAATGGACAGAACGCTGCAAGTGGTTGAATTTTTGATCTCACAAGTGCGCAGTGGGCACTGATTCAATGCGTTGACGGTGTGCCAGCGGGGCTTGCCCCGCTACAATGCCTCACCCTCTTAATGCAAGTTTCGTGCCTTTATGAAAACTCCTTTTGTTCCTTGGCTTGTGCTCAGTGCATTGGTTCTGTTTGTGCCCAGTGCGCTGGCCGAAAAAGCCGACCGCGACAAACCCATGAATGTTGAGGCCGATGCCCTGCGCTACGACGACCTCAAGCAAACCAGTGTTTTCACCGGCAATGTGGTGTTGACCAAGGGCACCATCCTGATCAAAGGTGGCAAGGTGGAGGTGCATCAGGATTCCCAAGGCAACCAATTTGGCCTGGTCACGGCGGTACCGGGCCAGCTGGCTTTTTTTCGCCAGAAGCGCGAAGGGCTGGATGAATTCATTGAAGGCGAGGGCGAACTGATTGACTATGACGGCCGTGCCGACACCGTCAAATTCATCACCCAAGCCCAATTGCGCCGCTACCGTGGCAGCACCCTGGGCGACGAATTCAAAGGCGGCGTGATTGTCTACAACAACACCACCGAAGTCTTTACGTTGGACGGTGCGCCAGTGGCCGGTAGCGCTGGCAGCGCGGGGCGGCCAGGAGCGCCCGCCGGTCGGGTGCGTGCCATGCTGACACCGCAAAAAGAGGCCGCGTCGGCCCCCGCCGCAGCGCTGGTACCCAGCACCCAACTGGGTGGGGTCAAGCGTTAATGGATGCACGCACAGTGGCGCACCCGGTGGCTGCGGGCAGCGCAGTTGGCGCAGTGAATGTCCAGGCAGGCAAGGGTAGTGTGAGTTGCCTGGAAGCTCACCACCTGCAAAAGTTTTATGGTAGCCGCAAGGCGGTCAAAGATGTGTCCTTGCGGGTGCGCAAGGGTGAAGTGGTGGGGCTGCTGGGCCCCAATGGTGCGGGTAAAACCACGTCGTTTTACATGATTGTGGGTCTGGTACGCGCCAGCGCGGGCGACATCACCATCGACGGCCAGTCCATTGAGCACATGCCGATTCACCGCCGCTCCCGCCTGGGCTTGAGTTACCTGCCGCAAGAGGCATCGATTTTTCGCAAGCTCAATGTGCAAGACAACGTGCGCGCCGTGCTAGAGCTGCAACTGGATGCGCACGGCAAGCCCCTGGGGCAGGTTGCGATTGAACAACGCCTGACGGCTTTGTTGCAGGACTTGCGTGTTGACCATTTGCGCGACTCCAGTGCCCTGTCGCTCTCGGGCGGTGAGCGCCGCCGGGTGGAAATTGCTCGCGCCTTGGCCACCCAGCCCCGGTTTATTTTGCTGGATGAGCCGTTTGCCGGTATTGACCCGATTGCGGTGATTGAAATACAGCGCATCATCAATTTCCTCAAAACCCGTGGCATTGGCGTGCTGATCACCGACCACAATGTGCGCGAAACCCTGGGCATTTGCGACCACGCCTACATCATCAGCGACGGCAGTGTGCTGGCACAAGGCACTCCGGCCGAGATCATTGACAACGTAGAAGTGCGCCGGGTGTATTTGGGTGAACATTTCAGAATGTAATGTCATGACCCCCGCGTTTTTCACTCGGTGCAGGTTGCGACGATGAAGCAAGGTCTTTCGCTTCGCACTTCACAACATCTGGCGCTCACGCCCCAATTGCAGCAGTCGATTCGCCTGTTGCAACTCTCCACGCTGGAACTCAGCAGTGAAGTCAACCAGATGCTCGACGACAACCCGTTTCTGGAGCGCACCGCAGAGGAAGCCGAGCGTGAGTCGTTTGGCCTGGCACAGGCCGATACGGCGGTAAGCACCGACCAGCGCGAGCAAGAAAATGCTTCTTATTCAGGAGCTGAAGAGTCATATTTTTCAAGGGCTACAGCCGAAAATACCTCAGAAGATAATGCCTCCGCCGCGGACGATGGCCCGAGTTGGGAGGGTGACGGTACGGCCAGCTTCAGCCCCGACGATGGCGAGTGGGGTGGCGAAGCCACTGCCCGTGGCAACAACCTCAGCAGCGACGACGACATGGATGCGACCGAACTGGCGCGCAACGCGGAGTCGTTGCAAAGCTATTTGCACCGCCAGGCGCTGGGCTTGCGATTGAGCCCCGAAGACCGCGCGGCACTGCGGTTTTTGATCGAGTCGCTCAACGACGACGGTTACCTGGAAGACGACCTGCACGACCTGGCGCAAGGTCTGGCCGGTGAAGATGCAGAGCAGCTGGAGCAGATCGTGCACCACTTCACCGTGGCCTTGCACCTGCTGCAAACCCTGGAACCGGTGGGCGTGGGTGCGCGCGGCCTGGCCGAGTGTTTGGCTTTACAACTCAAGGCCTTGCAAAACCGGCCTGAATTTGATGCGGACATCGTCCAAGTGGGTCTGCGCATTTGCGCCCAGCCGATGGACATGCTGGCTCGGCGAGACATCAAGCGTCTGATGCCTTTGTGCCAGGCCAGCGATGCCCAGATGCGCGCCGCCATTGGCCTGCTGGGTCGTCTGGAGCCCAAGCCGGGGCGGCGTTTTGTGGATGTGGAGCGCAACGTGGTGGTGCCCGACGTGCTGGTGAAACCCATCACGCAAGGCGGGCAGACGCGGTTTCAGGTGCGTCTGAATCCAGACGTGATGCCACGCCTGCGTGTGCACGACATTTACGCCAACGCGCTCAAAGGCCACAAGGCTGGTGGCAGCGACGCGTCCAACTTTTCGGCCTTGCAGCAGCGCCTGCAAGAGGCGCGCTGGTTCATCAAAAACATCCAGCAACGCTTTGACACCATTTTGCGTGTCAGCAGCGCCATTGTGGCGCGGCAAAAAGGGTTCTTGACGCATGGTGAGTTGGCCATGCGCCCGCTGGTGCTGCGTGAAATTGCCGACGAACTGGGCCTGCACGAATCCACCATCAGCCGTGTCACCACCGCCAAATACATGGCCACACCGTTTGGCACCTTTGAGTTGAAATACTTTTTTGGCTCGGGCCTGGGCACCGAGTCGGGCGGCAATGCATCCAGCACGGCCGTGCGCGCGCTCATCAAACAGTTTGTGGCCGCTGAAAGCCCCAAGAAACCCTTGAGCGACAACCAGTTGGCCGAGATGCTCAAAGAGCAGGGCATTGAATGCGCCCGCCGCACCGTGGCCAAATACCGCGAAGGCCTGCGCATTGCGCCAGCATCGTTGCGTAAATCTCTCTAACCCAGGCCAGAGCTGGCCGCTTCATAATGCTCTGTATGGCTCAAACCCCGCTTGATCACCCCCCCTTGTTTAACGCCCGCTTGATCAAACGCTCGGTGAGCCAGGCTGCCACGCCAGCAGCGCATCAGCAAGTGTTGTCCGACTGGGCTGCGGCCATTCGCAGCGGCGCCATTCGCGGCCGCAACGAGCAGCAGATTCGGGGCGCTTTCACGCAAAAGTTTTTTGTCGAACTGCTGGGCTACCAAACCTTTGGTGCAGGAGCCAACTACACCCTGGCCGATGAAAATTACGTGGGCAAAGGCCGTGCGGATGTGGTGCTGGGTCACTTCGGCCCACAAGGCGATCAAATTCTGGTGCCGGTGGAACTCAAAGGCCCCGACACCCCCAACCTGGACGTGCTGATGCCAGGGCGCTACAAGTCGCCAGTGCAGCAGGTTTGGGAATACGCCATGGACTTGGCCCAGGCCAAGTTTTTGCTGCTCTCCAACATGCTGGAGATTCGCCTGTACGCGGTGGGGCACACACGCCGCATTTATGAACGGTTTGACTTGGCAGAGCTGGCCGATTCAGCGTTTGAATACCAGCGCTTCATGCTGTTGCTGGGGGCAGACAACTTGCTCTGCGGGCGCACGCTGGCGCTGCTGGGCGAGTCTGGCCAGATCGAGAAACAAATCACCCGTGAGCTTTATGCGGACTACAAGCGCTGGCGCGTGCAACTCATCACCGCGCTGGCGCATGCCAATGACTTGCCGCCTGGTGCGCTGATCACCCCAGCGCAAAAGCTGCTGGATCGCATTTTGTTTGTGGCTTTTGCCCAGCAGCGCGGCCTGTTGCCTGCTGACACCTTAAAAAGCGTGCACAAGGGTGATGGCTGGATGATTTTGCCCTTGTACGACCATTACAAGGCCCTGT
>MNXW01000326.1:0-6403 GCA_001871515.1 Comamonadaceae bacterium CG2_30_57_122
GCGGCTTCGCGCCTAGGAGGCTGTCGGACTTTCGGCATCGAAGCGTTCTCGAAGAGCGGCGTAGCCAAATTCGACCCCAGCGAGGGCAGTTTTTGCCGGATTTGCTGGCTCATAGCCGTAGCTATGGGCCAAAAAGACGGTAAAAAATGAACCGCTGCGGTCGGATTACAGCCGATGTACCGAAAGTCCGACAGCCTCCTAGGCGCGAAGCCGCAGACAGTGCAAATGCACGGCAAGGCGTTGCAACAACGACACGGATGATTTGGAAATGGAATCAGGCTGCAGCGCGCACACCGTTGCGACCGTCCTGCTTGGCTTGGTACAGCGCCTGGTCAGCTGCGGCCAGCAGCAGTTGCGGGTTGTCGTTGGCATCAGGCACACCGCTTTTCACCCCCATGCTGACCGTGAACTTGATATCTGTGCCATTGAAATCGACGCGGATGGCTTCGATCGCTGCGCGAAAACTCTCGGCCATGGCCAGCGCCTGGGGCAGCGGCGTGTCAAACATCAGCACCACAAATTCTTCCCCCCCGTAACGCGCCAGCACGTCGGTGGCACGTTGGATTTTGTCGCGCATCAGTCCGGCCAGCGCCCGCAGGCAGGCATCACCCGCCGGGTGACCAAAGGTGTCATTGATGTGCTTGAAATGGTCAATGTCAAACATGATCAGGGTCAGTGAAACGCGCAGGCGGCTGGCACGTTGGCATTCGGTCACCAGCGCCTGGTCAAAAAAAGCCCGGTTGCTAAGTTGCGTCAGGCCGTCGGTGGTGGACAGCTGCTGCAGCCGGTCGTTGGCTACCTTGAGCTCGGTCAGGGTGTGGTTCAGGTCGAGGGTACGAGCCTGCACGCGCTGCTCCAGATCATGGTTGGCGGCTTCCTGCGCTTTGATCAAAGCTTGCTGTGAAGCCCGCGCGCGGCGTTCGTGCTCCAGCGCCTGGTTCTGCGCGTTCAGGCGCAGGGCTCGGTCGTGGTTGATGCGATCGGCCAGTGTCAGTGACAGCAGCACAACCAGCAGCACGGCACCAAACTCGGACGCGTTTTCAGTCCAGACCGAGGTGGGAATCAGGCCAAATTTTCCGGCATTGAGCAGCATCAAACTCGCCAGCATGGCCGTCCAGGCCAGGCAATAAAAGCGGGCGAACTTGGCACCACGCCACCAGCGCCAGTAGCCCAGTACCAGCGCGGTGACAGTAATCGGCATGGTCAGGGCTGCACCTACGCGCACGGTGATGTCATAAGGGGCGACAAAAGTCAGTATCAGTAACAGCCCGCTGCACATTGCAAAACAACGCAGCAGATAAAACGCCGGTTTGGAAAAGTGCTCCAGGCGCAAAAAGTGCGCGGCAAAAAGACAGTTGAACAATTCCGCGCTGGCAATGAATGTTGAAATCGCATACCCGTTCCACTTCAGCGCGTTCGGCCACAGGTAGGCAAAGGTGTAACCCGTCAGCGTCAGGTGAAAAAACAGGTAGCTGGCGACAAAACCAACGTAGTAAAAATAGTTGATGTCACGCGTTGAAAAGAACACAAACAGGTTGTAAATCACCATGATCAGCAAGATACCCACCACCAGACCCTGCACCAATTTTTCGTCACTGTTGACGGACTGAAAGTGCACCGGCTCCCACACCCGCAACGTGGCCTCGATGGTGCCCGACGATGCCAAGCGCAGGTAAATCTGGTTCATGCCGGGGCTCAGGGTCACCGGCATGACAAAGTTCTGGTGGCGTACCGGGCGCTGGGCAAACGGTTTGGCGTTGCCCAGTGCATATTGGGTGATCAACTGCCCCTGGGCAAAGTGGTACAGCCCGACGCTGTTGAGAAACGGTATCGGTAGTTCAATAAAGCGCGGCAGCGGTTGGCCGCTTTGGTTGTCCAGCTGAAAGCGGAACCAGTAGGCATCGTGGGTGAAGCCAAAGTTGGGTGAGCCATGGGTGATGGGTTGCCAGGCTTGGGGCGCGGCCAGCACTTGCGTTAAGGTGAGCCCACGCGTGGCATCGGTCAGCACGCCCATGCGCGGGCCAATCTCAAGACGCTGGGGGGCAGCTTCTGGTAGGGTGAGTACAGGAAAAGAGGGGGTAGCTTGTGCCGAGCCAACACCCTGGGCTGTTGCCACTGTCATGACCATCCAGCCCAAGCACCACAACAGGAAAAATTTGAGCTTCAATACAGATGGACCTCAGAGGATGATGCATCAAAGAAGGGTGACGAGCCTTGACCCCAGCACTGGCTCCACAGTTAGGGCTGCTTGGTTCCCCACCTGACCCGGTTGGCCGCTTCACCATGTGGGAAGGCCCGTCGGGGTGAATTGTAAGGGCTGGCGGGTGGGCTTTGATGCCATGCCCCTTAGAATCAGCGCCTATGTCTTACCTTGTGCTGGCCCGCAAATACCGCCCCCGCAATTTCACCGAAATGGTCGGGCAAGACCACGTGGTGCAGGCGCTCTCCAACGCGCTGACCACCGGGCGCTTGCACCATGCCTACATGTTCACCGGCACGCGCGGTGTGGGCAAAACCACGGTGTCGCGCATTTTGGCCAAGTCGCTCAACTGCCAGGGGCCTGATGGCCAAGGTGGTATCACCGCTATCCCCTGTGGGGTCTGTCAGGCCTGCACCGATATTGATAGCGGCCGGTTTGTTGACTACACCGAACTCGATGCCGCCTCGAACCGGGGTGTGGATGAGGTGCAAGCGCTGCTGGAGCAAGCGGTGTACAAGCCGGTGCAGGGGCGCTTCAAGGTGTTCATGATCGACGAAGTGCACATGCTCACCAACACGGCGTTCAACGCCATGCTGAAAACGCTGGAAGAGCCGCCCGAGTATTTGAAATTTGTGCTGGCCACCACCGACCCGCAAAAAGTGCCGGTGACGGTGCTGAGCCGCTGCCTGCAATTCAATTTGCGCCCGATGGCCCCCGACACCATTCGGGAGCACCTGCAAAAAGTGTTGGCTACGGAACAGGTCAGCGCCGATATGCCGTCGCTGCGCTTGCTGGCCCGTGCCGCACGTGGTTCCATGCGCGATGCCCTGAGCCTGACTGACCAGGCGATTGCCTTTGGCTCGGGCGTGCTGGAAGAGGCCACGGTGCGCCAGATGCTGGGCAGCGTGGATCGCTCTTACGTGTTCCGCCTGCTGCAGGCGCTGGCGCAGGGCGACGGCAAAACCGTGGTGGAAACCTCTGAGGCGCTACGCACCCACGGCTTGAGCGCCGCCTCGACCCTGGAAGAAATGGGCAGCGTGCTGCAACGCATGGCGGTGTTGCAAGCCGTGCCGGACGCAGCCGATGACAGCGACCCCGAAGCCGCTGACATCGCCCAACTCGCCGCCCTGATGCCAGCTGACGAAACCCAACTGCTGTACAGCATTTGCCTGCATGGTCGGGGTGAATTAGGCTTGGCACCCGACGAATACGCAGCGTTGACCATGGTGCTGCTGCGGCTGTTGGCCTTCAAGCCGGCGGTAGAGCAAAGAGCCGGGCAGGAAAAAAAAACGCTGAAATTTGCCCCATTGCGGCACAGCCCTGAGGCAATAGCGTCAGCGGCAACAGCGGCAACAGCGGCAACAGCGCAAACAGCGCCAGCGATAACGGCTACGGCTACGGCTACGGCTACGGCTACGGCTATGGCGTTAACGTCAGCAACACCTGCGCTGACAGCGCCCATGCGCCCAGTTGCACCCCCGTCAACGCTTGCCTCTCCCCATATTTTTGAACAAAATAAGCCTCTAGCCCTTTTGGATAAAGGGCGAGCAGCTATTGAAGTTGTAGCGTCTGGTGACCATCCGGCAGGGCAACATCTGGCCGTGCGGGACATGACCAGTGCTTCCATCTCTGCGCCTGAACTGGCGCAAAAAAATGAACAAAATAAGCCTCTAGCCCTTATAGAACAAGCGAAAGCAGCTATAAAAATTGAAGCAATTCAAGTGCATGTGCAGACTGATTCGGTGCTTGATGTACCGACTGTGCAGGTGGCTGCTGCCGTGCCCAGCAACCCCGAGGGTGATTTTTGGTACGCCACGGTGCAAGCCTTGGTAGCGGCCAATGCCATCACGGCCCTGGTGCGGGAACTGGCGCTGCAAGCCCAACTGGTGGCGCGTGATGCCGACCAATGGCTGCTGCGCGTGGAGCGGGAGTCGCTCAACCAGCCTGGCAGCCGTGAGCGTCTGGCGGCCGCTTTGGCCGATGCCGGTTACCCGGTCAAGCTGGTGGCCGAGGTGGGGCGCGTGACCGACAGCCCGGCCAAGCGCAATGCGGCGGCCGCGGCACAAGCCCAACTGGCAGCAGAAAAAATCGTTTTTGACGACCCGCTGGTGCAAACGCTGATGCGTGATTTTGCGGCGAAAATCGTTCCCGGCAGCATCAAGCCCCTCTGAGAGCTTAGTCAGTTGGGGTCAGAGCACATGGCTTCGCCAGTGGTCTGACCCGCAAGTTACAGTCAGTTGGGGTCAGAGCACGTGGCTTCGCCAGTGGTCTGACCCGCAAGTTACAGTCAGTTGGGGTCAGAGCACGTGGCTTCGCCAGTGGTCTGACCCACAAGTTACAGTCAGTTGGGGTCAGAGCACGTGGCTTTGCCAGTGGTCTGACCCGCAAAGTATTGAAATTTAAAAGGAAAACGCACATGTTCAACAAAGGACAACTCGCCGGTCTCATGAAGCAGGCTCAGGCCATGCAGGACAACATGAAAAAAGCCCAGGACGAGCTGGGCAACATCGAAGTCACCGGCGAATCCGGTGCTGGCCTGGTCAAGGTGCTGATGACTTGCAAGCACGATGTCAAGCGCGTCACCATCGACCCCAGCCTGCTGGCCGACGACAAAGACATGCTCGAAGACCTGGTGGCCGCCGCCTTCAACGCTGCGGTGCGCAAGGCCGAGGAAACCTCTGCCGAGAAAATGGGCAAGATCACTGCAGGCATGCCAGGGTTGCCCGGCGGCATGAAATTTCCTTTCTAAATGGCTACCGAGCGCGTGTGATCCGTCGTTGCGGGACCTGCCGGGAAATCCTCACGTACAGGAAGTACGTTGCGGTTTCCCGCCACCCGCGCCTAGGCTGACGCGCGCTCGCTACGCCCGACACTGTTTCGGCTAAAACCAGTGTTCAATAAAGTCGCCCCAACGCATGAAACGTCTGCTGCCTGCGCAGGGTGGGTTTAAACCCACCATGGTCGACCAAAGTCGACCCTGCGAAAAGCCATTTCTGCCAACTGTCGTCGTTCTTTTACTTTAATTCATAATCACTTTCCATGTCTGACACCAACGCGCTTGAAGTCTTGATCCAGTCGCTTAAGCGGCTGCCGGGCGTGGGCGTGAAGTCGGCGCAGCGCATGGCGTTTCATTTGCTGCAACACGATCGACCAGGGGCGCAGGCGCTGGCCATGGCGCTGTCGCATGCGGTGCAAGAAGTGCAGCATTGCGAGCGCTGCCACACGTTCACTGAAGCGGTGGTCTGCGCCACTTGCCTGGATGAGCGCCGCGACGCAACCCAGTTGTGCGTGGTGGAAACACCGGCCGACCAGTCGGCGCTGGAGCGTACCGGAGCCTACAAAGGCCTGTACTTTGTGTTGATGGGCAAACTCAGTCCGCTGGACGGTGTGGGTCCGCATGACATTGGCTTGAAAAAGCTGTTCGAGCGGGCGCTGGATGGCACGGTGCAAGAGCTTATTTTGGCCACCAACTTCACCGCCGAGGGCGAAGCCACGGCGCACGTCATTTCGGAAGGCCTCAAAGCCCGTGGCCTGCAACTGACCCGGCTGGCACGAGGCGTGCCGGTGGGCAGTGAACTGGAATATGTGGACCTGGGTACCATTGCACACGCGCTGGTCGATCGGCGATAAGTAAAACCTGCTTCCAACCTGGAGAGATTCGATGGCATACCCCCATTTCACCTTGGCCTACTGGTGTGTTTTGGTAGCAGCGCTGCTGCCGATTGTGTGCGCCGGCATGGCCAAGTGGGGCATGTTTGGCAAGCCCCGGCGTGCAGGTGGCTTTGACAACGACAACCCGCGCGCCTGGCTGGCTCGCCAGACCGACTGGCGCGCTCGCGCCAACGCAGCGCAAGCCAATAGTTTTGAAGCGTTGCCGTTTTTCATTGGTGCGGTCATCATTGCCCACCAGTTGGGTGCTTACCAGACCCGGCTGGACATTTTGGCCTTGGTGTACATCGTGCTGCGCATGGTCTTTATCCTGCTGTATGTGGCCAACATGGCCAATTTGCGCAGCTTGGTGTGGGGGCTGGCGCTGGTGGTGAACGTAGCCATTTTGTTTGCCGGCTACCGCTGATTCCATTCCCCAATCATCTTTGTCGTTGTTGCTTCGCCTTGTCGTGCTGCAGCACTGTCTGCGGCTTCGCGCCTAGGAGGCTGTCGGACTTTCGGCATCGAAGCGAAATTCGGCCCCAGCGAGGACAG
>MNXW01000326.1:6419-6655 GCA_001871515.1 Comamonadaceae bacterium CG2_30_57_122
AGTTTTCGCCGGATTTGCAGGCTCATAGCCGTAGCTATGGGCCAAAAAACCGGTAAAAAATGGACTGCTGCGGTCGTATTGCAGCCGATGTACCAAAAGTCCGACAGCCTCCTAGACACAAATGATTTGGAGATGGAATAAGCAGCCCATCCGCTGCAGCCAATTACTTATTGGCAAGCCGGGTCGGTTTGGATTTGGGGGCCACTTTGCGGCTGGCTACGACTCTGGATTTGCCT
>MNXW01000301.1 GCA_001871515.1 Comamonadaceae bacterium CG2_30_57_122
GGGTGGTCATGGCAGGTTTTTTGAAGGGTTTGCACCACTGCGGCGGCAGCGCTCAGAGCAGTATTTGACGTTGTCCCAGTCGCGCTCCCATTTTTTGCGCCAGGCAAAGGGCTTGCTGCACACAGGGCAAATTTTGCTGGGCAGGTCTGATTTTTTGCGCATGTGGGGTAGGGTGGGTTTTATATAAGAAATTAGGCTCTAGCGCTTATGTATAGAGCGGTAGCAGCTATTAAATTTGAGTAACAGTGGTTGCAGGTTCTGGTGTTACAACGGGTAGTTTATGAAGTTTCTGATCTGCCAGCGGGTTCGCCGAGGTGGCCAGTGCCAATGCGGCGGCGCAATGCGCACAAGCTATTGAGAGGTGAATTCAAACCTGAAGTTCATTTTGGTATTTTTTGTGGCGGCCAGAACGATGAAACGTTTTTTCAAGGCATACCGGTGCGAATGATGCAAGACGTGGCCGCTTGATATGGCCACCTGCTGCGCAGCAAGGTGGTTGCATTATTTGCGCATGTTCCTGCGTTGAGGTCAATGACTTGGTTGCCTCATGCTCACCAGCAAGAGGTCTTGCAGCGTCACGGCAAAGGGATGCCCCAGTGCTGCATCAGCTGGCTTGTTTGGCAAAGCGGCATAGTCCCATGCCACCCCTGAATAGTCGTCGGCAGATGCCACCTCAAAAACCAGATACGCCTCTTGCGTGGGTGTGCTTGGGTAGCCCATGGCTTGCAGACTGGCTTTTGAATGCACAACCGGGCCGTCTTGCGGATGCAAGATTCTGAACAAACCCGGCACAGCTTTGTCGCCGTCCCCATGCAGCAGCAGGTAAGTGGCGCCCACCACCACAAGGTCTCGCGCAGGGGTGCAGCACGCAATTGGCTACCAGCCGCTTTCTCTGATACCACTGAATAGGCCTCACGTTGCACCTGTGCCGTGTTGGCTACAGCCGATTCATAAGTCTGCCAAGTATGGAAACTGTGCTGCTCCCGGGCACTGGCACGGTCGGCCACATGGCTCACGACATCGCGCAAAAAGCTTTCCAATACCGTGGTGCCCATGCCAGGGCGCAAGGCAAATGCCCCCAAACCCGGCAGCACCTCATGAAAACTCTCCAGCCGCTTGTCCGCCCCAGCCTGGCCGGGATAAATCACATAGGCCCCTTGCGTGCGACGAATGGCATCACGGTAAGCGTGCATTTTGAGCAAGTCGGCACGCTTGTAGCTGCCACGGGCTTCGGCTTGTTTTTCTACGTCCAGCGCCGACGCCAAATCTGTGTCATCAAGACCGACGGTGTCTGCCGCCTCATTCAACAGGGAAGCCACTTGGTCAATGCGGTACTTGGCGTCAAAGTGAACATGCACCATCAGCTCTTGCAACTCGGCCTGCTCGGCGCTAAAGCCCACGGGCCACAGGCTCAGCGTGTAGTCGGGCCGCAAATTTTCTGTCCATGAGCCTGGCACACGCGGCGTTTGGGTGGCCCGAAAACTGCGGTTGTAGCTGAACTGCACCTCCAGTTTGCGCCCTGGTTGATCTGACCGACCCTGCAAAGCCATGAACTTGCCCGCTTTAAGCTTCAAGCCGAACCCATCTGCCGTGGGCTCCAGCAGGGTTTCATTGGCAGGCTTGTCGAGCTTGAAAACTTTCGCCACCACGTTCAGTAGCTTGAAAAACACCCAGTATTCATACAGCGTGGCCACATCGCGCTGGCCAGCACCAAACACCTGCTCGCCACCATGCCACACCAGTTTGGCGGCCATGGCAAAGTTCAGCCAGGCTTGCAGTACCTCGCGGTAACCTTCGCGGCGATGCAGCGTGGGGCTGCTCAGCGGCAAAAACGTGGGCTCGCTCACATGGCGCAGCACGTCAGAGGCCAGCGCCTCGTCAAGCCGGGTACACAGCGCCGTGATCTCCTGCACCAAGCGCGCGTCTTTGACCGGGTCGGCCACCCGGCTGCGCAGGGTGTCCAGAAAACAAAGCGCCAGCGTGGCAGCGTCATGGCCGGGGTCTGGCTCGGCGTTAAACAGTGAGGGGCCTTCATTTCCTGCAGCAAATCCACGCAGTGTGTGGTGATGTCTTCCAACATCTGCTGGTAGTCGGCCTTGTAGTTGAGTTTGCGTGAACGCACCTTCAGGTCAGCGTGCGCCAGCACCGCGCCGCTGGTGTCCACCACCACCAGGGGCAAGCGCCCGGTGGCCAGGCCGGGGTTAAGCACACCGCAATGACCGCGCCCTGTCACCTTGCTTGGCAACACGATGCCTTGCGTGCCGGCGTAATGCTGTGCCAGTGCCAACCGCAATTCTGGCTTGGACACCAGCTCAAATTCATAACGCACACCTTCCAGCAACTGCACAGTCCCTTCGCCATCATCCCGAGCTTGCGCGGGGGGAATTGTCAGCAGAGGCTCAAGACCGTTGGCTTGCGGCTGCCAGTTGCCCTGCACATACACCGCCAGTACGCACAGTGGGCTACCGTCTGCGGCCAAAAAATCCAGCGTGGCGTGATCAGCCATAGGTGTGGCAGACCAACTCAGGCTTCGGCAAAACTGGTGAAGCCGTCGCGCACAAGGCGCGCCTGCATTCACTCAATCTTTTCCCTAGTCAAGGGCAGGTCACGGTGGGTGGCGGCGGCAAATTCAGCCAACGCTTTGAGCACACCGTCAAGCTTGCGCGCCGAGCCATGCAGCTTGGGCATCAGCTTTTGCAGCACTTGGGCATCCAGCGCGTCTTTGTAAACCCAGCCTGTGCCGGACAGCTCCCGGTGAATCACCATGAAGCGTGCCATTTCTTTGGCAGTTCTAAAGCCAAACTCGGCGTCAGCCTTTGCCAACGCTTCGTAAGCAGCTATTAAATCTGATTTGAATTGGAGGGCTAACGGGTTACCTGCTTCATCGGTCAACTCTGCAATATCTGCATGAGCCAAGGCACGCTGCACAAAAGCGGTTGCAAACGGCACGCCTTGGGCTTCAAGCGCCTTGAGGTTGATGCCCGTTGGGTTGTCCAGAAACGCCGCCATCTGCGCTGCCGTGGCTCGGAATTCGATCACGTTGACTCGGTCTAGCACCTTGGGGCTGAACAGGTAGGTGGTCTCATCCACATTCACAGTGCCAATGATGAACAGATTGGGCGGTAGGGGCAACTTGTCAGACACCGTGATGCTGCTTGCACCATCGATTGTTAAACCTGCTGGCGCGCCATGCAGCGACAAAGGCGCATTGTCAGATTCCATGGCCGACAGAAAGTCGGCAAAGTAACGTTCCACATGCGAGAGGTTCATCTCGTCAAGGATCAGGAAGTAGGGTTTTTGGGCTTTGTCGGCTTGGGCGCGAAGCAGCAGTTCAAGCACGCCATTCACCGGGGCGCGGTACTGCCCGGGCTGCAGGGCATCGGTATAACCCAGCAGGTTTTCATTGCTGGTCCAGTCCGCCCCCACGGCGACGATGCGGTATTGGTCAGGTGATTCGCACAACTACATCGCAAAAGCTTCAGCCAGCTTGGTTTTGCCGGAACCGGCCAAGCCGGTGAGGATGCAGAAGCGTTTGGTGAGCAGCGAGGAAATCAACCGGGAAATCACCTGGTCTGAAAACGTCAACCCTGCATCACTTGAACCGTTGGCGAATTCAGTCAGGGTCGAAAAGTCAATTTTGGGTCGATTGGCCAGCGCCTCTTTCAGCACGATAAATTCAGCAATCACTCTCGATAGCGCCGACACAATGTCACCAACCTGTGCCGGTGTCGGGCTGACAAATGCCTTGGCAACAAACGAGTGTTTGTATTGCTTTTTCTTTTTGAGCGCTAATTGTGGCAAACCCGCAATCAGGTGTTGCGGCCATTCACGCGGCCAGGCACCTGTGGCTTCCATGGCTGTGGCGCTGACCCCATAGTTCACTGAAGCGGTGTTGGTGGCGCGCTGGTACAGCAAGACCGGATACACACCTTCCAGCTGAGCGCTTTGCCCCGGCGCAAAACAGGCCAGCCATGGAATTTCGGCCAGATTGCCATGACCAAAGCTGGTTTTGAACCAGATATTCAAGTCCTTGCAGGCCAAAGAAAATGCCGGGTCAAGCGCGATCGGCACCTGACTGATGCTGCCAGAGGTGACTCTGACGATGAAGTCCGCAACGTATTTGGCCAGGAGCTTGTTGAATTCAGGGCTGAGTGAGGGCGCAGTTTTGTTCATGTTTTTCCCTTTGTTGCGATCTGTTGCCTGGTGGCTGACAGCCGAATTTTGCGCGTTGGGCTTTTGGGTGAGCTTGGTCGTGTCCGCTCAATCGGCCCGGCTGCCAGCGCGGGTTACCAATGAGTTTGACAAAAAAGTGTCCGGCTCCTCCACCCCCGCTGCTGCCATCGTCTCAGTTTGGTTTTATATGAGAATTTGGCTTCTAGCCCTTATGGATAAAGCGCAGGCAGCTATCAAAATTAGTTCACGTGGCAAACGTGCAGCCTCAAACAGTTTCGCTCCCGGTATGAATTGCCCCGCAAGCGTCAGCGTTGCGCCAGCTCTGCCGAGGGTGGCCAGCTGACGCTGCGTGCCAGTGCTTCGGTCATGCCCGCGCGTGCCGTGGCCATATCAAAGTCGGTTTGCAGGCCCATCCAGAATTCAGCACTCATACCGAAGTATTTGGCCAGCCGCAGGGCGGTATCCACCGTGACGGCGCGGCGCTCGCGCACCACGTCATTGATGCGCGGCGCTGGCACCTGCAGCGCCATGGCCAGCGCGTGGGCGCTGAGGTTCATGGGTCGCAAAAACTTTTCGCGCAGAATTTCCCCGGGTGGATCGGGCGCATTCCGTTGGTGATTTCTGTTGTGGCAAGTCCTTCAGTGTTAACGTGAAACAACGCCCACAGCCGACAAGAATAGCGTGTCGTAGGGCCGACTTCAGTCGGCCATGGCGGGCTGAAGCCCGCCCTACGCAGGGCACGCGTGTTTCATGCTTTGGGGTGTCCTTGTTGAACATGGACGTTAGTCAACAATTTCAACACGAGAACATACGCTAGGTCTAATATTCCAACAATGCCTGCCAACGCAAGATGCCCTTATATTCTGCCCATCAAAAACAGACATCAGAGCACCATGTGCAGCGCAAGTTGTCCCGGTTTGACTCAATTTCAGGCCTTAATTTTTACCAGTTTTCAGGCTCCTGGCCTTACGGATAAAGCCGAAGCAGCTATCAACCGAAATTGTCCATTAGGCGGTGCTTCGCATCTGTTTGAGTGCTGGCGGTAGCTTTGCGGTCATTTTGTGCGTCTGTTCGGTGTCCATAGCCCTGCTATGAACGCCTCACAGCCACCCAAACTGCCTCGCAAACCTGCTCGCCATCATCTCAAACCCTAATGAACAATCTCGGATCAAAATTAATTCATCTCACCTGCGATGTACACTTTTGAATGTCAGATAAATGAGGTATCTTCCATGCACCGCACCCAGATCTACCTGCAAGATGATCTTTACGAGCACCTCAAGCTGCGCGCGGCCAGTATGCGCGTCAGCATTTCCGAACTGATTCGCGGCACGCTTGAGCGCGACATTCACAAAGACCCTGCAGCAGATGCACAAGCTTTTTTTGAGCGACTCAAGCCGCTTGAGAGTTTTGCCACCACAGATGCGTCAACCTACGTGCGCAATATTCGCAGTAAAAGCCGTATCATGCATCCTACTGACGCATGATGACCGCGCATAAGCTGGTGCTTGACACTGATGTGGTCATTGACCTCTTGAAGAAGAAGCCGAAAGTCGTTGCGCATTTTTTGACATTGGTGGCTGCAAAAACCACGTTCCTGGTCAGTCCTGTGGTCGTTGCCGAAATTTACGCCGGTGCGTTTGAGCACGAACATAAGTCCATCGACGCTTTTTTTAAACTGTGTCATCAGATAGATTTGGATACTGAGACCGGGCGCACGGCGGGTCTCTATGCCAGGCGTTTCAGCAAGGCGTTCCAAGGTATCTCGCTGGAAGATTTTTTGCTGGCTGCCACAGCCCGTGTTCATCAATGCCCACTGTGGACGCATAACCGCAAGCACTACCCCATGGATGATGTGGTGTTGTTTGAATAAAACGAGACATCTCCAGGCGAACACGACGTTTTGATGGTTTCAAGCGCAGCATGGTAACAACGCGCCGCTTGCTGCCAACCCTTACGCTGCATCAAACAACCCCATCTGACGGCTGTCTGCTGCGGGCTTGACACGTGCAGCGCGTGTGGCGTCGTCGCGCCCCTTGCGCGAGGCATGTTTTTCGACAATGGCGGCTTTGCCAGCGCGCACCTCGGGCATGCGGCGCAGGCTGTGCAGGCGGTCTTTGGCGGCGCGGGTGGCGGCTTCCAGATCAACCAGCGGCAGCGGCCAGGCATCCACTGCGCCAGCGCATGCATCTGCGCTGACCCGTACACCGCAGGCCTGTTGCACGCTCTCAGGCATGCGCCAGGGCTCAAACAACCAACTGTCAGGC
>MNXW01000163.1 GCA_001871515.1 Comamonadaceae bacterium CG2_30_57_122
CGCGACCACATGGCTTGGGTCACGGCGTCGGCCAGTGCTTGGGGGTCGGTCAGGTGGTCAGTTAGTCTCTAACAAGTTCAGTCTTCACATTTCCTGCGAAGAATTCTGATGTGTCAAAATGAATCCGGCGATTATTTCGCCATGGGCAAAATGCCTTTAAACCCAATGGGTTACAAACTTTCTCTTGGTCAACCCAAGAACATTTGCGGGGACGTAAATCGGCTGAACGTCCAAAAATCTTGCGCACGACCGAGGTTTTGTGTTGCCTTTTTGGTTCCGGCTCGTCCGGCTTAGGAATGTGCATGGCCCCGTCTTCAAACGTGCCGTCGTCGGCGTCGGCGTGGCAAGCGGCGCAGTTGCTCTTGCTTTGAACCAGCGGGTTGGCCCAGTCGGAGGCGGCAATTTCGCGGTGCTTGTTGAGCCAGTAAGGCGTTTCAGTCACGCGAAGTGGTGTCACACCAGCGGGTATGGATTGCTCAATCTTGAACGCGGCTTCCACCACATGTTTTTCGGCGGCGTTGTCCACCATGAATTTCAGAATGGCTTCGGTGGTGACGGCATCAAAGCCCAGGTCGGAGCCAAAGTGTTTGTCTTGCTCGGCCATGATTTTTTGCCAGGAGCGCGTTGGCAACAAAGCCGGGTAAAACACCGCATGGCAAGCGCCGCATTCGTCGCGCCAGAGCTTGTTGTCAGCCAGCTGCTTGCCCACGAACTTCACGTGGGGCTCTTCACCAATGCCGGTCTCTAACTTGATGTGCCAGTTTTGGTTGTCAATGGTGCGATCAATGGCGTAAGTAAACCACCAGCCGCCAAAACCCAGCATGGCCAGCAACATCAGCGCCGCCACCAGGGGGCGTGCGGTTGCTTTGGGGGTGCTGGCTGGCGCTTGTTTGAAACCGGTGACCATGGAACGCGCCAGGTTTTCCTTGTGCATCACGCTTTCCACCACCACACCGGTGATGTGGCCAATGACCACCAGTAGCATGCCAATGGCCCCAAAGTTATGAATGCTGCGCAGCAACTGAATTTGCGAAAAAGTGAACCAACCAGCCGCCACGCCTTGCTGCTCATCGCCCCCTAAGGTGACGATGCCGGTCAAGCTCACGATTAATGCCATGGCCAGCAAAATATAGATGGCAAGGCTGCCCGTGGGGTTGTGCCCCACATGGCGTGGCGCATGGCCTGTTGCCACTTGCTTCAAGTAATCCAAGGCTTCCTTTGGGCCGAACCAGAAGCTGGCAAAGCGCGAAAAATGGGAGCCGGTAAACCCCCACACCAACCGGAAAACCACCAATCCCAGCATCAAATACCCAAAAAAGACGTGGATTGAGCGCCACCGGTCGCCTTCACTGGTGAGCCAGGCGATGGCAAAGCTGGAGGCCAGCGTCCAGTGAAATAGTCGGGTGGGCAAATCCCAGATCAGGGTGCGTTGCATGAAGGGCAGGCTTTCAGGAAGAAATGAGGGGTTTAGCTGTGGCGCTTATTTTGGGATTGTGCGGTCATCAAAATTGCCGCTGGCCGCGCCGCTGTGGCAGGCGATGCAGTTGGACTTGCTTTTGATGGAAGCTCGGGCAAAAACCGCAGCACTGATTTCGCCGTGCTTGACCCGAAACCATTCACCTTCTGTGGTGCGCAACGGAGCAGCAGTGGAAGACCAACGGTTGGATGGATTTTGCACTAGAAAGTTGGTAATTTCTGCAGTGTCCGCCGCAGACAAGGAAGCGTCCGTACCAAAGTGCTTGTCCAGGCCACTCATGACTTTTTTCCAGGAGGCAGCAGGCAGCAGGCCTGGGGGGTAGGCCATATGGCAACCAGAGCATTCGGCTTGCCATTTGGCGTTGACCTGGTTGGGCAGCATGGGTTTACCACGGTCTTCGCCGTTGTAACGGGCACAGGCCGCCAGCGACAGGGAGGTCAGCGCGACCAGCAGCAGGGGTTTGATGAGTTTCATGATGTTCGCCTTATTTCACGGAAAGCACGTAGGTCATGAAGTCGCCTTTTTCTTGCGTGGTGCAAGCCCGACCCAGCGCGTCATTGCAGTTGCGCTTGAACCATTTCTCTACATTGGCGGCATCGGTGAAACGTTTGGCGTTCACGCTGGGAGCCATGGGGTCAATGGTTTTGTTGGTTTTGGCGTGTTTGCCCACATTTTTAGGTGAATCGGTATGACAAGAAGCACAGGCCAGTTGTTTTGGACCTACGGTGTGGTAAATTTTTTCGCCAGCAGCGGCGCTGAACGTGCCCTTGGTTTCGGCTTTGTAGCCGTCCAGGATCGGGTTGGCACTGGCCATCAGAGGCGCTGCTAAAGCCAAGCAAGCCAACAAATGAGAGAGGCGGAAGGTAGAAAACATGGTGTGTCCTTAGAGTTGAAGAAAAAAGGGATAACTAAAACGGATCAGCGGGGAATGCGAATATTGTGCTCGTTGAAATCGCCCTGAGCGGCGTTGACGTGGCAAGCCTGGCAATTGGCTGGGCTCTTGACCGAGTCGCGGCTCCAGACATCGGCCTTGATGTGGTTTGTGCCGTGCTTGCGGGTGAACCAGAATGATCTGGTGATGCGGTTGTCGGGTGGCGGTGTGCCGATTTCCTGGGAGTGGGCGACGATCCAGTCGGTAACTTCTTTGTGGTCCGCTGCGGGCAGCGAGGCATCGGTGCCAAAGTGCTTGTCTAGCGCGCCCATCACCTGTTTCCAGGAGGAGGTGGGTAAAAAATTGGGACGGTAAGCGATGTGGCAGGCCGAACATTCCTGCGTCATTTTGGGGTTTAATTTGAGGCGTGAATTACCTTCTTCAGCCAAGGCCAATGCGCTGCAGCCCAGCAGCATCAAGCCGAAGGTTAAGGTTTTGAATTGAGCCATGCTTGAGCTCCTGTTGAACATGGCATCAAGCTTAACCGTTGAGTCTTAAGAATTCCTTAGCCGTGTCCGTCTTGGCGGTTGGTAGAGTGCTAACCCATGCCGGGTTTTAGAGCGCCGCCAGTGCGCGATGGACTTCGCCTGCCGACAAAATCTCTGACATCACCACCGGTGCGCGCCCATTTTGGTAGAGCACATACACCGGCACGCCGTTGCGCCCCAACTGTGCCAGTGCGGCGGTGATGTCGGGGTCACGGCGCGTCCAGTCGGCGCGCAACAGGGTCACTTTTTTGGCCGCAAAGTCGGCCAGCACCTTGGCATTGGCCAGCGTGGTTTTCTTGTTGTACTGGCAAGTCACGCACCAGGCGGCGGTGAAGTCGACAAACACGGGCGTGCCGCCAGCCAGCACCTGGTCTACCTTGCCCGGCGCCCAGGTTTGCCACAGCGCGGTGCTGGATGGCGCCTCAACATGCTCTGCGGGTTTGGTAATGTTTTGGCCTATAGCCCCCGTCAGTAGAGCCAACAATGCTATTGAAATAGTAGTCATGAAGACCCGGCTGCGTCCACTCAAACCGAAAGACCAGAGTGTGAACGCCAGTGCCAGCAGCAGTGCCAGCAAGGCCGCTGCACCATCCGTGCCGCTTTGCTGACCCAGCACCCACACCAACCAGACCACGGTGGCAAACATTGGAAACGCCATGGCACTGCGGAAGGTGTTCATCCATTGTCCCGGTTTGGGCAACTGGCGTGCCAATGCAGGCGACCAACTGGCCGCCAGATAAGGCAGTGCCATGCCGATGCCCAAACTGGCAAAAATCGCCATGGCCTGCGTGGCAGGCAAGGCCAGCGCCAAGCCCAGCGACGCACCCATGAACGGTGCGGTGCAAGGTGAGGCAATCACCACCGCCAGAATGCCAGATAGAAAGGCGTTCCAGGACGGATTTTTGGCTTCCAGACTGGCCACGCTGCTGGGCACAAACTGACCAAATTCAAACACCCCCGCCAGGTTCAGGCCGATCACGGTGAACAGCGTTGCCAAGCCGGCCACCACCAGCGGTGACTGCAACTGAAAGCCCCAGCCAAGTTGCTCGCCCGCCCCGCGCAAGACCAGCATCAAAGCGCCCAACGCAACAAACGACAGCACCACGCCGGCGCTGTAGGCCAGGCCGCCGATGCGTTGCTGCCGTGGCTGGTTGCCATGCCGGGCAAAGCCCACCACCTTGATGGCCAGCACCGGGAACACACAGGGCATCAGGTTCAGGATCATGCCGCCTAACAGAGCACCCAGTAGCGCCAGCCACAGCGAAGCGGGCAAGTTGGGGGTAGCGGCTTGGACTGGGCTGCCGGTGGCTGGTTGAAGCGTCGCCGGAAACGTCACCGCGCCCAGTGCTTTGACTTCTGGCCAGTTGCCGCTGACCTTGGCGGACGTGGCAAACCCCAGGCGTTGGCCGTCGATCTGGGTCGTCAGTACCAAGGGCATCAGTGCCGGACTGTTACCGCGTTGCGGCGAAATCGGCACAGTGGCCGTCCACGTCGCGCCTTGCCAGGACTGCTTCCATGGCGCGGAGGTTTCAATGACTTCAGGGGTTTCCGGGAAAAAATCGAGCATTTGGCCTTGCACAGACGCGGGCAAGTTGGGCACGGACACTTTCAGGTGTTGGCCTTCAATGCGGATGCTGGCGGCTTGCTTGAGCGTGGTGGGTTGTGCCTTGAAGGCGGCCTCAAACTGGGCACTGTTGAGGGCGGTGGAACCTTTGGTGGGCAGGTGCAGCACAAAGTCGCCGTCTTGTGGCACACATTCAAGCTTGCATACCAGCCAGCTGGCGTGCAATTTCACTTCCAGGTCTGGAGCCAAGACCGATGGTTTGAAGTCGGGCGTGATGGTCAGCGGCACGGGCAAGAGCACGTTGTCTTCATAGCCGTAATTGACCAGGTCACCAATCGGGAGTTTTTTGGGCACTGGCCAGGCGATGTCGCCGGCCAGCACGCCCACCGGCAGCGTCCAGGTGAGGCTGGTCGGCTGGCCAGAGTCGCCAGCGTTCTTCCAGTAGGTGTGCCAGGCGGGCTGGTGGGTCAGTTGCAACCCCAGCCAGACGGTCTTGCCGGGGTCTACGCCGTCGGGTGCATGTGCCATGAGCTCGGCCCGAATTTGCTCGGTTTGCACCACATTTTTTAAGCTATTTAAGGCTATAGCTCTTGTGGAAAGAGCGCATGCAGCTATTAAAAAAGAAGCAAACAAACAGCGTTTGAGGCGGGTGGACAGTGTCATGACGGAATTGGACGCTGGGTAGTGTGTGAAGTTCCCTAGGGGAGGTGGCGTGCGCTCAATCGTCCGAGTCGTTCGATGAAAACAAAGAGGACTGGTCAGGCTGCTTGGTAAACACGGCAGGCAGTTGGGTGGGGGCTTTGATGCGGATTTGTTTGTTGACATTCATGCGGCCAAACACCACCTCAATGTCGGCTGCAGTCACACCAAACTGGGTGGCCAGAAAGCGCACCATGTGGTCGGTGGCCCGACCCGCTACCGGAGCGGCGGCCACGCTGACCTTGAGCTGTTTGCCAAACGGCTTGCCAATGGCATCCTTGCTGGCACTGGGTTTGCCCAGAATATTCACCACCAGCACGTCGCCGTCCCAGGCAAAAAAGGAGTCGCCGGTGAGATTGCGGGATTTTTTTTGAGTCATGGCGAAATGATAACGTTGCACCGCTCAAGTTGCCGATGGATCATTCGCCTAGGGATAACCCCTGTTCTGTGGTTATTGGCGAACGTTGAAATGGTGATAACCTAGGCCTTGAGCTTGCAGCTTGTCGGACTTTCGGTATATCGGCTGCAATTCGACTGTAATGATCCATTTTTTACCGTCTTCTTGCCCCATAGTTACGGCTATAAGGCTGCAAATGTGGCAAAAACTGTCCTCGCTGTGATCGAATTTGGCTACGCCGCTCTTCGAGAACGCTTCGCTGCCGAAAGTCCGACATTCTCCTAGCAGTCCGTTTCACCAAAACACTTACATAAAAACGTGCCTTTTCCAGCCTGGCGTTGTTTTTCGTCGTTGCCATAGCTACGGCTATGGCGCCTTTTCTGGCCTAGCCAGTCTGGAAAATTCATCGGTTTCATTTTGTAACCGTTTTGATGAATCGAACTACTGGTGATCAAAGGGTGTCCACCCTCATGTCAGAGATCGCCTTGGCCAATGTGGAGCAAAGCCCAGGCATCAGCCTTGTCAATGCTTGCGTTACAAAGATGGGGGTGTGACGAAACAGAACGTCAGAATGGTTGCAGATGTTAGCAATGCCGCGCAGTCTTTGCGCAATGAAACGGATCGAAACGGATCATTTGTTTGTTGTGCTCTGTGTTTTCAAACTGCATGCTGATGGCATCCAAATGACAAACCGAGAGGTTGCTGAGAATGGTAATAGTTATTGGTTACAGTGTTTGATGTACGACGGTACTTATCGGTTGATTTATTAAGATTTTTTGTAACTACTCAGCCCCCAATGAAGCTCAATTTGCATTTGCTATGGAATGGTGAGCGACAATCAGCCTTGATGCCAAACCTGCCCGACCTCACACAACTCAGCCACGCGCAGAAGGACGAGCTGATCAAGATGCTGTGGCCCTTGCAACAACAAGTGGCAGACCTCATGGTGCAAATGGTGGTGATGCACAACCGCATCAGGCAGCTCGAAGGCCGATTGGCGCTCAACAGCAAGAACTCCAGC
>MNXW01000045.1 GCA_001871515.1 Comamonadaceae bacterium CG2_30_57_122
CCCTACGCAGGGCACGCATGTTTCATGCTTTGGAGTGTCCTTGTTGAACATGGACGTTAACGTGAAACAACGCCCACAGCCGACAAGCATGGCGTGTCGTAGGGCCGACTTCGGTCGGCCATGGCGGGTTGAAACCCGCCCTACGCAGGGCACGCATGTTTCATGCTTTGGAGTGTCCTTGTTGAACATGGACGTTAGGGTACGTGAGGATTGTGAGCACCGCGCAACGACGCTTGGCATTCGCGCAGTAGCTTTAAACACGAAAAGACTCGCCGCAGCCGCAGCGGTCACGCTCTTTAGGATTGTTGAACTTGAAACCTTCGTTGAGACCTTCACGCACAAAGTCAAGCTCGGTGCCGTCCAGGTAGGCAAAGCTCTTGGGGTCTACCAGCACCTTGACACCATGGCCTTCAAACACCATATCTTCAGGCGGGACTTCATCCACGTATTCCAGCTTGTAGGCCATGCCGGAACAACCGGTGGTTTTGACACCCAGTCGCACCCCCACGCCCTGACCACGTTTGGTCAGGTAGCGGGTAATGTGCCGGGCAGCGGCTTCAGTCAGCGTTACAGCCATGATGGTCTTTGTGCGTATTGCGTCAAAAATTGAACCCCGAAGCCTTGCTGGTTTCGAGGCGTTCTGTTAGTTAGGCGGTTTGAACTTCGGCGTGCTTTTGACGGTAGTCGTTCACCGCCGCCTTGATGGCATCTTCAGCCAGAATCGAACAGTGGATTTTGACAGGTGGCAAGGCCAGTTCTTCCGCAATCTCACTGTTTTTTAACTGAGAGGCCTGCTCCAGCGTCTTGCCCTTGACCCATTCGGTCACCAACGAGCTCGACGCGATGGCCGAGCCACAGCCGTAGGTTTTAAAGCGTGCATCTTCGATCACGCCAGTCTCGGGGTTGACCTTGATCTGCAGCTTCATCACGTCGCCGCAGGCCGGAGCCCCCACCATGCCGGTGCCAACCGATTCATCGCCCTTGTCAAACGAGCCCACGTTGCGTGGGTTTTCATAGTGATCAACAACTTTTTCAGAATATGCCATTTTCTTTCTCCTTTAATGAGCAGCCCATTGAATCGTCGAAATATCAATACCTTCTTTGTACATGTCCCACAGGGGACTCAGTTCACGCAGTCGCGCTACGTTTTCCTTGATGGTGGCCACTGCGTAGTCAATTTCTTCTTCGGTGGTCCAGCGGCCAATCGTCATGCGCAGGCTGCTGTGCGCCAGTTCGTCACTGCGACCCAGGGCACGCAACACGTAGCTGGGTTCCAGACTGGCGGACGTGCAAGCCGAGCCGCTGCTGACCGCCAAGCCCTTGATGCCCATGATCAAAGACTCGCCTTCAACGTAATTGAAGCTGATGTTCAGGTTGTGTGGCACGCGCTGTGTCAAGTGACCATTGATGAACACCTGCTCAATGTCTTGCAGGCCTTTGACCATGCGGTCATGCAGGGCTTGAATCTTCACCAGTTCAACGGCCATTTCTTCTTTGGCAATGCGGTAAGCCTCGCCCATGCCAACAATCTGGTGGGTGGGCAAGGTGCCGCTGCGCATGCCGCGCTCATGGCCGCCACCATGCATTTGAGCCTCGATACGAATGCGCGGTTTGCGCCGCACAAACAGCGCGCCGATGCCTTTGGGGCCATAAGTTTTGTGCGAGGTCAGGCTCATTAAATCGACAGGCAATTGGCTCAAGTCAAACGCCACCCGGCCAGTGGCCTGGGCTGCATCCACGTGAAAAATCACGCCGTGTTCGCGGCAAACCGTGCCCAAAGCGGCTATGTCCTGAATCACACCGATTTCATTGTTGACAAACATCACGCTGGCCAAAATGGTGTCCGGGCGAATGGCCGCTTTAAACGCGTCCATGTTGACCAATCCGTCTGACTGCACATCCAGGTAAGTCACCTCAAAGCCCTGACGCTCCAACTCGCGACAGGTGTCGAGCACGGCTTTGTGCTCGGTTTTGACGGTGATGATGTGCTTGCCTTTGGTTTGGTAAAAGTGTGCCGCACCTTTCAAAGCCAGGTTATTCGACTCGGTAGCGCCGCTGGTCCAAACAATCTCGCGTGGGTCAGCTCCTACCAGCGTTGCCACCTGACCACGGGCTTTCTCGATGGCCGCTTCGGCCTCCCAGCCCCAGGCGTGGCTACGTGAGGCAGGGTTGCCAAAATGCTCACGGAGCCAGGGAATCATGGCATCCACCACCCGCTGGTCGCAGGGGTTGGTGGCGCTGTAATCCATGTAGATCGGAAAATGAGGGGTGCTGTCCATGGTTAACTTTCTTTACAAGGGCTTTGTAATTACATTTTGGCGAAGCTGGCACCGAGCGCAAACACCGAGTTTGGCGCATTGATGCGAATGGGTTTCATCGTCGGCATGCTGGAAATAGCACGCTTCAGGCTGGGCTTTTCTTCCATCTGGAAGCCCTTGGCCAGTTGGTCATCCACCAGCTTTTGCAGGCTTACAGAGTCCAGAAATTCAACCATTTTCACGTTCAGCGCAGCCCACAATTCATGGGTCATGCAGCGCGCGCCCTCGCCCAGGCAGTTCTCTTTGCCTGCGCACTGGGTAGCATCAATCGGCTCGTCGACCGAGGTGATGATCTCCGCCACGGTGATGTCGGCCGGCAAGCGCGCCAGGGTGTAGCCGCCACCTGGGCCACGGGTTGATTCAACCAGCGCGTTGCGGCGCAGCTTGCCAAACAACTGCTCCAGGTAAGACAAAGAGATTTGCTGGCGCTGGCTGATGGCGGCCAGCGTGACCGGGCCGGCCGATTGGCGCAAGCCCAGATCAATCATCGCGGTGACCGCAAAACGGCCTTTGGTGGTAAGACGCATGGCAAACTCCTGATAAGCAACAAAATAAACAAGCTTTAAATCGACTGTCGGGTTCAAGTATACCCAAAATCATACTGTTTTAGTCGGGTATGTAGACTGATCAGTATTTTTTTAAGGTTATTTACTGGCAAGCAGGTTGGCCAAGTTGTCACTACCCGCAGCGCCAAAAGCCTGCTCCTTCAAAATGGCTAGTTGATCGCGCACCCGTGCGGCTTTTTCAAACTCCAGGTTGCGGGCGTGTTCCAGCATCAATTTCTCAAGCCGCTTGATCTCGCGCGAGATGTCTTTTTCGCTCATGTCTTCCACCTGCGCCCGCTGCATCGCATCGCGCTCGAGCTTCTCGGCCTCTTTGCCCGCTTTTTCACTGTAAACCCCGTCAATCAGGTCACGCACCTCTTTCACAATGCTGCGCGGCGTGATGCCATGCGCCAGGTTGTGTACCACCTGTTTGACACGGCGGCGTTCGGTTTCACCAATGGCGCGTTGCATCGAGTCGGTGATTTTGTCGGCATACAGAATCGCTCGACCCTCTACATTGCGTGCAGCTCGGCCAATGGTCTGGATGAGTGAACGCTCAGAGCGTAAGAAACCTTCTTTATCAGCATCCAGAATCGCCACCAGCGACACCTCTGGAATATCCAGGCCTTCGCGCAGCAGGTTGATGCCCACCAACACGTCAAACGCGCCCAGGCGAAGGTCTCGCAAAATTTCAACCCGCTCCACGGTGTCGATGTCACTGTGCAGGTAGCGCACCTTGACCCCGTTGTCACTTAAATAGTCAGTCAGCTGCTCGGCCATGCGTTTGGTCAGGGTAGTGATCAACACACGTTCATGCTTCTCGACCCGGATGCGAATTTCTTGCAGCACATCGTCCACCTGGCTGGTGGCCGGGCGCACTTCCACTTCAGGATCCACCAGCCCGGTGGGGCGCACCAGCTGCTCCACCACCTGGCCGGCGTGGTCTTTTTCCCACTGGGCGGGCGTAGCTGAGACAAAAATCGCTTGTCGCATCTTGGTCTCAAATTCTTCAAACTTGAGCGGCCGGTTGTCCAGCGCACTGGGCAGCCTGAAACCGTATTCCACCAGCGTGGTCTTGCGCGAGCGGTCGCCGTTGTACATGCCACCAAACTGGCCAATCAATACATGCGATTCATCCAGAAACATCACCGCATCTTTGGGCAAATAGTCGGTCAGCGTGGCGGGTGGCGCGCCGGGCGCCGAGCCAGCCAAGTGCCGGGAGTAGTTCTCAATGCCCTTGCAGTGCCCCACCTCGGAGAGCATTTCCAGGTCAAACCGGGTGCGCTGCTCCAGGCGCTGGGCTTCGACCAACTTGCCTTGGCTGACAAACTCTTTGACACGGTCAGAAAGTTCAATTTTGATAGCCTCCACCGCAGACAAAACCTGCTCTCGGGGCGTGACGTAATGGCTGCTAGGGTAAACGGTGAAGCGCGGGATTTTTTGCCGGATGCGCCCGGTGAGCGGGTCAAACAGTTGCAGGCTTTCAATCTCGTCGTCAAACAGCTCCACCCGTATCGCCATCTCGGAATGCTCCGCCGGAAAGATGTCAATGGTGTCGCCGCGCACCCGAAACGCCCCGCGGCTGAAGTCAATGTCATTGCGCTGGTACTGCATGCGCACCAGCTGGGCAATCATGTCACGTTGGCCCATTTTGTCGCCCGCGCGCAGCGTCATCACCATCTTGTGGTAAGCCTCGGGCTGGCCAATGCCGTAGATGGCCGACACCGTGGCCACAATCACCACGTCGCGCCGCTCCAGCACGCTTTTGGTACAGCTCAGGCGCATTTGCTCGATGTGCTCGTTGATGGCCGAGTCTTTTTCAATGAACAGATCCCGCTGGGGCACGTAGGCCTCGGGCTGGTAATAGTCGTAGTAACTGACGAAATATTCCACTGCATTTTTCGGAAAGAACTCGCGAAACTCGCTGTACAACTGCGCCGCCAGCGTCTTGTTGGGCGCAAACACAATCGCGGGCCGTCCCAGCCGGGCAATCACATTGGCCATGGTGAAGGTTTTGCCAGAGCCGGTGACCCCCAGCAATATCTGGAACACCTCGCCGTCTTGGACACCGTCGACCAGCTGGTTGATAGCCTCGGGCTGGTCACCGGCTGGTGGGTAGGGCTGGTACAACTCAAACGGCGAATCTGGAAAGCTGACAAACTGACCCGTACGAATCTGTGGCGCGTCATCGGTAACCGCAAGGGCAAGAGGGGTGGGAGCAATCATGGGCAATGTCTAAACAGCGGTTTGTCGGTCATGTTATCCAATTAACAAATCAACCCTCACCCAACGGGCTATGGCAAGCTTGCCACAACATACAAATGAGTTAAGCCAGCCTAAACTGCCATGCATGAACTCAACCGCCGTCAACCCACAAACGCACCCCATCGAACCTGCCAACTTTTCGAGGCGCATTTTGCTGGCTGTCAGCGGCCTGACACCGCAAATCGTCACCGAAACGCTCTACGCCTTGGCGGCTGACGAATTTGCCCCCTTTGTGCCGACCGAAGTGCACCTGATCACCAGCGCCGAAGGGGCACGCCGCGCTGAACTCTCGCTGCTCAGCGACGACTTGGGCTGGTTTCATAGACTCTGCGCCGACTACCACCTGCCCGGCGTGCGCTTTGACCGCAGTTGCATCCACACCATGCGCGACGCCCACGGCCAACCCATGAACGACATCCGTACCCCCGCCGACAACCGTGCGGCAGCCGACTTTATTACGGCGCAAGTGCGCTCTATCACCGCCGACTCAGGTTGCGCGCTGCACGCCTCAATTGCTGGTGGCCGCAAGACCATGGGCTTTTATCTGGGCTACGCGCTAAGCTTGTTTGGCCGGCCACAAGACCGCCTGAGCCATGTGCTGGTGAGCGAACCCTTTGAGTCGAGCTACGACTTTTTCTACCCCACGCCTTACAGCCGCGTGCTGCAAACGCGCGACGGGCAACTGGCCGACACAGCCATGGCGCAGGTCACACTGGCTGAAATCCCCTTTGTCAGACTGCGCCACGGCCTGCCCACCAACCTGTTGGCCGGGGTGGCCAGCTTCAACGACACCGTGGCCGCCGCGCGCGCCGCGCTGGCACCGGCAGAACTGATGCTCGATTTAAAACGCCAACGCATTCTGGCCGGCGGGCGCAACATTGCCCTGCCACCGGCTGAACTGGCGCTGCTGGCGGTATTTGCCCGTGAAACCCTGGCTGGCAACGAACCCCTGGGTGCGCCCACCAAAGGCGTGCCCGACCCCCTCTGGGCACAGCGCTATTTGCGCGAGTACCGCCGCATCACCGGCAATATGGCTGACATTGAGGGCACCGAGCGCGCCTTGAAAGATGGCATGGATGGCGACTATTTTTCCACCCGCAAGTCCAAACTGGAACGCCGCCTGAAAGCGGCCCTGGGTCCCGCGTTTGATGCCTACCG
>MNXW01000064.1 GCA_001871515.1 Comamonadaceae bacterium CG2_30_57_122
CGTCGTCCCCGACAGTGCATGAGCGTCACGGTTGCACACTTTCATTAAAAAAGCGCACAGCCACCGTGTTGGCCGGTATCCGGGCTGGTGGAGTCAACCCTCATCGCCTTCCCAAATGTCTTTTGACGACACTCAGTGGCCTGGATGAAAGCGGAGCCTTGCGGCTCGTCCACTTACCGTTGCGGGGGCAGCGCAGGTTAGGTTTGCCCTTGCCGGGCTTACCCTCCTGCTTCCCGTTGAACTGCGGCGTGTGAACCACACCGCGAGCACCAACGGCACGGATTCTAGCCGGGTCAGCTTGACCAAACCCTACAATGCGACCCTATGTCGGAACACACCCAAATCGACCAAATCACCGAGCGCGTGGAGCGTTTGCTGCTGCGCTATGAAGAACTCACGCGCACCAATGCAATTCTTAGTCAGCAAATTGAAGCCCTGACGCAAGAGCGAGATTCGCTCAAAAGCCGCCTTAGTGCAGCACGTGCACGGGTGGATGCCTTGCTGGAGCGCCTGCCGGGCATGCCCCAAAGTCAACCTCTTTCACAGGCCGGTACACCTGAAGGACACGCATGAAACAACTCGAAGTTCAGATCATGGGGCAGAGCTATTTACTCGGTTGCCCGGACGGTGGCGAAGCACGTTTGCTCGATGCGGTTGAAAAAGTGGACACCGCCATGTGCAAAATTCGCGATGCCGGCAAGGTGCGCGCCCGTGACCGCATCGCGGTGCTGGCCGCCCTCAACCTGGCATTTGACTTGGCTGACCAGCATGTGCAACGCACGCTGCCGGGCACGGCAGCCAGTGCAGCCCCGGCATCAGGTGAAACCTCTCAACGCCTGGGCAGCCTGATGACCCGTCTGGACGAGGCGCTAAGCCACGACGATCAGCTGATCTGAACGCATCAAGGCCTTGGCCTTAATGCACCTGTTCACCGGCGGGTGGCAGCTCACCTGGCTGGCGAAAGATTTGCGCCACATCGACCGCATCAAAGCGGTATTGCGCAGCGCAAAAATCACAACCCACTTCAATGTCAACGCGCTCCTGCAAAATGCTGTGCGCTTCCTCGGCCCCCAGGCCGTTGATCATCTTGCTGACCCGCTCGCGGCTGCAGGTGCAAGAAAAATGCGGTCCGGTTTCACCCTGCAAAGGTTCAAAGCGCAACAGTGTTTCTTCCCAAAACAGGCGCTGCAGGATGGTGTCCACATCCAGCGTCAACAACTCCTCGCGCTTGAGGCTGGAGGCCAGCACGGCAATGCGGTTGTAGTCTTCGTTCAGGCCAATCTGGTCTTCATCGGCCTGGCGAGCCGTGCCTGACAAATTGGCCTCACCAGCCATGGGCAGGCGCTGAATCAGCAGGCCAGCGGCCACCTGGTCATTGGCCGCCAGCACCAGGGTGGTGTCAAGCTGTTCGCTTTGCAGCATGTAGTGCTGCAGCACATCGCTGAACTTTTCCAGTTTTTCTTTATGGTCACCAAACAGCGGCACCACGCCCTGGTAGGGCTGCTGGCCCGGCTGGCGGTCTTTGGGGTCGAGCGTGATGGCGCAGCGCCCCTCGTTGCCCACGTTGACCATCTGGCTCAGGCTGGCATCCTCTGGCACAGCGCCATTGACCGTGGCTGTGGCGCGCAAGGCAAAGTCACTTTGCACCTCCACCACCGCGAGCTTGACCGGGCCGTCGCCAAACACCTGCAGCACCAGTGAGCCATTGAACTTGATGTTGGACTGCATCAGCACCGCTGCGGCGGTCATCTCGCCCAGCAGGTTTTGCACCGGCTGCGGGTAAGCGCCGTGGGTGGAGTTGCTGGCACGGCGGCGCAGAATTTCCACCCACGCATCGGTCAGGCGCACCACGGCTCCGCGCACCGGCAGGCCGTCAAAAATGAATTTATGAATTTCAGACAAGTGTGGTTCCTATCAGGCAATTTTGTTCAGGCTGACCTTGAAGCGTTTGGCGTTGGCCACGTAATGCTCGGCACTGTGGCGCAAGCCCTGCAGTTGCTCGGGGGTCAGGCTGCGCACCAGCTTGGCGGGGCTGCCGATGATCATGGAACCATCGGGGAATGCTTTGCCTTCGGTCACCAGCGCGCCCGCGCCCACCAGACAACCTTTGCCAATTTTGGCTCCGTTGAGCACCACCGCACCAATGCCGATCAGGCTGTCGTCGCCCACGGTGCAACCGTGCAGCATGGCTTTGTGACCCACCGTGACCCCACAGCCGATCGTCAACGGCATACCCACATCTGAATGCAGCACGCTTGCATCCTGGATGTTGGTGCGGTTGCCAATGCGGATGGCCGATGTGTCGCCACGCACCACCACGCCAAACCAGATGCTCACCTCTTCGCCCAGCGCCACGTCGCCCATCACCTCGGCGCTGTCCGCCACCCAGGCCGACTCTGCGACTTGCGGCGTGATGCCATCCACTTCATAAATTGCCATGATCGTCCTTTGCCATTGAGTTGCCTAGAATTGTAGGGAAACCATGATCCTAGGGACGCACCCGAGTGGACTGCTGGCGGCGCGGCTGGGTAGACGTGACGACGTAGCGGGCTACTGCCCGCAAGGAGGAGCAACGACCCCAGGCGCGTTGCCAGCGGCTCAAGCGGGTGCGTAGCGCTATCACCCAAAAGGTGAGTCTGACTGAGACTGAAATATTCAATGTTCATATGCACTTATTGAAGAAAACAAGCGGCCAACTGAGGAATCTAGGATGATGCGCACAATCCCCATCCCCTGCGACAAGCCCCCAAATCCAGACCGGGGTGGTGGCTTGCGCACCCAGGCACTGCGCCTGTTGCAAATGGCATCCACCCAGGACAAAGCAGCGCAGGTGCGCGCGCTGGATGCAAGCCAGTGTCTTTGGGAACTGCAAGAACACCTGCCCGAGCCCGCGCAGTTACCGGGACGGCCACAGCGCCCGCTCCTGCTGCACCCGTCCCAACTCAAAACCCGCGCGGTTGGCACACTGGAAGGCCGCGCCGGACTGATCCATGCCCTGACCCACATCGAAGCCAACGCCATCAACCTGGCGCTGGACGTGTTGTGGCGTTTTGCCGGTCTGCCGGATGCGTTTTACCGTGATTGGTGGCGCGTGGCGCAAGAAGAAGCCCTGCACTTTGAGCTGCTGCATGCGCACCTGGTCGGCATGGGGTTTGCCTATGGCGACTTTCCAGCCCACGATGGCCTGTGGGACATGGCCGAGCGCACCAAAGGCGACTTGCTGGCTCGCATGGCACTGGTGCCGCGCACGCTGGAAGCCCGTGGTCTGGATGCCACCCCGGCAGTACGCAACCGTCTGGTGTCTGTGGGCGACCAGGCCGGGGCCAAAATTCTGGACATCATTTTGCGTGACGAAATTGGCCATGTGGCCATTGGCAACCATTGGTTTCATTGGCTGTGCGCAAAGCGCCAACTGGAACCGGTGACCGCCTACAACGACCTGGTGGTGCGCTATCAGGCACCTGTGTTGAAGGGGCCGTTCAATATGCCAGCCCGGCGCAAAGCCGGCTTTACCGAGGCAGAATTAGCCGCCATGGAAGCTGCCTGACCCGCACTGTTAACCTTAGGGCTTGTTCACAAATAACATGCACATTTGGCGCGCCAGTTTTGGGAGAACTGCTTTGTTTCAAATCGCTTGTGCAGCAGCGCTGCGCGGCACGCTTTGCGCCTTGCATTGCATCCCAAATCCGACGACCAAATGCACAGCTTATTCATGAACAAGCCCTTAGTGGATACCGCACAATCACCCCCTATGCCAAACACCTCTGCCCCCACCCACAGCACCACCGCCAAACCAGCGCTGATGGGCATCGCCCGCCAGCCGATTCTGGATGCCAAGCGAGCCATCTTTGGCTACGAACTGTTTGACCGTTCCCTAAACGGCCAGAACTTCAGTGCCGCCAGCGATGCCGCCTTGCTGTTCAACCTGCTCTCCAATGCCGACAGCGAAGTGCTCAGTGGCAGCAACATCATTTTTATCAATTGCACACACCAAACACTGGCCGGTGGCCACCTGGAGCTGATTGAGCCCGAACGGGTGGTGCTGGAGGTGCCCCCTTTGCCCTTGGACAAATCCAGCGCTGAAGACATTGAAACCTATTGCCAGACGCTGATCTCGGTACACAAACGCGGCTTCAAACTGGCGTTTGATGTGGAGGTGCTGGCTCCCGAGTACGCCAGCTGGCTAGTCCTGGCCTCGTTTATTAAATTCGACATCAGCAAGCTTTCAGCCGAAGCTTTTGCGCAGGCCGTAGGCCTTGCCAGCCGCACCACCCCGGCCCGGCTGGTGGCAGAAAAAGTCGAGACGGTGGCGCAATATGAATCAGCGGCCAAGCTGGGCTGCACGCTGTTTCAGGGCTATTGGTTTGCCAAGCCGACGCTGATCCACGGCCAGGCCATTCGCCCGGCGCAAGCCGCCATCATCCAGCTGATCAACCTGGTGCGCAAACAGGCCAGCACCGCCGACATTGAAGAAGTCTTCAAACGCGACCCGACGCTGTCTTACAACCTGCTGCGTTTCATCAACTCCGCCGGCTTTGGTTTGAGCTGCGAGATCACCTCGTTTCGCCATGCGGTGATGCTGCTGGGGCTAAAAAAATTGTTCCGCTGGGCCGCGCTGCTGATGACCACGTCACAAGCCGGTGGCGGCTCACCAGCAGTGGGGCATGCGGCCATTGTGCGTGGGCGTTTGATGGAGCTGCTGGCCGCCGAGTTGCTGCCCCAGGAAGAATGCGACAACGCCTTTGTGGTGGGGATATTCTCGCTGCTCGACACCATGGTTGGCCTGCCGCTGGTGCAGGTGATTGACACCATTTCATTGCCCCAAAGCGTCACCGATGCGCTGCTGCACGACAGCGGGTTGTTGGCTCCGTTTTTAAGGCTCACCCTGGCCTGCGAAAACGTGGACGACGTTGCATTTGCCGAAACCACAGAAGCCTTGCAACTCACCGACCACCAGGTCAATTGGGCGCATCTGCAAGCGCTGGCTTGGGCCGAAACCGTGTTCTCTGCAAAATAAGCCCGCAGCGCATCACGCCCGGGGATGGTGTTTTGCGTGCAGGGTTTTCAGCCGCTCACGCGCCACATGGGTGTAGATGGTGGTGGTGGAAATGTCCACATGCCCCAGCAGCATCTGTACCGCACGCAAGTCGGCCCCGTGGTTGAGCAAATGGGTCGCAAACGCATGGCGCAGCGTGTGCGGTGACAGCGGCGCGGTGATACCCGCCCGAGCCGCGTACTTTTTCACCAGCATCCAGAACATGACGCGGCTCATGGCCGTGCCGGGTGTCGTGCCGCGTTGGGTGATAAACAGCGCCTCGCTCTGGTGTCCGGCCAGCAATTCGGCACGCGGCTGTGCCAGGTAGCGTTGCAGCCACTGGCTGGCCACCTCACCAAACGGCACCAGGCGTTCTTTGTTGCCTTTGCCAAACACCCGCAGCACGTTCTCATTCAAGCTGACGTTGAGCACTTTCAGCCCCACCAGTTCGCTCACGCGCAAGCCGCTGGCGTACATCAGCTCCAGCATGGTGCGGTCGCGCACCCCCAGGGCTTCTTGTGTGTCTGGCGCATTCAGCAGCGCTTCCACCTGGGCTTCGGTCAGGGTTTTGGGCATGCGCAATGGCTGTTTGGCGGCCTGCAATTTCAGGGTGGGGTCAACCAGCACCAGGCGTTCACGCAACGCCCAGCGGAAAAACCGTTTGAACACCGTCAAGCGGCGGTTGGCGGTGGTGGCTTTGGTGGTGGCATGCTGGTCGGCAAAGTAGTGGTTGAGATCGTCTTCGCTCACCGCCATCAGTTGCCCCTGTTTACGGGTTAAAGCGGCCAGCCAGGCCTGAAACAGCGTCAAATCGCGTCGGTATGCGGCCAACGTGTTGCCAGACAAGCCCTCTTCCAGCCACAGGGCATCAATGAAGGTGTCGATCACCGGGTCAGACACGGAATTGGCAGCGCGCGCGTGTGGTGTGGTGGGCTTGACGGGGGGGAGCATGGTGATGATGTTAGCGTGAAACAACGCCCACAACTGACAGGAATGGCGTGTCGAAGGGCCGACTTCAGTGTCGTAGGGCCGACTTCAGTCGGCCATGGCGGGTTGAAACCCGCCCTACGCAGGGCACGCATGTTTCATGCTTTGGGGTGTCCTTGTTGAACCTGGACGTTAGAGCGTTGATATGTCGAGGGAATCTATGGGTTTAAATCGTTGGCTCAATGTTTCGAATTGGTCGACCGGAATTGGCCGACTGAAGTAGTAACCCTGGTAGGCGTGACAGCCCTGTTGAGCCAAAAAGTCGCGTT